>CAZINA010000015.1:0-26977 GCA_964540545.1 uncultured Candidatus Bathyarchaeia archaeon
ATTCTGGATTCATATGTTTTTTATTTATTTCCTGTTAAAAGGGGGTATTGTGAGCGTCGGAAAATCCTGCTTCAAAGAATCTGGTTCCGTTTGGATCCCTCCCTTTCTCTCTTTCTCCTTTAGTTGAAGCAGGACCCGCCTCCCCCAAAAAACTCTGGTTCACTTTAACTGCACTCTGCACAGCGTAGGTTGGTTGTTTCTTCGCGGGTTTTTTAAGCGTTTCAGATGAATGCAGTAGCAGGGTTTGCGGACCTTGTGTTTCCCCAGAAAAAAGGTCGTTAAAATCTCTCACTAACCTCCTTTGCACCCCCCTTTCGATGTCTGCGTGGAAACCAAGGCACCGTAAACACCTTCTTTTTTTGCCGCAATTTGTCTTCAGGGCAATTTTTGGGCGTAGAACTTTTAGGTGTTAAAATCCATAATGGTTGGCATGTCTAAGCAAATTTTGCATAACAAGCTCGCGAAGTATTACGATAGGGTTTATTCCTTCAAGGATTATTTAGACGAGGCTGTCAGGTTACAGAACCTAATCATAAAATATTTGAAGTCAGAAGGAAACTCGCTTCTCGATGTTGGCTGCGGCACGGGGCTTCACCTTAAGTATTTGAAAGATGATTTCGTATGCATTGGTGTTGACGTAAGCAAGAGCATGCTGAAGATTGCGAGAAAAAACGTGAAGGGCGTCACCTTCAAAGAGGCAGACATGAAAACTATGCGGCTTAAGAAACAGTTTGACGTAATCACCTGCTTGCTGAGTTCAATCGGTTACGTGAAAACAAAGGTGAGCCTAGAGAAAACTATTAGGAACTTTTCCAAGCACCTCAAAAAAGGGGGCTTATTGTTAATTGAGCCGTCACATGCGAAAGCGTTCTATGTGAGAGGTGAGCCACGCATCACAACCTATGACGGCAAAGACGCAAAAATCGCGAGAGTTAACTTCACGAAAATCCGTCAGGCTACCGCGGTTCTGAACATGCATATACTTATTGCTGAAAAAGGGAAAGACGCTAAATACTTCGTGGACAAGCATGAACTTGGGCTGTATGGAATCAAAGATACTCTGAAGGTTATGAAGGCAGCGGGTTTAAAGTCTAAGTATCTTAAGAATGGTTTGATGACTGGAAGAGAGTTATTCGTAGGAATCAAGAAATGAAGCTCAGATAAAAGCCGCTGTTAATTAAATATAAATAGAAAAATTGCTTGGGTGATTTCGGAGGGCTTATGCCTTTATGAAATTCTCGTAGAGCTTTGCAGCGTAGCATTCAACGTTTTCATCTACTAGGTGGGCTGTGCCGTCTGGACAGTATACTTTTCCGCCTTTCCCGACTTTTCTGTAGCGCACGCTACAAGCTTTCATTTGTGAGCAACCATCACAATCTCGTGACAGCATTTGTTTTATTTCACCTCACACTATTCACTCCTATATAGAGGAAGGGTGGTTTTTAGGCGTATTCCCCATAATCTATATAGTCCTATTGGGGGCTAATGGAAAAAACAGGTTAGATCTTGAAAAAACCAGAAAAAGGAAGATAGTTGCGATGTTTTGCCCTTCGAGCCAATTGGATAAAACAAGGAAGAGAGGCTACTTGAGCTTTATTTCTTTTGAAGACTGCCATAGTCCGTGGATGTTGCACATTGAGACTGCGATTAGGGTTCCCGGTTTACTTGTTTTCATCCAAGCTGTTGCTGCGTGATGTGTATATACGGAACTGGTGTTTGGGCCTTGCACTGAGGCGCCGTGCGCACTAAACTCGTAGCGTCCTATTTGATAGGGGAATTTTTCGCCGTCAGGGTGGAAAAACAGCGACATCCAACTGATGTGGTGTTCAGTGGTGTTCGGGTGAGCAATCTCCTTGCCTATAGTAACTTTAACTTCAAAGACTTCATCAGCATTAACCGCGTCCGCGCACTCAATCACTGGCACATGCTTCTCCGCCTTCCAATCAGCCTCTTGAACTAAATCTCCGATTTTTTTCAAAAAATTTCATCTCCTACATAACTGAATTAAAAAATGAAATTTATGGGTTTCGACTCCAAGGTTCAACATTCAAAAAAAGGCAAAGCGAGATGGCGGGACTGCCCGTCCCCAAACCCAAATGGGTTCAGAACCTCCAGTCAGAAAACTTGTCTTCTCATCTAAAACAGGTGGATTAGTATGTTATGGGTTCTAAGCTAATGCCCCAGAATGTGCATATTGGAGAGTTTTTGAACCAGTTCAATTGTTTCTTCGTTAACGCTTGTGGCGCGGGCAATGTCTGTCAGGGTGACTATGCCGACCAGCTTGTTTCCGTCAACTACAGGCAGTTTCTTAATTTTGTTTTCAAACATGAGGCTGGTGGCTTCGGAGATTTCCATGTCAGGGTTTCCTGTGATAACGTGGCTTGTCATTACTTCGAAAACGTGAGTCTCCTTAGGGTTTTTGCACTTTTCTAGGACTCTTTTGAGCAAGTCTCTCTCCGTCAAGATTCCAACGGTTTCTCCGTTGCGAACAATGATCAAGCTGCCGATTTTGTTTTTATTCATAAGCTTCACAGCTTGATAGATCGAGGCGTGTGCCTGTAAAGTAATCACTTTTTTGGACATTAAGTCCCTAATCTTCGCCATTGACACCCACTCTGGAACAAGTAGTTCCCAAAGCGATAAAAGAATTGTGAATTTCACATACTAATTAAAGGTTGAAGTCTGAAAAATTCAGAGCCTGAAATGTGTAGGCTAACTGTCGACGGCAATTGAACCCAAAAGGTGGTGGGGCTGCCCGGATTTGAACCGGGGTCACGAACGCCCGAGGCTCATAGCCTGGACCAAACTAGCCGACAGCCCCTTTCACGATAGTTGCAGCTATCCTCTTTTGGGAGATCATAGAATAGTTTTCCTCACCCTTTAAACTTTTAGCGTTTAAAAATGGTTACAAAATGGATTAGGCTAAAAAGTATAGAGGGAGCTAGTGGCTATTTGGCAGCTGGGATTGGAGGCGCTCTAGCTTCAGGTGCGGCGGTAATGACTACGTGAGATTCGGCTGTAGCTACTTTTTTGTGGAATATTCTCGCGGCTATACAGAGTCCTGCGGCTAATGTAGCTAGCCAAAAAGACCATCCAAAGCCTGCAGATAAGAGAACCGTCAGACTCATGCCAGAGACGAAAGGTATCGGTAATGTGCTGGTTGTTGACCCCATCAAGGGAATACTAAAGTTTAGCACCATTTGGCAAATCATCGTTGTTGCAATTAGGCCAATCGCGAAGAATAGTACTGTATACAATGGTTTTTTGTAGCCGAAGTTAAGCAGGTGTTTTGAGTAGGGTTTTCTCGGTATAACGGCGTAAATCAGCATGGTGATGGCGCTTGCAAGCAGACTTAGTATGCTAATGATGTTAAGCGCCCATATGAACGGTATGGTGAAAGAAGTGTCTAGGAACCCTAAGTTCATGTTTATAGGTGAAGCATCCACCGTCAGTAAGTTATCACCCACTGTAAGCTGCCACCAAGGATAAACCAGTGACACCGCAATCATTGCAAGTGTTGTAGCGCCGCCAGCGAGAGCAAACCAGTTAAACTTCGTTAAAATTGGGTTCATCATATTTTCACTCCATTAGTGCTGGATTAGGAACCTGAATATTCTGCTCCATCTGACCTTGACCCATTTCAAGCTGAAGTCCACTGATGTCTACAGCTAAGTCCAGCAAAACGGCGTCAACAAGTTCTTCTTCATGTGCATTTTCAAAGTGGGTAATTGCCTCGTCTGTCCAAGTGCCGAGAACAGTCAGTGTTCCAGTTTCGCCCGCGTCTATGCTAACTGGCTCGCTGAGACTGGCAACGCCCAGATGAAAACGGTGCTCAGCACATTCAATGTTCCCAGTTAAAGAGTTAATGGTGATATCCATAGGAAAGGGGTTCTCGAATTGGAAACTAATTGAGAACGTTTGTGTTTCGGGGTCGTATTCTGGTTCACCCACCAGAGTAGGAGGTTCCAGCCCGGAGCCATCCATGGCGTCACCGCCCATTAAACCGTCTGCCATTTCAGTCATCTCAGGAGGAACAAACAATTCTACAAGGTTGCCTTGGTAAGCAAGCACCATTACTAAAAGAGGTACAACAACAATGGCTATTGTAACTAAAGTCAGAACCAGCCTTACTTTTTCCATTTTACTCCATCTTTTTAACTTTGATACTTAAAATGGAGGATTTGTGTGTTTTATTGTTTGTGAAGCGGGAATTAAGTTCTCAAGTTATAATCACTCTTTCAGAGCGAGTAATAGGTTATTCTTTGTAGGGTGTACCTAGCACCTCTTTAACTTTGCTGGTTATCACTGGTCCGAGTCCGTGAACCGTTTTTGACCAGTCGTCCACGTTGATGAACGCGTTTAAAGGTGTTTGATAGGACTTGAGTATAGCCGTTGCTTTTTCTCTTCCAATGTTGGGCAAACTAGCAACAAGAAAAACTTGGGCATCAGACAAGGTTTCAGTTTTCTTGAAGGCATGAACTGTTGGAGCTCTTTTTTCCACAATTTGCTCTTGCCGCGCAGCCACGTAGAGGAAGTCAATTGACTCCTTGTAGGACTTCGTGTTAACAATTGCTATGCCGTTCTTTGCCAAGTTGAACATTGCACCCCAAATTGCTGCAGGCTGGATGTGGCTGAACTTGTAAATAATTGGCAGGTAACCCTCTAAGAGAACCAGCGACTTTGGATAGGCATCCTTGAGCCTGAACAACTGGTCAAAAAGGTATCTTCGAGTAAGCGTGTAAACGAAGTCAGTAACGGTTTTTCTTTCCACCGCACACTGGTCAGACAGAATATAATCGCCTTTTTCAAGAGCCTGAGTTTTAACTTTAACACCCCGCTCAATCAAACCCTTAACAATCTTGGCAGCAGTGCTCGCTTCGCGGCTGTCAACAACAATGGTAGGTTCTTCACCATTCTTCTTCTTTCCATTCAAATAAGGAACAAGAGTTTCAGTCCCAGACATAAGGCTCTACTCCACTGTTGCGGTTATGTTGTCGCCTTTTATGTTATTTTCGTTTTTCGAAAACCTAGTCCTCTTCATTTTATCGTATACGTATTCAAACAGAGCTTCCACGAGTTGCTACGCGTCCATTAAAATCCGATTATTTCGAATTTCCATACTGCGGTGATATCCAAGAATTCCTTTAAATCCGAGAAAAGCAACGTAAATTTAATATGAAAATTCTGTTCGTTTGCACGGGAAATGCTTATCGCAGCCCATATGCTGAGGCTTTATTGAAGAAGCTGAGACCTGACTTAGATGTTGATTCGGCTGGATTACACGTTGCTATTCCAATAGCGAGGGAAACAAAAAATTACTTGAAAAGAGTTAATGCTGAGCAATACTTGAAAAGTTATCCAGAAAGCTTGGATGAGAAAAACTTGAGAGATTACGATGTTATCGTCGCCATGCAACATAGACATAAAAGCGCCGTTTTAAGAAAATGTCCAGAATGCGAAACCAGAATTGTCGTATGGAATATTGAAGATCCTTACTACGAGGAACACGAAGCTACCGAGAGAATTTACAGTAATATAAGAACCAAAGTCGAGGAATTAGCCAAATCGTTGTAGTTACTCGAAGAGAATAAACGATTTAAGTGAAAAATGGATTCTTACTAGTTGGGGTTTTTCAAACGGCGGGCTTATCAAAAAATCAAAGAAGAATACTAGAATTTCTCGAAGTTAAGCCTGAAATGACAACGAAGGAACTTGCTGAACTGGTTTTTGGCAAGCCAGTTGACTATAAAACAAAGGAGTACTCCTCAATTAGCCGCAGTTTACATTCTTTAGAGAGAAGAGGATTAATTAAAAGAGTGCACATTCAGCTAAGATGGAAACTTGGCAGTAACTACTTTAAAAAAAGGAAAAAACAAGGTTTCACGGGAAAAACCACTATTCTGCAGAATCAGACATAAGTTAAACTCGTTTACCCCCAGAACTTCATGTCTATTTTCACTTCTGCCCCCTGAACAATATGCAGCCCCGCGAAGGATAACAAGTAAAAAATCGTGATAAGCGAGAATGCGGAAACCAGTCCAAAAACGTTACTGGTGAAGAGTGCTTTCTAGTTGTGCTCCGCTTCTGCTAAGCGGTGAAGCTTTGTCATTCATATCTTGTTAAGAATAATGGTTTTTTTGCTTCTCTTCGCCTTTCTTCTAAAGGCACATTCCTTAATGAAACGTTCTCCATTATTTCTACAAAGTTTTCTCGGATATCTGCTCTCTTTAAGCTGGAACGAAGTTCCTTGTTAGTTAGGGGCCTCTTTGATTTTCTAACTCGAGAACCCATTAATACTCACCTCTGTGCTAGAACGACCAAGCTATATAATGCGCTTATGTAGGATTTTAAAAATTGTGGTTGTAACGATACAATAACAAACGTGCGTAATGGATTGGAACAGTTGGCAAAGTGTTCTATAACAGTTTTCTATGCTTCAGTGAAGCCAGCAGAACAAAATTATCCATTCGATCTATTGCATTGCAAGAAAATATGTGTTAAGTAGTTATCGACAAAAAAATAAAGATGGGAAGTTTATGCTCCCTTTTTGGTTATGTCTCTTATGACGCCGGCAGCAACGGTTGTGCCCATGTCTCTGACAGCGAAGCGGCCAAGCTCGGGAAATTCAGTGTATTTCTCGACGGCTATCGGGCGCAGTGGCTCCATTTTTACCCAAGCTGCGTCACCTGTTTTCAGGAAGCTGGGGTTCTCTTCAGTGACTTGTCCTGTCCTTGGATCTATCTTCTTTATTAGTTCGGTGAATCTGCAAGCGATTTGTCCTGTGTGGTAGTGTAGAACTGGTGTGTATCCGGCGGCGATTGCGGTTGGGTGGTAAATCACGATTATTTGTCCGATGAACTCTGTGGCTACTGTGGGCGGGTTGTCTACGGGTCCTGCTACGTCTCCGCGGTGTACATCACCTTTTCCTATGCCTCTAACGTTGAAGCCTATGTTGTCGCCTGGCTCTGCTTTTGTAACTTTGGAGTGGTGCATTTCAATTGATTTTACTTCGGCTTTCTTGTTAGACGGCATGAAAATGATGGGGTCGCCTTCTTTGAGCACGCCTGTTTCGACTCTGCCGACAGGAACTGTGCCTATGCCGGTGATTGTGTAAATGTCTTGGACGGGAACGCGTAAAGGTTTGTCAGTTGGTTTAGGCGGTAATTCTAGCTGGTCCAACGCTTCCATCAAAGTTGGTCCTTTGTACCAGGGCATTTTGTCGCTTTTCTTGGCTAGGTTGTCGCCTGTCCAGCCTGATGTGGGTATGAAGTGTGCTTTGTCAGTTTTGAAACCTACCATTTTCAGCATGCGGGTAACTTCGTTTTTGATTTCGTCGTATCGGTCTTGTTTCCATTCAACTGTGATGTCGTCCATTTTGTTGACAGCAACTACTATTTGGCGGACGCCTAGGGTGAAAGCCAGAAACGCGTGCTCTCGTGTTTGTCCGCCTGGACCGATTCCAGCTTCAAACTCGCCTTTTTTAGCTGAAACAAAGAGCACGGCTGCATCAGCTTGGCTTGCGCCTGTGATCATGTTTTTGACGAAGTCTCTGTGTCCTGGCGCGTCTATGACTGTGAATAAGTACTTGTTTGTTTCAAATTTCAAGAATCGAAGGTCGATGGTTACGCCTCTTTCTCGTTCTTCCTTGAGGTTGTCGAGCACCCAAGCGTACTTGAATGTGCCTTTGCCCATTTTGTCCGCTTCATCCTGATAGGCTTTGATTGTTCTTTCGTCGATTGCTCCTGCTACATATAGTAAGTGTCCTGTAGTGGTGGATTTTCCGTGGTCAACGTGCCCCATGATTACGAGGTTTAAGTGGGGTTTCGCGCTTTTGCTCATCTTTTATTCCTTCCTATAGTTTTTCCTTAAATTATAGTGCGTTAACACAACTGTCCTTCCAATTATTTTAACTTTATCATAGCAGTTCAGCGTTTATTACACGTATAAAGAAGGTTATTTGGCGCATTTTTTTAAACACGTGGTTAGGTGTGAATTAGAAATTGTATTAAACCTGTTTTGGTGAAGTATTAGGCTGAAGCTGTATGCCGACGAATTTGCCTCCTGAAGCTATGGATAAGTGGGAAGAGGTTGAAGCTGCCCGTTCCCCCAGAGAAAAAATGGAAAAGATGCAGGAATTCCTAAAGTACGTTCCGAAGCACAAAGGCACAATGAAGCTGCGCGGCGAAATCAAGAGGAAGATTGCGGTTATCCGCAGTGACTTGGAAGATAAAAAGCGGAAGGGCGTAGGCAAGAGCAGTGGTGGACCAAAACTTTTCATTCAAAAAGAAGGCTCGGCGCAGATAGTGTTGATCGGCATGACAAATGTGGGTAAAAGCTGCTTGATGAGTGCCACAACAAATTCAAAGGTGCTTGTTACACCTACACCTTACAGTACACATGAACCAGTACCGGGCATAATGAATTATGGTGATGTGCAGTTACAGCTTATTGAAGCACCAGCAGTGATGAAGGGCAGTGCAGATGGCCGGGGAACAGGAAATGTCACGCTTGGTTTGGCACGAAATGCTGATGGCGTGATTTTGATGGTTGATTTATCACGTAATCCTATTGAGCAGCTAGACTTGATCTTAGCTGAGTTAGAGAAGAGTCGCATCTTGGTAAACAAGCCAAGTGGACGGGTAACTATCGACCGTCGCCATGCGGGCACCGCGTTAAGAGTTATCCTTATTGGCCACCTGATGGATTGCAGCATGTGTGATGTAGAAGATTTATTGAGAGAATACAAAATTCGCGATGCCATCGTACGAATCAGCGGTGATGTCCGGTTGGAAGATGTAGAGGATGCAATTTTTGAAACCACCACCTATAAGCCAGCGGTAATTGCAGCAAACAAGTTGGACCTAAAAGGCGCTGAAGCGAACCTGCGTATACTGAAGAAGCATGTTAATGGCAAGTTACCTGTTATCGCTATGTCGTGTGAAAATAAAGAGGGCCTTGACAAGTTAGGCAAAGCACTTTTTGACAGTTTAGGGGTTATTCGCATCTACACTAAAGACCCCGGTTCAAGGGAAGATACGGGTCGCCCGTTTACGCTTAAACGTGGGGCTACAATTAATGATTTAGCGAAGAATATTCACAAAGAGTTTGTTCAGAATTTCTTGTTTGCCATGGTGTGGGCTAAGCGTTTGCCCTTTAGTCCCAAAAAAGTTGGGTTAAATTTTGTTTTGGAAGACGGGGATGTTGTGGAGGTCCACACTAAGATTTAGAGTGTGAAACGCCTGTTTTTGAGAAAATATAGAGAGAAAAACTGCAGTTTTATCTGCTGGATTGTGCTATCCGTTCGATTTCGTTGCGTTTGGCTACGCCTGCGCTTTTGATGTCGTTGTTTGCTGCTAGGATTAGTTCGTCTGCTATTGTTTCTGGTAGGCTGCGGGGGTTGTTAGCTGCGTTTTTGCGTGCGCCTTCGGTTAGGTTGCGTAGTGCTAGGTCTATGCGGCGTTGCGGTGCGATGTCCACGGATAGGTGGTAGACGACTCCTCCGTAGCTGAGGCGTGTGGTGTCTTCTGCTGGTGCAGAGTTTTCTACTGCGTTTACGAGGATTTCTACGGGGTTTTTTGCTGTGCGTATGTTGATTATTTCGAAAGCGTGTTTCACCATGTTGGTGGCGCGGGCTTTTTTGCCTGCGTTTTTGCCTGGGCGCATGAAGCCGTTTATGAATCGTTCTACGATGTTTACGCGTGCTTTGCGGAAGCGTTGGTGTTCGTGGCGTCCCATGCTGTGTGGCAGAGTCATGGGCGTCAGGTTAATGTAGCGTTTTAAGCCTGGGTCTTTGACCTCTATTTCGTTAAAGGTCCATTTTTGGAAGAGTAAAATGTCTTGTTTTACTTTGCTCACTCTTGTCACCGTGCTGGTTTCTGTTTGCGTCCGTAGACGAGTTCGTTTAGGCTTACGCCGTTAACTTTGATGACTTTCCAGCGGACTCCTGGGATGTCTCCCATGGCGCCGCCTCTGGTGCCGCCTATGCCTTCAACGATGACTTCGTCGTGTTCATCTACGAGGTTTAGGGCGCCGTCTCCTGGTAGGAACGCGGTTATGAGACGTCCGTTTTTGATGAGTTGTGTGCGGACGCATTTGCGTATGGCGCTGTTAGGCTGTTTAGATTCAACACCTACTTTTTCTAGGACTATACCGCGGCTCATTGGAGCACCCTGTAGCGGGTCTACTTTCTCGTCTAAGCGGAGCATGCGGCGGTTAAAGTAACGATCTGACCAACGGAAGTTTTTCCGTTTCTTTTTAAGTTGCCTTGCGGCGAATTCGCCTCTCGGGGATTTAGAACCCATGCTTAAGTTTCCTCTTTGCACACCATACATTCCAACACACATATATAAACAAAACGAACCAAACACCGTACTTGTAAGCTGAAAACTGTTACGGTAACACTTTTGTAACACCAAAAAACATAGACGCCCTAGCCGAGATTCGCTTTTCTGTCAAAAATCTTATTTGAAATTAACTGTGAAAAATCACATAAAAAAGGATAAGGGTGGTTGTTTTTATTTTTAGTTCCCTGACTAACAATAAATGCTTTAAGCTAGGTGCACCAATTAAATTGTGAGGTTAATGCCAACGAGTAACTTGACAAAACGAACCATTCAAAACACAAAGGTTACACGAGAGTCTACAAAGACTAAATAACCTCTTAAACAGTAAAAGATTCCCATTCACCTTATGCAGACACTAACAAATTTGGGGGAGTAACAATTTGAGTGAATGCAACATTCCGACGGTCCGAGTATCGTTGAGGAAACTAACGTTTAGCCAGTTTTGTGTGCTACTTCTATGTCTTTCAGCCTTGTTCTTAAGTGTAGCTGTAACTATCAACTTTGACGCTGATATAGGCCTAAACACTGGTTCGGAGGCACATGTCTTGAATCGCGAGTATGATACCGATGAAATAAACAACACAGTATCAGCGAGTTGGAACCCACCGGTTTACACTACTCAGGCTCCTTATTCCTACTTGATTACTAAGCTACCCTACTTGATTACTGATCTAATGCCATTTTGTTACGCGTTGCAGAACGGTTCCTCACTACATCTTGACTGGATCAACACGAACGCCTCGGCGGTTCAGGCGGCAGCCATAGGTAATGCTACAATTTCTGGTGGAACGATACTTCTAAAAGATGTTCATTTTGATACCTCTCTTGAGATTCCGCCCAATGTAAAAGTCATTCAAGAGTATCAAGGCGCAAAAATCCTTTTTGACTATTATGGAAACTTTACAATATCTGATTATAATTATTCTGGAACACCATCATTCACGGTGGCTTACGAGTCTGGAAAATACTGCGCTAAAGACAAGTATGGCAACATAACCTATGAAGGCATAAATTCCGCCACGGTTATTCAAGCGGCATTTGACAACCTAACACCAGACAGGGACTGGATGGAAACGGTGCTCCTGAAAGGCATGCTAGAAGTTGATAAGACTTTGAACGTGTCTTCTTGGACGCATGTGAAGATTGAAGGCACATTGAAACTTGCGGATGATGTGAATGATGTCCTGATTGAATCTGAAAACACCTATCATGTAGCTCTTACATCGGGAATAGTGGACGGCAACGCGGGCGGTAACTGCCCGGTTTCAGGGCAGAAATGCATTTACTTTAACAATGTCACGGGCGGAATCGTTTCAGGTGTAACAATCAAGAACGCGCTGGTTGCGGCGATAGACTTCACCAAGGCAAATTACGGGTTGGTAGAGTACAATCACATCATTAGCCCTGCTGGCGACGGCGTAGCACTTAATCAGGGTTGCGTAAGCGTCATCGTTGACAGCAACATCATAGAGCATATTGACAGGCCTACGCACGGAGCGGGAGGATCAAACGGAATCGAGATACAAGATGGCACCCACGACTGTACAATCACAAATAATGTTATTCGCGACAGGAATATTGTTAACATAGTTTTTGGAGTGGAAATCAGCAGTCATAAGGGCTTTGAGGCCGTATATAACATAAATATAATCAATAATGTCATTCAAGGAATGACTGGGGGAATAAGCATTTCCGCTCACAACTCTTCGGTATCGAACGTTAAAGTGCAAGGAAATATTGTGTATATGGGGAAGTACGGTATCAAAGCCATAGATTGTAGCCATACAAAAATTGAATGCAACAGTTTTATTAACATAGATAATGCCACCTACGCAGCAATAGATATAGACAATACCAATTATCAAATTGAAATAGCAAATAATTACTGCTCTGGAGGTTATAATGGAATTCTTGTTGAATGCGCAAACAGTAGTATCAAAGGAAACAAAGTGAGTGGCGCATATAACAGTGGAATCATAGTTGGCGGATCATACTGCGACATCGAAAGCAACTTTATCCTCAGAAACGGCAAGTACGGAATTCACCTGACGATATCCGCTACATACTGCATTCTGAACGACAACATAATCATGGATAATGGTTTCCGTGAGAGCGGTGGCCAGATAGGGCTTGTCATAGCCAGTGATTACACACAAATCTCGAATAATACCGTACAAGACACAAGATCTGGAACAAACAGAACCCAGCGCTTTGGCATCAGTTTGACCCGCGACTCTTCACACTGCCAGTTGCAAGGCAACTACGTCTGCAACAACAAGGAAGAAGCCATATTTAACAAAGGAAAAAGAAACTGTATTGAAGAAGATAACTTGTTTCACTCATAACGACGGAAAGTAAGAGCAACCGGCTGATGGATCCTCAAGCGGCTCCTCAAGTTGCGACGATTTCAAGCGAGAATCAAAAATCTTCTTGTAACCTAAGTGCTTCATTGTTTTGTTTGGTGTTGTTGATGTGGGTGGCGCCTTTTGCTTTGAAGCGGCGGTATTTTCCGCAGTGTGAGCCGCCTTTGTTAGTGCATGTGAACTGGGCAGGGTTGAAGTAAGGACAGATGCTTCTGAATTCGCAGTAGTCTTTGAACTTGTTATGAATCTTGGTTAATAGGGATTCAAAACGGCTCAAATCAGAGGCATCCTTTTCCCATAAGTGTTTTAGAGTTTTAGCAGAATTTGTTCGGGGATTCCTTCTTTTTCAAGCGTTAGATACGTTATGCCTTCTGTGGCGCCTGCATGGTCGAGTGTTTGTAGTGCTTCTCGGGTTTTTTGCAGAGCTATGAGGCGTTTTTGGTGGCTTTTCACTACGTTTTCGATTGCTGTCAACTCGTTTAAGACGGTGGCGTCCACAACTATCTCTAAACCGTTTAGGTCTACATGATTCGAGTTTCCTTCAGATGGCTTTTTGTCTGCTATCTTGGCTACTATTTTGTGTATTCTTTGAGTTCTTTCTGCTACTGTTCGTCTGTCATCTAGTTGCCTTAGGTATTCGCCGAGCGCGCTTTTTGTTTCAGCCAGTTCTTTGTCTATGCTCTCTGCGATTTCTGAGACTGAACTGTATTCTTTGATGCCGATAAACGGCTTCTTCGCTGTTACGTCTATGGGAGCTTGCGGACTTTTTGGGGTATTGTCTTCGGCTGTTTTGGCTGGTTTTCTGGATTTCTTTGTTCTTTTAGTTTTTTTGCTTTGTTTTCCTGGTGCTTGCGGTTTTTCGGTTATTTCAGGTTTTGGTTCTTCAGTTACCTTGGGTTCCTCGGCTACCACCGGTTCTTCGGTTTCAGGTTTTTTCTTGAATCTGTCGAACATTACGGTTCTCCAAATTATCTCATGTATTAATATATAATAATCTCTATTCTACCACAAACAATATTCCCAAAACTGATATAACACACCCACACAAAAAAGTCACACACCAAAAGTTAAACTACAATCCCGCCTTTATATAAGGGGGCTATGGTCTGTTCCAAGCGCAACAGTTTTAAACAACACAACGCCAACCATCACCAACAAAGGACCGAAACACCATGGACACTTGGCGCTTAATCCCAACCGAAACCCACAACGCATTCATGAACATGGCAATCGACGAAGCCATCCTTCAATCACGCAGCAATAACCTCGTCCCAAACACCATCAGACTTTACCAGTGGCAACCCAGCGCAGTCAGCATAGGCAAAAACCAAAACCCAAATGAAACACTCTACACAGAAACATGCCACAAACTCGCCGTTGACATCGTCCGCAGAAACAGCGGCGGCGGAACAGTTTTCCACGACCAAACAGGCGAACTAACATACAGCATAACCGCACAGACACGTGACTTCAACGCATCAGACATAACCGAAGTCTACACAAGCATCTATGAGGCAATCACTGATGCACTCAGGCTCCTAGGCATACCAGCCGACTTCAATCCAGGCGACCACAAAAACTGCCCGAACTTAACAGTGAACGCCCGCAAAATCAGTGGCAGCGCCCAAACCGTTAAGCGCAACATCGTCCAGCAACACGGCACCCTCCTGCTAAACGTAAACCTTCCCCTCATGTTCCAGCTTCTCCGCATAAAAGGCGTAGACGATTGTAGCCTAGCCGCCCAAATAGCACAGCGCAAAATTACCTCAGTTCAAAACGAACTAGGCCACGCAGTCACCCCGGCAACAGCCGCCAACGCCCTCAAACAAGGCTTTAAAGCAATCCTGAAAATCCAGTTGAAACCAGCCCAGCTAACCATGTACGAACAAGCACTCGCCAAAAAACTCTACACCAGCAAATACGCAACTGACAACTGGAACCAAAACGGGAAAAACTAAGTCTTCTTCACTAAACGCCATCGGACACCCTGCTCCGTATCCTCCACGACCACACCCATCTCGCTCAACTGAACACGAAGCGCATCAGCAGTAGCCCAATCCTTAGCTTTTCTCGCCGCCTCACGCTTCGCAATCAACTCTTCAGCCTCCTTAGGCAACACTTCTTCCTCTACAACCTCACCAACCACACCCAACACGCAATCAAACCGCTTCATAACCACACCAACCTCATCCGCCTCACTTCTGCTAACCAAACCACCATCAAGAAGCCCGTTCACCTCACGCACAAAATCAAACAACGCTGCCAATGCCACACTCACGTTCAAATCGTCATCCATAGCTCCGCCCAAATCCCGCTGCACATCACGCAGCAACTCCCCAACTTTTCCTCCACTACCTTCCCCATCGGCATCCTGTAGCCGCCGCACGAAATTCCGCAGTCGCTCAACCGCCGCGCCCGCAGCGTCCAGAGCTTCAAAAGTGAAATTGAACTGCGCACGGTAATGCGACGACAACAACAAATATCGAATCGCGATGGGGTCGTAGTCTTTTCCAAGCAGATCGCGTAGCGTGTAAAAGTTGCCTAGCTTCTTCGCCATCTTCCGACCTTCAACCAGCAGATGCTCATTATGAAGCCAATAGTTAACGAATTTTTTGCCTGTGGCGGCTTCGCTTTGGGCAATCTCGTTCTCGTGGTGTGGAAACATGTTATCGATTCCGCCACAGTGAATATCAAAAGTTTCTCCCAAATACTTCATGGACATTGCAGTGCACTCGATGTGCCAGCCTGGTCTGCCTTTGCCAAACTCGGTTTCCCAGAAAACATCACCGTCTTCAGATGTCCAAGCCTTCCACAACGCGAAGTCTTGCGCCTCCTCCTTCGTGTACTCATCCGTCTTCACACGTGCTCCTGCCTTGAGCTCGGCAACCTTGATGTGGCTCAGTTTACCATAATCCTTGAATTTGCGTATGGCATAATAGATTGAGCCGTCTTGACCCTTGTACGCATAATCCTTCTGGACGAGTCTTTTCACCAGCGACACCATCTCAGGGATGTGATCGGTGGCTTTCGGGTAATAATCCGCTGGCTCAATGTTCAGGGCTTTGATGTCTTCGAAGAAAGCTTTCGCGTAATGCTTCGTGTACTGTTCCAGCTGGACCTGCTGTTTCTGGCTGCCACGGATTGTTTTGTCGTCCACGTCAGTCAAGTTCATAACGTGCGTAACCTCGTAACCTCGGTATTCCAGCCATCGCTTAAGCAAATCCTCAAACACAAAAGCTCTGAAATTACCGATATGAGCGTAATCATACACAGTAGGCCCACACGTGTACAACCCCACCTTACCCTGTTCTAAAGGAACAAACTTTTCTTTTCTCCGAGTCAACGTGTTAAAAAAGTAGATGCTTCCCGTAGCAGCGTTCATTTCCAGTCCTCTGTGAAAAGTACACGGACAGAAATTATATAAGCATTCCACTAAACCCTATCGCTCATAAGAAACGCCCCCACATACAAAGTAACTACATGTAACGCTCAGAATAATCGCAGCCAAGTAGACCCCCTCTATAGTTTCTGCAATGAATTTCTATTAGGATCCAAATATGCTGGTTTGGCTTTCTTCTATGTTCAGTGAGGTATGTCGATAAAGGAGGGTAACTTGCATAGTTTTTAAACGTCGATTTACACAGAATACTAAACACAGTGAGGGAATGTATGTTTGAATGGTAAGCCGCTTGTCTCGATAGTTAGTGCTGGTCTTTCGAAGTTCGGTAAAAACGAAGGCTTGTATGGTAGGGAGCTTTTTGCTGAGGCTGTTAAGGAGGCTTTTGACCGTTGCCCAAAGCTGGAGCCTAAACGCGACGTGAAAGCCATGTTTGTGGGTCACATGGGAGAGTCTTATGAGCATCAGGGTCACATGGGCGCGACAACTGCGGACTGGACAGGACTCCTCAATATTCCCGCCACGCGAACTGAGGCGGCGTGCGCAAGTTCTGGTGTGGCGCTGCGGTCAGGCATTTATGCGGTGCTCTCAGGCTTAGCAGACGTCGTTCTGGTTGGTGGCGTGGAGAAGATGACGCACCGGAGCACGGCGGAAGTCACCGAGTACCTTGCCATGGCTTCAGACTACCCCTTCGAGCAGTGGCACGGCATAACCTTCCCCGGCTTGTACGCGTTAATGGCGACGGCGCACATGCACAAGTACGGCACCACCGAAGCCCAGATGGCAGAGGTAGCCGTGAAAAACCATTACCACGGAACCCTCAACCCGAAAGCCCACATGCAAAAAGAGATAACACTGGAAAAAGCGTTAGGCAGTCGCTTCGTAGCTTCACCGTTGAAACTGTATGATTGCTCGCTGATAACGGACGGTGCAAGCTGTGTGATCCTAACCAAGCCTGAGCTTGCAGGCAAATTCACCGACCAGCCAGTTCACATCGTTGGCTCGGGGCAAGCAAGCGACACCATAGGCTTGTATGAACGCGAAACCTTCACGTCCCTGAAAGCCGCAAAAGTCGCAGCGAAAACCGCCTACGAAATGGCAGCGACGAAACCTGAGGATATGGACTTGGCTGAAGTGCATGACTGCTTCACCATCGCCGAGTTAATCGCCTATGAAGACCTTGGTTTCTGCAAGCCAGGTGAAAGCGGTAAACTCGCGGAAAACGGTGAAACACGCCTCGGTGCACGCTTACCTGTCAACACAAGCGGTGGGCTCAAAGCTAAAGGGCATCCGGTGGGCGCAACGGGAACGGCGCAAGCCTATGAAATGTACCTGCAGCTGACAGGTCAAGCTGAACAGCGGCAAGTCAAAAACGCCCGTACTGGGTTAACGCATAACGTGGGCGGGTCAGGTGCAACCGCCACCGTACACGTCTACAGGAGCAACCTGCAATGACAGAGCAAACAGCAGAGCCCTTCACGATTGAGCAGTTCTACAAGTTCATAGCAGAAGGCAAACTCATGGCGGGCAAATGCAGCAAATGCGGAAAAATCCACCTGCCCCCCAGGTCATTATGCGATAACTGCTACAGCCAAACGTTCACGTGGGTCCCAGCTCCCACAAAAGGCAAGCTCCTCACCTACACCGTCATTCACATCGCCCCACAACAATTCCAAGACGTAGCACCCTACGCCATAGGGATTATACAACTCGAAAACGGCACTAAACTACCCGGTATGATAACAGACGTACCCCACGACCAACTCAAAATAGGTATGATCCTAACCATAGACTTCACAGCATGCGACAACAATCAAACATGGCCCCAATGGCCACGATACTGCTTCAAACCAGCGTAAACCCGAGCACTCAAGCGGGGCTATTGCCTATCAAGCATAGGGTCTTTTTCAGGTGGTTTATAGACAAGCTTTTTTGCTTTTTTCATTGCTTCTAAGCCTTCACTCCACGGTATCAACTGAGTAGTCTTAACGTTCCTAACTGCGCCACCACCCATTATCGCCATGGAAAGCGCTGCAACACTCACGCTATCAGACATCCGCAGAATACCCAACACATCGTAATCCCCAAACATCAAAAAGGAACTCTCAACTTTCCCTCCAAGACTCTCAATAACTGGACGCAGCGAATTCAAACGATTCTGCGGCTCCTTAATCAAAGTACTCCAAGCCTCAGGCGTATACGAAATCTGCACCAAAAAATACTGCATACCTAACACCAAAAAAGGGGTAGCAAAATTTGATTAATAAAACTTTACTGTCACATCCGTGCAATCACGACTAACCAGTTTCAAGATTCGACAGCATATCTATACAAAAAGAAAAGGGGGAGTTAGAATAATAGTCCCCAGATTCCAAGGATTATGGCTATTATGCCTATGATGGTTTGGAAGCCGCCTAGCCATTTTGCTACTTTCGCTAAGTCATCGCCTATCGCGGGTATGCTTGTCAGAAGACCCATAGCCAGTATAAATCCAGCTACGATTGCCACGATTCCCTGCAAGCCAAAGTATAGAATTCCCAAGATTATGGCTATTACGCCGATGATGCTCTGGAATCTGCCCAGCCACTTAGCAACCTTCTCTAAGCTATCGCCCACAGCAGGAATACTCGGTAGAATACCCATTGCCAGTATCAGCCCAGCTACAATATTCGTTAACTCTATTATCACAATCCTCTCTCCCGTAAACTTGTGTAGTATAGTTGAGCTTATAAAATTTTTAATGCTTGAAGCACAACAAAAGAATAACAACATTAACGTCCTTTCTTTAACAACAGATAAATCGTAACAATCAGTAAGGCCGCTACAATAATCAGCAAGATTACTATGGCAATTTCTAATGTTTGAAGTGACGGAGATGTTGGCGCGTTAATTGGAGAGGCGGATGGCGTGGGTGTAGGAGTAAGCGGGGGCTCGGGAGCAGACGCTATAGAAGGCGCAGTAGAAGCTGGTTTAGACAAGAAAGGCAAAACAGCGACCTCACCCAAGTTGAAATCATCCTCAAAATCAAAAATCGACTCTCTAATCGCGTAATAGTCGGTTGTTCCCCACCAGTTATCATCAGCATCAACATCCTCTGAAGCCTCCGACAAGTAAATGCTATACTCAAC
The DNA here is from genome assembly GCA_964540545.1 of uncultured Candidatus Bathyarchaeia archaeon. Lineage (GTDB taxonomy): Archaea > Thermoproteota > Bathyarchaeia > Bathyarchaeales > Bathycorpusculaceae > SG8-32-3. Next base: position 19,232 of record CAZINA010000015.1, read on the forward strand.
GTTATCTTGGATATTGTTATAATATAAAGTCGGCGAAGAAAACGCATTTATTTCAATTCCCACAGAATTATTAGCTATCGTGTTATACCGAATCCCGGGACTCGCACTCCGAGAAATATTTATACCCACCGAATTAAACACGATTAAATTCTCTTCAATCACCAAGTCACGGTTCCACCTACTTTCCGCCACAATCCCCCCCGCCTCAAAACCATAGATAACATTGCCCTCCACATGGGCATACGAACAAATAATCCCTGGCATATCCTTATTCCGCTCGCCAGCTATAATCGTGTTATTCAAAATCAGCGTTTCCCCCGAACTTGCAGCTGCAGAAATGCTGCCCGTAATAGTGTTGCCCATTATAATTGGAGAAGCCTCGTGAACGCCGATTTCACCATTAATAATGTTATTCGAAATCACCGGCGACCCCCCGATAACATCAACCGCGTAATAAGCATTAATGAAATTGTTGTCCACCCTCGGAGACACATCCTCCATTGATATCCCCGCATGAACAGAATCAATAACCACATACTCAAGAACACAGCCAGAACCATCAAGCTCATCCCAGCTAGTGCTGTTTTCCGCAAAAGTAATCGCATAGTTCGGAGGCTCACTGCTACCATCAATGAAGTAAATTTTATCGAACATGCTACCCCGCGCACGCAAAGTACCATCCACCCGAATATAATAACCGTTAAGACCCACCGTGACCCCAGCCTCAACCGTTAAAGTCACATCCTCATCCACAAGAATCGGCCCCGTAAGATTAAACGGGCTATCCACTTTCCGCCACACAACATCGGAGTCAATAATGCCGGTGACTTCCGTGGAAGCTCCAACCACGTCAAAACGCAACGAGCAAACCAAAACGAAACCACAAATCAATAGGACCAAGAGCGAACTTGAAAGCAACTTCTTATTCACACTGCTGCCTCCTAACTGAAATACGCCCCATTTCTTGATAAAAGCGTTTTTGTAAAGGTTTCTTGACAAAAAAAGCCCGAAACGCCCGTTTCTTAGTCAAAGTTTCTTGACTAAACAGCTTTTCTTACTCAAGATTTCTTGACTAAACCCTAACCGACACTTTTTTCGTCCACTTACAGGTGCAGCCGAGACAACAACAAGCCTAATGAAGTTCCAGTCCAGCGACCCAAGCCAAACTAGCAGAAAACTTTAACCCAACACTCCCGTCGCATGCAAGAATACTTATTAGGAAAATCCTCGTCCTTAAAACTTCAGCACACAACAAACAAACATGTGCCAAAGCCCGGTGGTGTAGTGGCCAAGCATAGTGGCCTTTGGAGCCATTGACGAGAGTTCGAATCTCTCCCGGGCTACCACAAACCGATAACACAGTAAGGTGAAAGAGTACGGCTGACTTGAAAGGTTGCCCCTATGGCCAAAACATAAAAGACGACTGCAAAACCTGCGATTACGGCAAAACATACCATTTTAACCCTGCCACGGGAAAATGTGTTAAACGCTAGTTTTTTGGCTTTCGCCTCATTTAATATATGGAAAATTTTATTTTCAAACATTTACTAAAACAGTTTTTGTAAAAATAGGTCGCTTTGGAGACTGGCAGCCTCCATTAAAAAGGCATGAATGAGGCATATGTTGCGCGAGCATGGCATCAGAGAACTGCTGAGGCGATATTATCCTCTCTTGGCGATCCTGATTGGCGTTGTGCTCATCTCCCTAGCAATGGGTCCTTACGAAACACTGGACACGCAATTGGAATTCAACACGACAAGAGGGGTTCTTAGATGGGGCTATCCATACTTGGACAAGTTCGGTGAGCCATACACAGATAGTTACGGCGACCTCTTCAACATACCACCCTTGGGCTTCTACACCCAAGCTTCATTTCTAAGTGTTTTCGGCGCAACCGTAGAGAACGGCATTATTCTAACCACCGTGTTTGGGCTAGCCAGCACAGCCGTCGTGTACAAGCTAGGCAAAGAACTATACGGCGAATCAACAGGCCTGTTTGCAGCGGCTTTATTCGCTTTGGCTCCATGGCAACTCATCCTCACCCGAGCCTTCCTCGTAGACACGCAATGCCTGTTTCTAAGCCTATCTTACCTGTACTTTGGATTCTTGGCTATACGCAGGGAATCCGTTAAGCTCGCCGCCGTTTCAGGCGTATTCTTCGCAGCCGCATTCCTCACCAAACAATACGCCGTCTTCATGCTGCTCCCGCTACTGCTCTTATACGCTTACCACCGACCTAAAAACCCAAAACGCATACTCAGCCAGCTGACCGCATTCAGCTTACCTGCAGTATTCTCTACTTTTTTATGGTACCAAATCATCATGGGAAAAGAACTGCTTTACCTACTCAACCACAACGACTTCAAGGACCTAAACTTCCCAGAGGTAACCCCCTCATACTCTTTCGTCACAAACTTCTTAATAGACTACGGGTTAGGCATCCTTTTCGTTACCGCAGTTGTTTTCGCCTTCACGATTGGTTGGCTATTCTGGAAACGGTTCCCAAAAAAGACGATTGCCTTCGACTTAATTTGTATGGTAACAATATTCGCCATTCTTGGCGTAACAATGTACCTAGCTGTAAATCTAAACCTTAAAGCACCATACACCAGCGCCATCAAATACATCTATCATTCCCTACCATTCTTCAGTTTAGCTGCCGCTTCCTTAGCCCACAAAAGCGTTTCATTGCTCAAATCCGCAACGAAATCGCCAAAATTTAATAAAGCCCTCTTATTTACTGTCAGCATTTCAGGGCTAGTCTTATTGGTGGCGCCAATAATTGCCAACATGAACACTGCCCGACAGCTATCAACCACGTCATACATGATATTTCGCGTACAGCCCAACTTAGATGTAGGTTATTCTTTCTATGTCCTCCAACCCCTCAGCCACGGCGACCCCCTCTTAACGGTTCAGTTTTTCGGGTTTATCATGGTCTGGTCGGGACTCTTGTGGGGAAGCAGACGTTTCATATGGAACTCGTTTAACCAGATCACCAGCGCATTATACAAAAACAGCCATGCCCGAACAGAGATCAATGCGCCAAACAAGAGAAAAAGTTAAAGATGCAGAGGCACGAAGACAAATTGTGAAATTAACTTGGGGATAAAACGAGTGCTGAACTTTGACAAACAGAGCTTCTCAGCACTCCTACGGGAAAATTATCCGCTGCTAGTCATCCTCGTAGGCGCTGTATTGGTTTCAGCTTCAATCGGCCCATTTAACAACGTAGACACGCAGCTTGAATTCGACGCCGCATTAGGAGTAACTAAATGGGGAATGCCCTACATCACGTACGGTCACGTGATTAACCAGCCACCCTTAGCCTTCTACTTTGCAATGCCGTTCCTCAAAGTATTCGGCGCATCGTACGAAGTCGGCGCAGCCTTAGTAACGTTAATCGGGCTTGGATGCACTATCTTGGTTTACACGCTCGGAAAAACCTTATACGGCAAACCAACGGCGATATTGGCAGCCGCGCTCTTTGCGTTGACACCGTGGCACCTTGCCCTTTCAAGGAGCTTCCTGATTGACGTGCAGTGCCTGTTCTTCAGCTTGCTTTGTCTGCTTGTAGGAATCTACGCCATCCGCAGAGACTCTTTCAAGCTTTTTATGGTTTCAGGAACTCTTTTCGCCATAGCGTTTTTGACAAAGTTTTTCGCCGTCTTCATACTGGTTCCCCTGACTTTCTTCTACTTTTACTATCGACAAAACAAACTGAAACGCATACTTGCCGTGGTAGCGTATTTTTTACCCATTCTACTTCTTGCATTCTTGTGGTACCAAGTAATCACAGGACGCGGATTATATTCCACAACCGGCATTGACGATTTCAAAACCCCCAACCCCGACGGCAGGGTTCCTTCAGTTTTCTTCATAATCAATGCGCTTTCAGCTGGGCTGGGCCTCCTGTTCATGATTGCGGCAGTCTTGTCCGTGATTATTAGTTTTGCGAATAGAAGATTATTCGCCAAGTTTCTGCCTTTCGATTTAATGTGCTTGGTAACCATTCTTGTTGTTGGAGGCATAAACTTCTTCTTGGGATTCGGCTTGAACCTCAGCGCGCCCTACAACAACCCTATCAAATATGATTACCAGTTCCTGCCCTTCGTCAGCTTGCTGGCTGCATCACTAGTAGGCAAATTCCTTTTGTTGTTTAATTCAACCAAATCAAAAGAGAAACTAAGCAAGCTGCTTTTTTCTGTTACCATAGTAGGCTTAGTTCTGCTGGCGGCGGCACTGTTGATTAACATGAATTTCGTGAACTATTATTCCACATGGGATCATTGGATATTCAAAGTAGATCCAAATGGCGGGTACGCTTTTCTCAATCCAAATCCACTTGGCGAAGGTAGCTTCATGATGGGCGTTCAATACTTGGGGTTTGCCGTTGTGCTATCAGGACTCGTGTATGCAAGCAGGCACAAGCTTTACGGTTTCATCCGCGGGTTTTTCAAACGGATACGCCGTTGGATTGAAACCAAAAACTCGCTTAGCTACACGAGAAGAGAAGCCGCTCACAACAATCCCCTGTGACTAACAGGTTCTTCACCGTAGCCCTCGGCTAAAGCGCATAGGGGCTGCTAACGTTTTTATCTTTGTTGAAGGAAGAGTATGGGTGTGATTAATGGTGAAGCCTAAAGTTAAGAAACCATCTGAAGAAGAAAAGCAAAAAGCAGAATGTTGGCCGGTGTGGGAGAAAGAAGAATCCGAGTTCCCTTGGGAATATGATGTGCAGGAAACATGCTTAATCTTGGAGGGAAAAGCTGTCGTGCAGACGCCAGAGGGTAATGTTGAGTTCGGCGCAGGTGACTATGTGGTTTTCCCGAAAGGCCTCAAGTGTACTTGGGAAATCAAAAAGAAAATCAAGAAACACTACAATTTTGGCTGAAGTCTAAACACGAAAGTGTCAACCTTCACCTTGTGAGCACTGTAAATGCCGCACAGGGGGTACAATAAACTTTTTTTATCAATACCTATGTTTCAACAAAGTGGAGAAGCGAGTGTGAAATGACTGATGAAAAGCTAGACCAAGCGGCTGCAAAGCAAAAGGCACCTGCCTTTTCTGATGAAGCTTTAGTTGCGTTTTGCGGTATTAATTGTAAGGCTTGTAAAACCCGTTCAGAGCGGCGACTACAATTGGCGAAGTTGTTCAAAGAGGCTATGCAAGAGTTGCCGTTGGATGTGTTTAAAGAGTTTTTTCCCTCTTTCAAGAATATTGATCAAGTAATGGAGTTTCTAGATTCTTTCACTCAAACATTCGGCACGCAAACTTGCTGCACATCAACAAGTGAACCGTGCGGGAACCCTGCCTGCGAAATTCGGATATGTGTTAAAAATAACGGATACAGAACCTGCGCAGAATGCACTGAGTACAGAACTTGCTCAAAACTTGATTTTCTCAAACCGCACCATGTGACCTTGCTGTCTGACCTCGATTTCATCAAAGAGAACGGGTTGGACCAGTATGTAGACGATATAATCGCAAAATACAAGCTAAAGCCCATAATTATTGACTGAAAGTTAATACCCACTGAATTATGAGGAAAATATTCATCCTCTTGGTATGTGAAGTAATTTATTACTGAAGAAATCTATTCATTGTTATGTCATTAATTAGTGATTTATATAAAATACAGAAAAAGGACCTTAAGAAAGCAGTCGATGTTCTCACTGATGCATTTTCTGAAGAGTCAATGTGGAAAGAAGTATTTACTGATGAAGAAAAGAACCGTATACTAACTGAAGTTATGGTTAGATTTTGTTTGAAATATGGCGATGTCTTATCGACATCTGATAATTTAGAAGGTATAATGGCAATTGCACCTCATGATAAAGATATGACAATGTGGAGAATTATTCTAAGTGGTGGTTTTTTTCTTTCTATGAAAATAGCGAAAGAAGCAAAGAAAATGGATGTTCTCAGTAGTGCAGTTGAGGAAGCAAAAGAGAGTCTGAATTTAGGGTCGTATATTCATCTGTTAATTATGGGTGTTTCACAAGAATTTCAAGGAAAAGGTCTTGGAGGAAAATTATTGAGAGCGCTTGTAGAAAAAGCTGAAGCAGAGAAAAAATCGATATATTTGGAGACTCAGAAAGAAGAGAATGTTGATTTCTATGAAAAGTATGGATTTTCTGCTAAGAAAAAAATAATCTTACCAGAACCATTGAATTTACCAATGTGGCTAATGGTTCGTGATGTGAAAAGCACTTAATTGCAATCTCCATCAACCCATTGATTAGTTAAATAAACAGTTACCTTTTCATGATAGTTAATTTAACCTGAAACGTAAAAGGTCTAGTCCCAGCTTCGCTGCGTCAGAAACCAGTCTAACTGCCGACGCGCCTTTTTTGCTGATTTCCGTCCATTCGACCCCGACCTCGATCACGGGGAAACCCAGTTTTTTGCACCACAAAATCATTTCCGTGTCAAAGAAAAACCCGTCTGACTCTGTCTTGTCTAGCACAACAGCGGCGACTTCATGGCTCATAGCTTTGAACCCGCACTGGTGGTCATGTACCCCATCGCGAAAAAGCATTCTCACGAACAGGTTATAAGACAAACTGAACAGCGTTCGGGAAAAACGCCGCTGCACCTTTGAGCCGCCCACATGCCGAGAGCCGATAGCCATACCACGATGTTTTTGAGCTAACGTTACAATTTGCGGTAGATATTTGAGGCTGGTGGACAAGTCAACATCCATGAAAACAATTATGTCACCTTCAGCTGAGGCGAGAGCCTTTTTGATGGCTTTGCCCTTCCCTAAACGGGCTGGAGAATGAAGGAGACGCAGTTGAGGATTGCTAAGTGACAGGTTTGCCACGACTTTTTCTGTGCCGTCGATGCTTCCGTCTTCAGCCACGATAATTTCGTAGGAAACCGAAAAGGAATGGACAGCCCGAGTGACCTCGCGTATGCACCTTTCAATTCGCGAAGCCTCATTGTAAGCAGGCAGTACTATCGAAACTTCCTTTTCAGCCATGAACAAGCTATCTCCCAATAACAAAACAAATGCACCACCTAATCATAAATGATTTTTGTCTTTTACCCACACACGCAAAGCCACTACCATCATTTTCTCACAAAAACTTTTTTGACGCCTTCTAAATGAAACATTAAAAAGTCAACCCGCCACATCAATAATCAACGTCGAGTGGAAGTGCTAAGCAAGTGGACCTCCGCCTGTGGCTTAAAACGGGATTAAACAAGTGGCGATTAGCATTACTAGTTTTCATCGTTGTCTACGCCGTTTTCTTGCTGCTTGAACTCGGATACATGACGGTGCAGTGGGATGAAATGCCGCATCTGTATGGTGGGTTGCTTCTGTCCCGAGGGCAAGCAGGCGCTTACCTGACGACGTACGGGTATTATCCGCCGTTTTACGATGTAATGACGACGGGGTTCTTTTGGGTTCTCGGTGTGAGCGCTGCTTCAGGAAGGCTGACTGCCGTTATGTTTTCTCTGCTTTCAATCTGGATAACGTTCAAGTTCACCGAGCGCATGTACGGTCCGAAAACTGCTTTGATGTCCAGCGTGTTGCTGGGTGTGATGCCCGGGTTTTTCTGGCTTTCAAGAGTCACGATGCTAGAGACCATGTTGATTTTCTTCTTAACTTTAACGATGTTCTTTTTCTTCACTTGGCTAAGTAAGAACACGAACAAAACTTGGGGTAAAGCGTTAATTCTGACTGGTCTTGCGCTTGGGGTTGGAATCCTCGCCAAGTACCAAGTTTTCGTATCAGT
>CAZINA010000016.1:0-26002 GCA_964540545.1 uncultured Candidatus Bathyarchaeia archaeon
TGCACTTATGCAATACAGAGGAGAATATAAAATTTGTCATCTGAAGCCAAGGGATTCACTATAGAAAAAACTGCTTGACTATCAGGTCAAAGAACCAAGCGTAGAAAAAAGAAGAAAAAAGCACCGACTCAACCTTAAAGTCACGAAAAAATGACGCAAGGTGAAGTCAGCGTTGACTTCCGAGCTCCGCAGCGTCGAGGTATAGAAAAATTGTTCAGGGTTTAATGATTTATTCAGTAATCGCCAATGGCTGGACTTCGAACGGGATTTTATCTTTCATCTTCTCAGCGGCATACTCGACAAGCTGGTTAAACTGCTTATCAGAAAGGACATTGCGTGCTCTGGACAAAACTTCTAGACATAAGTCTTTAAAAACGAGATCAGCGCAACCCAATTTTGCGTCATCAATCAATTCTTTGCAAGCTTTAAGGATTTGTTCACTCATGCACTTCACCTTGCAATCACATACTCCACGGTAAAAAGTTATAATACTTATGAATTCGAAATACTTATCAGAAATCAACCTCTCCGCAACATGAAAAACCCTGAATTCGCTAACTTTCTGACGCCACTATGTTCTGGAACAAGTTGGTGTTGCCGCCGGTCACCACTGATACAACATACTCGTCTCTGAACAGACTACCATAAACTATTTAGTTCTCTTTAAACATCAACCCTCAATAATTACGGGTGTTTTTATGAGTAAAACAGAAAACTTGAGTCCAGCGGAAACGTTTAAGAACAGAATGCAGGAACATCAGGAACTTCTCGGACTTCGAATGAAACATGTTAAGCACACGATTGCCGTGATAAGCGGTAAAGGTGGCGTAGGCAAAAGCACCGTCACAGTGAACCTAGCCGCAGCGTTTGCTCAGCAAGGAAAACAAGTAGGCGTTTTAGACGCTGACATACATGGTCCAAGCGTTCCTAGACTGTTGGGCTTGACTGGGCAACAGGTGAAAGTGGGGCCGCCAGGAGCGTTTCCAGTCACAGGTCCCTTGGGGATGAAGGTTATTTCGATAGATTTCTTTTTGCCAGAAGAGAAAACACCCACTATTTGGCGGGGCCCGCTTAAAATGACTGCTATACGGCAGTTTCTGTCAGACGTGGTCTGGGGCAAATTAGACGTGCTCTTTATTGATTTGCCGCCTGGAACCGGCGACGAACCGTTAAGCATAGCACAGCTTTTACCCAACATCGACGGCGTAGTAATCGTCACCATGCCGTCAGAGCTTTCCCGAGCCGTCGTCAAGAAAGCAATCACCTTCGCGCGAAGAGTGGGAATGCCCATAATAGGCGTAGTTGAAAACATGAGCGGCTACGTCTGTCCAACCTGCGGCGACAAAATCGACATATTCCAGTCTGGAGGCGGAAAAAAGATGGCGGAAGAAACCGGCGTCCCATTCCTAGGAAGCATTCCGATAGACCCGAAAGTAGGCGCGGATTCCGATAAAGGCTCACCGTTCGTGATTGAGCATGCAGACTCGCCTGCGGCTAAAGCGTTCTTTGAAATCGTCAATAAGGTTGAAGCTTACCTGAAAGGTAACACGAAACCTAAGCCAGACGAAAAAGCCTGATAACGCCTTCTGCTGATGCGTAATTATTTCGAAAAGTTTTGCTGAGGGTAATAAAAAGGTAGTGGAGAGTTGATTTTAGTCTTTTTTTGTTGCTCGGCCATGGTTATGCTTTTGTAAGCACTATTTCTATCGTTGAAACCATTCTGGATCTGTTTTCGCCTTCTCTTGGTGGCATCTCTTGTGTTCCGATGGCTATCTTGGTCACTTTCAAATCTTTCAGGAAGCGACTGCGAGTTATTTCTGCTACGTCAACTGCTGTGGTAATTGCTTGTCCTCTAGCTTTCAGGGTTGTCTCTTTGAGGTCACCTTGAGAGAAAGCTGTAATGATTGCCAGGACATAGCTCATCGGCGGTTTGTTTCCAACGAAGATTACGTCTGATTTTTGTGCCATTTTTCTATCACTCCTTTTTTCATGTTCTTTGTCGGTTTAGTTGCGTTCATGTCGTCTCTCCTTTGACACTGAACGGTACTGCCTCTTATAGATAATCTCACTTATAAAGTCAATTCAAAAACGGTAAGTGCACAATGCGTTTCCATAGAATAACGGTATTTTGAACCCTGCACAGGGCTGTGAGAAAGATATTTTAGAACTTAAAAAGTAATTGGAAGACAGCGCGCAATGTGAAAAGCCGAATAAGGGAGGCTAGGAACGCTGTGACGGTTAAAGAAATCGGGTGTTGCGGTGCATACTGTAAGACATGCAGGGAAGAATCTCAGAAGAAATATCCAAATGAGAGGACATGTCTTGGTTGCAAGTTAGGGTATGAATCAGGCGAGAGGGACATAAGCAAGGCTAAGTGCAAGATTAAAGTCTGCTGTTTCAGAGAAAGACAATTGGAGACTTGTGCTGATTGCCCTGATTACCCTTGTGAGATTCTAGACGAGTTTTGGAGCAAGAAAGGCTGGAAATACCAACAGTACAAAAAGCAGCTTGAGTTTATCAAACAAAACGGATACGAAGCGTTTCTGGCGCAAGCAGACAACTGGAAAGGACCACGCGGAAAACTAAAAGCAGGGTAAACAACGAAAAAATCTTGGCAGTAAACAGCGGGAAAAACGCGGGGCATCAACGCCTTTGCATTCAGATGCAGTTTTGAACCAGAACATAGGAGGGTCCAACTAATCAATTCTTATTTCTCGATTTTGGGCATCGGCTTAGTTTCAGTATTCTCTTTTGTAATGATCTGGGTCTTGAACGATTTCTAACTCGTTGTTATCAGGGTCAAGAAAATCAGCTACTATGCCGCCCCACGGCATCTTGGTAGGTTTTAGCGTGAATCGAACTCCTTGATCTTTGAGTCTATTGTAGAATGCGTAGATGTCGTCTGTGTCAAATACAATTCCTGTTCTTTTTTTCCTTTTATTTTTCTTTCCAGTTTCGTATAGACCGATCTTAGTTGCGGGTTCTTTTGGTCCAACTTCGGCGTGTTTGAATTTTCTTGCTTCAAGGGCTATGGGCAAACCGAGGATGTTATTGTAAAAATTCAGGGCTTTTGTGATATCTGAAACCTGAATCATGGTTAACCAGAGGCGGGTGACTTTCCCTGTTTTTGCCGAGGAACTATCGCTCAATGAGAACATCTCTCCTACAGATTTCTGCAAGTTTTATTTGAATTGTATTCCTTAAAAAGTATGTGTACATTGATTTGAGTTTAAGAAATTGAGCTGAAAAATTATACTTTACTCTTGAAGATAGGCATGGAAAAACCTCGTTGTATGTCCGCCTTAAGGTTCAGATAGAGTTTTATATCTAATCATTAAAGGGAGAAAGTGCAAGCGGGAGCCGTTGCGTATGTCTGTGTCGCCTAGCATCCGAGAAGTTTTGGCGAGGAGAATCGCAGGAGAGATTATTCTTTCAGGTAAGCCTGGGGCGACGATGCGGAAGTGGCGTGAGCTTTTTGCGGTGTCGCAGATAAGCCTTTCAGAGAGGATGTCGCTTTCATCCTCGGTTATCAGCGATTACGAGAGCAGCAGAAGAAAAAGTCCAGGCGCCAAGTTCATCAGGCGCTTCGTGTTGGCGCTACTGCAGATTGACGAGGAAAAGGGCAGCCGCTTCATCAGGGAATTCTCTAAGCTTACGAGTTCACCATCCATGGCGGTCTTGGACCTCAGGGAGTTTCCAATGCCAGTCAGGGTTGAATACTTGTGCAAAGCCATAAACGGCGAAATAGTCGCCTGCAAGAACAAGTACGTGAAAGAAGTCAGCGGGTACACCGTGATAGACAGCAAAAAAGCGGTTGAAGCACTCTCAGGCTCAGAGTACACGCAGCTGTTCGGGGCAACAACCGAACGCGCCCTAGTGTTCACAAACATGGAAAACGGCGCTTTACCCATGATGATCGTACGGGTCAGCAGCTTGAAACCACGACTGATTGTTTTCCACCAAATGAAACCAGACGATTACGCCATAAAACTAGCAGAATACGAGCAAATACCTCTCATTCACTCAACCGCGCCAAGCGTTGAGCAACTAGTGAAGGCTCTGAGAAAACTGTACCGCATAGCCCTACGCATAAAACTTGGAAAACGCATCCGCCCACCACCAAAAATAAGCGCCTGAAACCATCTATTGCAACCTGCAACCCCGCAACGTTTCACTTTTGAATCAGTTGTTATGGACGAAAAATATGTAGCAGATTAGCGTAACGGAAACAACTTAAATCTTACCAACCAAATAACAGTTTATCAAGCAATCAGTTTCATGAGGTAGAACATTATGAGAAGTGACATGGTTAAAAAGGGCGTTGATAAGACGCCTCACCGAGCGCTTTTGAAGGCGTTAGGGTTAACTGACAAGGATATAGCCAAGCCGTTCATTGGCGTGGCAAACAGCTACACAAACATAGTTCCTGGACACATCCACCTGAACCAAATCGCGGCCGCAGTAAAAGCAGGCGTAACCTCCGCTGGAGGAACACCCTTAGAATTCAACACCATAGCGGTTTGCGACGGAATCGCCATGGGACACGAAGGCATGCGCTACTCCCTGCCCAGTCGCGAACTAATCGCCGACTCCGTAGAAGTCATGGTGCAAGCCCACAGACTAGACGGCCTAGTTCTAGTGACAAACTGCGACAAAATCACGCCAGGCATGCTCATGGCAGCAGCACGACTAGACATACCCGCCATAATGGTAACCGGAGGACCAATGGCTTCCGGATGGCTCGACGGCAAAAAAATCGGCTACGCCTCAGTCCCCGAAGCCCTGGGAAAACACTACGCAGGCAAAACAACCCTCGAAGAACTCTGCAGGCTGGAGAACGCGGCTTGCCCTGGATGCGGCAGCTGCAACGGCATGTTCACCGCCAACACCATGGCATGCGTAACCGAAGCCCTAGGCATGTCACTACCCTACTGCGCCACCACTCTAGCCAACAGCGTCGCAAAAATGCGCATAGCCAAAGAAACAGGCGAGCAAATTGTTAAACTCACATGCAACGACGTAAAACCCTCAGCCATCCTAAAGAAAGAAGCATTTGAAAACGCCATAGCAGTCGACATGGCATTAGGCGGCTCCACAAACACCGTCCTGCACGTGTCCGCCATCGCTCGCGAAGCCGGGGTCTCGCTGCCCCTGAAGGTTTTCGACGAAATCGGCAGACGCGTTCCCCATCTCTGCAGCATGATTCCAAGCGGACCCTACGCCATGGAAGACCTCAACGCGGCTGGAGGAATACCCGCTGTAATGAAGGAACTGTCATCGCTGCTTAACTTGAACTCGCTCAGTGTAACCGGCAAACCCGTCGGCGATAACATCTCGGACGCTAAGGTGGCTGACGCCAACGTTATCCGACCAGTCACGAACCCTGTGCACAAGGAAGGCGGCATAGCCATACTAACCGGCAACCTTGCGCCGAAAGGGTCGGTTGTGAAAACCGCGGCGGTCTCACCTAACATGCTCAAGCACAGTGGACCAGCCAAAGTCTATGACTCCGAAACAGAAGCAGTCGCCTCCATGAGAAAACGTGAAATCCAGCCCGGAGACGTCGTCGTCATCCGCTATGAAGGACCCCGAGGCGGGCCAGGCATGCCTGAAATGCTCATACCCACCGCAACCATAGCCGGCATGGGCTTAAGCGAATCCGTAGCCCTCATAACCGACGGCAGATTCTCGGGCGCCACAAGAGGACCCTGCATCGGACACGTCGCACCCGAAGCCGCAGAAGCTGGGCCGATCGGCATACTCAAAAACGGTGACACAATCACCATAGACATTCCCAACCGCACGCTAAAAGTGGAGTTGCCCGACGAGGAAATCAAGAAACGCTTAGCCGCATGGAAACCGAAGCCACCGAGAATCACCAAAGGGTATCTGGCACGTTACTCGCCGACGCCAACAGAATAAACAGTGACACTGCTGTTCTGTGCGGGTAGACCCCCCTCCCCTCTATAGTTTCTGCATTGAATTTCTATTAGGATCCAAATATGTTGGTGTTTTTGGTTGTTTTCTGCGGCAATACGGGTAGACCCTCTCTATAGTTTCTGCATAGAATTTGTATCAGGATCCAAATATGCTGGCTTGGCCAATGAATTGGGCTCAAAAGAATGGCCCACACAAAAAAGAAACAACAACCCCCTCTTTTTCTCGCGTTCACCCCCCTCAACCAACACTAAAACAGTACACTCCCTGCAAAAAACCACAAAACAAAACACCCCCTAAAAAACCCTAACGAAATTCACCAATTCACCAATTTACAAATTTAGCTTTCGGGTGTATCGAAGAATCGTAAATCTTATATGTTGGCGGTCTTCTTTTGTTGGTTTGTGTGATGTAAAATGGGGTATCGTTTTATTTAGCGGATTCCCTGATAAAATAAGAGTTTTTGACACCACCCTACGTGATGGTGAACAAACCCCCGGAGTATCTTTAACACCTGAAAACAAGTTGAGAATAGCGCAGCGGCTGGACGACCTCGGCGTAGACGTTATAGAAGCGGGTTTCGCAGCGGTCTCTGAAGGCGAAATGGAAGCCGTAAAGCTGATTGCTGACGCGGGCTTGCAAGCGGAGATTTGCAGTGCATCCCGCGGCGTCAAAGGCGACATAGACGCTGTAGCTAAAGCTGGCGCAGACAGCATCCACCTGATTATCCCAGTTTCCGACTTGCACATCGAGGAGAAACTGCGGAAAACCCGCGAGCAGGTGCTGGTGATAACGCGCGACATGGTGAAATACGCCAAGGACTCTGGTTTGGTGGTGGAGTTGTCAGCTGAAGACGCTACACGAGCAGATTTCGAGTTCCTGAAGAAAGTTTTCGCTACGGGCGTTGAGGCAGGCGCGGACCGCGTGGTTGCCTGCGACACCGTAGGCGTATTAACACCCGAGCGGAGCTACCAGTTTTACGGTGACTTACGGAAAGCGCTGTCGGTGCCTGTGGTAAGCGTGCACTGCCACAACGATTTCGGCATGGCGGTGGCGAACACTGTTGCCGCTTTACATGCTGGTGCAAACCAGTTCCACGCAACCATAAACGGGTTGGGCGAACGAGCCGGAAACGCTTCACTCGAGGAGATTGTGGTTTCGTTGATGGTGCTTTACAAGCTGAAGCTGAACATAAAGACGGAGAAGCTCTACGGAATCAGCCAGTTCGTGTCACGGTTAACAGGCGTTTACGTGCAACCCAACAAGGCAATTGTAGGCGAGAACGCGTTCACTCATGAGTCGGGAATTCACACGCAGGGCATGCTTGCAAACCCCGCTACTTACGAGCCGATAGCGCCTGAACTGGTCGGCGGCACACGAAGACTCGCGTCTGGAAAGCATTCTGGCTCGGCTGGAATCAAAGCAGCGCTAGCAGACATGGGCTTGAAACCTAACAAGGAAGAAATGGAAGAAATCTTCAACCGCGTCAAAGCTGTCGGCGACAAAGGCAAAATCGTCACGGATGCAGATTTGCTGGCAATTTCAGAAAACGTGCTTGGCTTAGCCAAAGTGAAACCCATCCAGCTTCAGGAGATAACAGTTATCAGCGGCAACACAGTTACGGCAACCGCTTCAGTCAGGCTAAAACTAAACGGTAACGGCAAAGGCAAAGAGGTTCGCGGGGCAGACATGGGCGTAGGTCCAGTGGACGCAGCCATAAACGCCGTGAAAAAAGCGATACAGGAAGTAGAGCCGATTCAGCTAGAGCAGTACAATGTGAAGGCAATAACCGGCGGAACAGACGCCATGGTCGAAGTCAC
Source organism: uncultured Candidatus Bathyarchaeia archaeon (assembly GCA_964540545.1). Lineage (GTDB taxonomy): Archaea > Thermoproteota > Bathyarchaeia > Bathyarchaeales > Bathycorpusculaceae > SG8-32-3. The sequence continues at coordinate 7,758 of CAZINA010000016.1, forward strand.
GGTGCGCATGCGCAAAGGCAACAGAACAGCAACAGCCATGGGCGTACGAGAAGACATCGTAATGGCCAGCCTAGACGCAGTAATAGGCTGCATGAACGTCCTAACCACAGACTACAACAAAACCAAATAGCCACTCAGAAAAGACAACACGTTACCACGAAACCTACAACAAGGCGTTACAAACATGTCTCCAATATTTGTACACCGTAAACTTTTTATGTGTACACTGTGGTAGTTTTACGGTACGTGAGGTTTCACGGAGGATAAATGTAAAATGAGGGATCGTTTCCTCAATAGCTGGGATCGTTGGGTACTTATTCTCTGATTATCCTAGGGAACCCTCTGAAAACGCCTCAATTTTCCAAACAGCCAAAATCTTTGGCAATCATCTTTTAAACAAGTTTTCAAGTAATGAGGTAGAAGAAAAATGACTAAAATGTCAGGTGCAAAAGCGCTATTAAAATCCCTTGAACACCAAAACGTGGAAGTGATGTTCGGCATACTAGGAGGAGCCCTACTTCCAATATACGACCACATCTGCGACTCAAAGGTAAGACACATACTCTGCAGGCACGAGCAAGGCGCAGCCCACGCAGCCGAAGGGTATGCCCGAGCCAGCGGAAAAGCAGGAGTATGCATAGCAACCAGTGGCCCAGGTGCCACAAACCTGGTCACAGGCATCGCCAACGCCTACATGGACTCCTCGCCAGTTATAGCCTTAACCGGGCAAGTTCCCACAACAGGAAAAAACACGTCCTACCTCATAGGCAGAGACGCATTCCAAGAAGCAGACATAATCGGCATAACCACCCCAATAACCAAACACAACTTCCAACTACGCACAGCCAAAGAAATCCCAACAACCATCAAAACAGCATTTTACATAGCAACCACCGGCAGGCCAGGCCCAGTTGTCATAGACATGCCCAAAAACGCGCAAACAGAAGTCGCAGACATAGACTTCTCAAACGGAATCCAAATCCGCGGATACAAACCAACAGTCAACCCGCACCCCCTGCAAATCCGAAAAGCCGCAGAACTACTCGCAGAAGCAGAAAAACCCGTCATACTAGCAGGAGGCGGAGTCATAACAGCCAACGCTTCCCCAGAACTACTAAAAGCAACAGAATTGCTGCTGGCGCCAGTAGCCACATCATTCATGGGCAAAGGATGCTTCCCCGAAACCCACCCGCTGTCCCTTGGAAGCATAGGAATGCACGGAAACCCAGTCGCCAACAAGCTACTATGCGAAGCAGACGTGCTATTAGCAGTTGGCACAAGATTCTCAGACAGGGCCACAGGAAAACTAGACACCTTCTGCACTCCATCAAGGAAAATCCACATAGACATTGACACAGCCGAAATCGGAAAGAACATAGAAGTCGACGTACCCATAGTGGGTGACGCGAAAAAAGCCTTGGAAGCCCTGTACGAACGGCTAGCAAAACTGCTGAAAAAGAAAAAGAATTCCCCGTGGACAAAGCGCGTCAAAGAAGCTAAAGAGCAACTTAACCCTCCGGCAAAGTCTGGGTCGAAAGACATCAAACCTAAAGCTTTGCTGAAAGAGCTGAGGAAACTGCTGCCGGAAAACGCCATAGTCACAACCGAAGTCGGCCAGAACCAGATGTGGGCAGCACTGTACTTCGACGCTTTGAAACCAAGAACTTTCATAAGCTCCGGAGGCTTAGGAACCATGGGCTTCGGTTTTCCAGCGTCTATAGGCGCAAAAGTTGCCTGCCCCGACAGGCCCGTCGTGGACATCGCAGGAGACGGCAGCTTCAGAATGACCGAACAGGAACTGGCAACTTCCGTCACAGAAGACATCCCAGTTATAGTCGTAGTACTGAACAACTCGGTGCTGGGTATGGTCGCCCAGTGGCAACGGATGTTCTTCAAGGGACGCTACTCAGCCGTCAAACTAGGCAGCGTACCTGACTTCGTCAAGCTAGCAGAGGCATACGGAGCCCAAGGATTACGTGCAGCGTCAATCCCTGAGTTCTCAAAAGCTGTTAAAAAAGCGTTGAAAAGCAACGTTACAACAGTAATAGACGTTCCAATCTCGTTAGAGGAGGACGTGGAGCCGATGGTGCCTCCTGGCTGCGGAATAAACGAACAGGTAGGAGAATATTAATGGCAAACGGACAAATCAAAGTGATTGCCGCGTTAGTTGAAAACAAACCAGGCGTGCTACACAGCGTAGCCAACATGTTCAGGCGAAGAGACTTCAACATCGAAAGTATCACAGTTGGACGCTCAGAACAGGAAGACCTCTCCAGAATGACCATAACAGTCAACGGAGACGAAAAAGTCTTAGAGCAAGTAGTCAAACAAATGAGCAAACTCATAGACGTCGTAAAAGTCAGCAGGCTAGAACCCGAAAACATCGTCACCAGAGAATTAGCCCTCATAAAAGTCAACATCCCCGACAACAAGAGCAGGTCAGACGTAATCAACTGCGTAGACGTTTTCCGAGGCAGAGTGGTGGACGTCTCACCAGAATCCTTAACCATGGAAATCACAGGAACCCCAGACAAAATAGACGCCTTCCTCAACCTCATGAAAACCTACGGCATAATGGAACTCGCACGAACAGGCTTAACCGCACTCTCACGAGGAGTAAGCTCCATCAAAATCGACGAGTAAACCTGAAAAACACGCGGACCCCCTTAACTTCCCCACAACGCTCCCTTTTTGGAGCATAAAAAATCAAGTTAACTACTAAAAAGAGGCAAAACCATGAACATAACAGAAAAAATCCTGGCTAAAGCATCCGGAAAAAACACGGTGCAACCCGGAGAAATCGTGGACGCAAACGTAGACATGATAATGATTCACGACTTAACCGGACCTTTAGCCGTAGAAGCCTTCAAAAAAATAGGCATAGAAAAAGTTTGGAACAACCAAAAAGTAGTGGTGATACTGGACCACCAAGTACCGGCAGAATCAATCAAAGCGGCAGAACTGCATAAAACCATGCGGCAATTCGCCAAAAACCAACAACTGCGCATATACGACGTAGGACGAGGCGGCGTATGCCACCAAGTCATGCCAGAAAAAGGACACGTAGTCCCAGGCACAGTAATTGTAGGCGCCGACAGCCACACCTGCACATACGGCGCTTTCGGCGCTTTCGCCACAGGCATCGGCTCCACAGAAGCAGCAGCAGTTATGGCAACAGGAAAAATCTGGCTGAAAGTGCCAGAAGCCATCAAAATAGATGTTAACGGAAAATTCGGCAAGTACGTCACCGCGAAAGACTTAGTCCTAAACATAATCGGCAAACTAGGCGTTGACGGAGCCATCTACAAGAGCGCTGAATTCACAGGTCCAACCATACGAGAGATGAGCATAGCGGGCAGAATGACACTGTGCAACATGGCAGTAGAAATGGGCGCCAAAAACGGCATAGTAGAACCAGATGAAACCACACGCAAATTCCTACAGGATAGAGTTAAAACCCTCCCAGACTTTGCAGCTTTAGGCAGCGACAAAGACGCAGCCTACGAGCAGACAGTAGAATTCAACGTTGCAGAGTTAGAGCCACAAGTTGCATGCCCATCATCCGTTGACAACGTTAAACCAGTCTCAGAAGTCGGCGACGTCCCAGTTGAGCAAGCTTTCATCGGCTCATGCACCAACGGCCGCATCGAAGATTTACGTTTAGCCGCTCAAGTTATGAAGGGCAAAAAAGTCAAAGACGGCGTAAGAGCACTGGTGATTCCCGCGTCTATGGAAGTTTACAAGCAAGCCTTAACTGAGGGCTTAACCGAAATCTTCACTGACGCCGGCGCAATGGTATGCGGCGCGGCATGCGGTCCATGCCTAGGCGGACATATCGGCTTGTTGGCTGCAGGGGAAACTTGTGTAAGCACTTCTAACCGCAACTTCATAGGCAGAATGGGCAGCAAGGAAGCCAGCGTTTACTTAGCTTCGCCAGCAACAGTCGCAGCGTCAGCGGTAACAGGAAAAATCACTGACCCAAGGACACTGGAGGCAAAACAATAATGAAAGTTTCAGGACCAGCCATAAAATTCGGCAAAAACATAGACACCGACGTAATCCTACCCGGAAAATACCTAGTCTTAGTTGACCCATACGAGTTAGCCAAACACGCCCTAGAAGGCTTAGACCCAAACTTCCCAGACAAAGCTAAAAAAGGCGTAATCATCGTGGGCGGCAAAAACTTTGGCTGCGGCTCCAGCCGAGAACAAGCACCCTTAGCCTTGAAATATTCAGGTGTGAAATGCGTTATAGCAGAATCGTTCGCAAGAATCTTTTTCCGTAACGCCATAAACATCGGCTTACCCGTAATCGAGTGCAAGGGCATCTCAGCCGCCGTAGAAGATGGTGACGAGTTGACCGTGGATTTTGAAGCGGGAACTGTACAAAACTTATCAAAGGGCAAGAGCTTTCAAGTAGCAAAGCTTCCACCGTTTATCCTAGAGATAATGTCTGATGGAGGATTAATAGAGAATTTACGAAGGAGACTGAAAAAATGACCGAATACAAAATATCCGTGATCAGAGGCGACGGCATAGGACCAGAACTAACCGACGCCACCATAAAAGTCCTAGACGCTGTTCAGCAAAAATTTGGGTTGAAACTCAAGATGATTGAAACAGAAGCCGGGGACATATGTTGCGAGAAAAGAGGCGTACCACTGCCTGAAGACAGCGTGCAGAAAATCAGAGACTCTCACGTGTGCTTGAAAGGTCCTGTTGGAGAAACCGCCGCGGACGTCATCGTGAAGCTACGGCTGATGTTTGACCTTTACGCTAACCTGCGTCCCCTAAGGGCTTACCCCGCGGTTACCGTGGCTCATCCAGACATAGACATGATTTTCGTCAGAGAGAACACTGAAGACGTTTACAAAGGTCAAGAGTTCACCATAGGAGAAGACACCACCATCTGCCTGAGAGTCATCACACGCGGAAACTGCGAGCGCATAGCCCGCAAAGCCTTCGAAACCGCGAGAAGGCGCAACGGCAAAAAGAAGGTCACAGCCATCCACAAAGCCAACGTCATGCGCGTAACCGACGGCCTATTCGCAAGCGTCTGCCGCGAAGTCGCCAAACAGTACCCCGACGTAGCCTTCAACGAGTTGTACGTTGACGCGGCATCCATGCGCCTCATCAAGGAACCACAAGACTTCGATGTCCTATGCACCTGTAACATGTTCGGTGACATTCTCTCAGACGAGGCAGCGCAGCTTATCGGCGGGTTAGGCATGGCGCCAGGCGCAAACATAGGTGACAAATTCGCGCTTTTCGAGCCGATTCACGGTTCAGCACCTAACAGGGTAGGCAAACAAACAGCGAATCCCCTATCCATGATTCTGGCAGGCAAGATGATGCTGGACTGGCTGGGTGAAAAGTACAACGACCAAAAGTGCTTAGAAGCAGCAACAGCCATAGAAGAAGCAGTGGTTAAAACACTAAACGCCCGCAACACAGTTCCAGACTTGGGCGGCAAAACCACCACCATTGGCATGGCTGAAGCCATAGCCGCAGCTATAACAGCCAAAGCGGGTTGAAACATATGAAAACGAAAAACTCGGATTATATTCGAATTTTTGACACCACCCTACGTGATGGTGAGCAAACGCCAGGCGTATCGCTGACCATGGAAGATAAGATTGAGATTGCACGTCAACTAAGCAAGTTAGGCGTTGACGTTATCGAAGCAGGTTCGCCTATGTCCTCCGAGGGCGAAAGGAGGGTGGTTAAAGAAATAGCGAAAGCTGGGTTAGAAGCTGAAATCTGCGGTTTAGCCCGCGCCACACGAAGCGACATTGACGACGCAATCGATTGTGACGTTGACGTTGTTCACGTGTTCATTCCCACGTCGCCTGTGCAAATGAAATACGCAGTTAACATGACACCCGAACAGGTTTTATCTGCAACCTTTGACCATGTCGAGTACGTTAAAAAACATGGTTTGAAATGCGAGTTTTCACCCATGGACGCTACCCGCTCTGAACTGGGGTTTCTGAAGCAAGTGTGCCAAGCCGCAGAGAAAGCCAAGGCGGACATGCTAAACATCCCTGACACCGTGGGCATTATGATTCCCAAGACCATGAGCAAGCTAATTGAAGACGTCAGAAAGGCGGTTAAAACTCCAATCAGCGTCCACTGCCACGACGATTTCGGCATGGCCGTAGCCAATTCGTTAGCTGCTGTTGAAGCCGGCGCCACTCAGGTTCACGCAACCATAAACGGTTTGGGCGAAAGAGCTGGAAACGCCTCGTTAGAAGAAGTTGTTATGGCTTTGCATATGATTTACAAGTTGAAGACGGGCATCAACTCGCGTTTGCTCTACAGCACTTCCCGAATGGTCGCCACGCTAACGGGCGTATTCGTTCAGGCGAACAAGGCTATAGTCGGCGAAAACGCTTTCGCGCATGAATCAGGAATCCACACCCGAGGAGTAACTGTAAAACCCTTAACGTTTGAGCCTATAAAGCCCGAATCGGTAGGGCGCACAAGAAAACTTGTGGCTGGAAAACTGGCGGGAACCCGAGGCATCAAAGCAGAACTGGAAGAAATAGGAATACACCCAACAGACGAACAGATGAAAGAAATCGTTCAGCGAGTCAAAGAGTTAGGCGACAAAGGCAAAATGGTGACCGACGCGGACCTACTAGCGTTGACCTCCGCCGTTATGGGCGAAGTTATCGCAGAAGAGAAAATCGTTGACTTATGCGACATGGCCGTTGTAACAGGAATCAAAGTGATTCCCACCGCTTCGGTTAGGCTGGTCTTAGACGGGAAAGAGTACATTGCGGCGGAGACAGGAGTTGGCCCAGTGGACTCTGTACTGAAAGCCATACAGAAGTTGACCAGCAACTTGGCGAAAATCCGACTAAATGAATACCGCCTAGAAGCCATAACAGGCGGCTCAAACGCCGTGGCTGAAGTGGTCATTAAAGTGGAAGACGAATACGGTCACATCGTGTCAGCACGCGCTGCCCGAGAAGACATAGTCATGGCCAGCGTTGAAGCGATGATTAACGGCATCAACAAGTGCCTGATAAAACAACGAAAGCTGGGAAAGAAATAGTGAAAGTAGCCTTCCAAGGGGAAAGAGGCGCCTACAGCGAAAGCGCAGTCTACACGTTTTTCGGAGACGAAACAGAAGTTAAGCCCTGCAGAGACCTCACCGAAGTCTTCGAAAGCGTGGACAAACAAGAAGTGCCAGTTGGAGTCGTCCCCATAGAAAACAGCTTGGAAGGCAGCGTGAACCAAACCTACGACCTGTTCCTAACTCACAACCTGAAGGTTTCTGGAGAAATCATCATCAGAATATCCCATTGCCTCATAGCAAACCCCAGCACAAGCCTAAAAGTCGTTAAAACCGTTTACTCGCATCCTCAAGCTTTGGCTCAATGCCGCAGCTTTCTGGAACGCTTAGGCACCGACTTAATTCCAACCTACGACACGGCAGGCAGCGTCAAAATGCTCAAGGAGAAAGAGCTGAAAGATGCAGCGGCTGTAGCCAGCGAAAAAGCAGCAGAAATCTACGGCATGAAAATCCTCGCCAGAGAAATAGAAGACACCCCAACGAACTACACAAGGTTCTTCGTCATATCCAAAAACGACGCACCCATAACAGGCAAAGACAAAACCTCAATAATCTTCGCCGCTTCTCACACGCCAGGCGCACTTTACCACGCCCTCGGAGAATTCGCCAAACGAGACATAAACCTCGCAAAAATCGAATCCAGACCAACAAAGCAGAAAGCATGGGAATACAACTTTTACCTCGATTTCGAAGGACACAGAAACGAAAAAAACTGCACCGCAGCGCTGAAGGCACTTGAAGAATACGCTACGTTCATCAAAATATTGGGTTCGTACCCCAAAGCCGCATCGCCACGGGTTTAGGCTTTTTCAGGTCTCGGTAGCTTCTAACATTTTATACATGGTCTTGTACGACCGTTCGTAATCGCCGCTTGCTTTCATAAGCTTAGCTTTCAGCTGCTCCATCTTACTGGCGATGGCAGCGGGGTCTTTCTGTTTAATCAGCATTAACCATTCGTTTGCTTTTTCAATAAACGAACTCTCGATTTTATCTAGCTCGGGAAGGCTCAGTTGGAGGCTGGCGAAGAGTTCTGGGTTTTCCAACGCGGCAACCTCTGCTAACGTGAACAGCATGCGGTAGGTTGTGCCCGCGACATCCTTGGTTTCGGGGTAATCAGCCTGTTCTAGCAGCGTGTCGCAGGCGACCAAGCCTAGAAAGTGGGGCAGGCCGAGAACAACTGACATTAACTTGTCGTGTTTCTGGGGAGGCATAACGAAGACTCGGGCTTTTTTGGTTTCCAGCCATTTCTTGAAGTCTTCGGCGAACGCTTCTTCTTGGCTGTTCGTTGGGGTTAAAACGAAAGTTTTGTTTTCTATGGTGGTGCTTCCGGGACCGAAAACAGGGTGCATCCCCAAAACTAAGCCGCCTTTCAGGTACTTGTGCATGGTTTGAACGGGGACAGCCTTGATTGAGCATATGTCCATTACGATTTGCCCGTCGCGTATGGCTGGACTGATTTTCTTGACGATTTCTCCGAAGGCGCTGATGGACACGCATATCAGCACCCTGTCCACGTTATCTACAGCTTCCGCAAAATCGGCGGTTTCAACCCCAAGCGTCTGTTTCAGCTTTGTTAACTTCGCTTCTTTCCTGTCCGCTACTACCACAGAGTAGCCCTCAGCAAGGAAGAACTTGGCGAACCATACACCCATTTTTCCCGCGCCAAGTATCGCTATTCTCATTCAACAGCCTCGCAAATCTTGTTCAATGCTACTTTGAGGTCGTTGCGGGGCGCAGTTAACGAAATCCTGAAGTGCTCCCTGTAATCGCCAAAAGCGGTTCCCGGAGCCACAGCGACACCGTCTTCAAGCAGTTTCAAAGCGAACTTTTCAGAGTCTAAGCCATGGCACCTTGGGAACACGTAGAATGGAGCGCTGGGTTCTGAAAACTCAAGTTTAGACTTGGATAGGACATCGCAAGCCAGCTTTGCCCTTTCACGATACTCCTGCCTGATCTTCTCTTTTATCTCGCTTCCTAGCCCCAGCGCTGTTAATGCTGCTTCCTGAATGAAAACTGGAACGTTGCTTATTGTTATCTGGTTTAGCTTCGCAAGTTTTTCAACCAGCCCAGTGTTTGCGATTACATAGCCGAGCCGCCAGCCAGTCATCGTGAACGTTTTGGAAAAACCCGTGACAAGTATGTGGTCTCCACCGTACTCTAGAATGCTCTTAGTTTTCACGAAGCTTATGTCTGCGTAAACTTCATCGGATAAAATTGTGATTCCCCTTTCATCGGCGATTCGCACTATACCATCGAGAACTTTCGGGTCAATAACATTGCTTGTAGGATTGTTAGGGTTGTTCAGGATTATCATCCGCGTGTCTTTATCAATCGCGCTTTCAAGCGTCTCAAGGTTTATTTGCCAGTTGGAATCAAGCTCAGTCTTCACAAGCCTAGTTTCAGCGCCCAACGTCTTCGCGGTTAACGCGTATGCTGTCCAGTAGGGTGTGGGAATCACCACGTTTCCGCCATCCTTCAGTAGCAGGTACATGACGGAGAAAACGCCAAATTTCGATCCAGGCGTCATTATCACGTTATCTGTGTAAACCTTGTGGATACTCGCCAGTTTCTCTCGCAGAGGCTTCTCGCCATAAGCAGAAGAATACTTGGTTTTCCCCCTCTTCATTGCGTCATAGGCGGCTTCAACAATCTCTGGAGGCGTCTCCAAGTCAGGGTCGCCTATGTTCAACTTGATTATTTTTTTTCCTTCACTTTCAAGTTTCAAAGCTTTCTCGTTTATTTCATACAACATTTTAATTAATCCTCCAGTTCGGTTTCATTTTTCACTTTTTCTTCTTGGGATCCTGAACTGCGCTGCACATGCTAACTATCTGCCTGTAAATTGCTTCCACATGAGAAGGGTCAAGACCCAACTCCGCAGCTTTTTCCCGGATATGCGCATAGACGTCATTTTCTCTAGGATAGTCCTGAATTGGAATTCCATGCTTTTCCTTAACCAAACCAATAGACCTACATATGTTGACCCTTTCGCTTAGAGACTGCAAGATTTGCTCATCTACTTCGTCAATTCTGTTTCTTAATTGCTTGATTTCCTGCATTTATTTCCGCTCCTTCAACACTTCAGGTATAACACCCGCGCGAACCATGTGATCAGCCAGAATAATTGCCACTGCAGATTCGACGACCGGCACCGCCTTAGGAACCACACAGGGGTCATGTCTTCCACCTACTTTTATCTTGGCGTCCTCCATCCGTGACAGGTTAACTGTGCGCTGCTCTTTAGCTATAGACGACGTGGGCTTAACAGCAACCCTCACGATAATTGGCATGCCAGAGGACAAGCCACCTAAAACCCCGCCGGCATTATTCGTTAAGGCTACAACTTTGCCGTTCTTAATTTGGTACACGTCGTTATTCTCGGAGCCTTTCAACTCCGCAACCGCGAAGCCTGCGCCGAACTCAACGCCTTTGACAGCGGGAACCAGCATCAAAACCTTGGCGACGTCAGCATCCAACGCGTCAAACAACGGCTCGCCAACTCCTGCTGGAACGCCCAAGGCGAGGCACTCGATTATGCCGCCTAAGCTGTCACCCTCTTTTCTAGCGTTGACAATAGCCTCTTCCATCGTCTTGGCACACGCTGAATCAGGGCATCGGACAGAGGTTTCGTATCTTCGTTTGCGGATTTCCGCATGACTGAGAGCCTTGTCCATTTTCACTTTGCCTATTGCCTTAGTGTAAGCCAACACGTCAACATTGAATGCACTGAGCAGTTTTTTGGCGACGGCGCCAGCCATTATCAAGGCTACGGTTACTCTGCCAGAGAATCTTCCGCCGCCACGGTAATCATTGAAGCCGCCGTACTTGACGCGGGCTGGATAATCCGAGTGGCCTGGTCGCGGTAAATCTTTTATGGCTTCGTAGTCGCTTGATTTCGCTTCCTTATTCGCCACTATCATGGCAATGGGCGCGCCTGTTGTGAAGCCGTTGAAAACTCCTGAAAGAATCTCCACTTTATCTTTCTCTATTCTTCCAGAAACAATCTTTGACTGCGGCGGAATTCTCCTGTCCAGTTCCGGCTGCACATCTTTTTCAGAAAAAGGCACGCCTGCTGGGCAGCCGTCGATGACGACGCCTACGTATTTGCCGTGGCTCTCTCCGAAAGAGGTAACCACGAATTCCTTACCTATCGAATTCCCCGCCAACAACATCAACTCCTAACAAGCGTAAATCATTAAAGAATCTCGGATAAGATTTTCGAACACACTCAGCATCTTGAATCCGCGTCTCGCCGCTGGCTCCCAAAGCAGCAACCGCACAAGCCATGGCAATCCTGTGGTCACTATGCGGGTTAACCACAGCGCCATGTAAAGCGCAAGGGCCTTCAATTGTCAAACTGCCTTCATCCATAGCTATCTGCGCTCCCATCTTTTTCAGTTCAAGATATAGCGACAGCAATCTATCCGACTCCTTGTACCTAAGTCTTTGCGCATCATGTATTTTAGAAGTACCTTTAGCGTAACACGCAAGAGCCGCGCAGGCAGGAACCAAGTCAGGAATATCCCTTGCGTCCACGTCAACTGCTTCAAGCAAACCGCCGTGCCCCTCTATCTCAACGCGGTCTAGGTATACCTTGCTGTTCACGCCCATCCGCTTCAGAACATCCAGTATAGCCTTGTCGCCCTGCACTGCCTCATGATCAAGATTCTTAACGCTCACATCAGAACTGGTTATAGCTGCAGCAGCTAAAAGGAATGCGGCAGACGAGAAATCGCCTGGAACTCTGGGACTACAAGGTTTGTAAGTTTGGTTTGATGGGATACGGAAGCAGTTAAACTCTTCTGAAATGGAAATGGTTATGCCGTGCTGAGCGAGAACTGCCTGTGTCATTTTAACGTAGCTTTTAGACTCAAGAGGCGTTGTTAAAGTTATTTCCGTGTCAGCCCGGGCCATTGGACAAGCGAACATGAGCCCTGAGAGGTATTGAGAGCTTACGTCGCCCCGAATTGTGGCTTTTCCTCCTGCAATGCCGCCGCCTTTAACAACGATTGCTGCCTTGCCGTCGAGACGTTGATGATACGCATCAACTCCTAATTGTCGGAGGCTTTGAAGCAGAGGCGCGATAGGTCTCTGTTCTAAGGATTTTCCGAGCACAAACACGGAGGATTCGGGTGCCAAGGCTGCTACGGGCATTATGAACCGCAGGGTGGCTCCAGAATCGCCGCAGTCTATTGGTTCCTGTGCGGCTTTAATCGGCTGGGCACCTTCAACCGTCCAACTGTCTCCGTCAACCTTAACTTTCGCTCCTAAAGCCTTAACCGCACGCAACGCGGCTTCAGTGTCGTCTGAAACTAAGGGACCTGAAAGCCGGGAGGTTCCATACGCAAGCGCGGAGGCTATCAGCATTCTCTGCGTGTAAGCCTTAGACGGGGGAGCACAGACTTCACCCTTCAACCTTTCCGTTTTCCTAACTATAACGTCTATCATTGATTAACCACCTTAGCTTTCTCGTGATTCAAGTTTGCCTGCAGAATTTCACCCTCATGACTTTGCAACGCTGTTCTCACCGAATCGATTTTGTCACTGGAAACTACTGCCGTTACCGCAGGACCTTTTCCGCATAGCCCAGCAGCTAAAGCACCAGCAGCTAAAGCATCCAAAGCCACTGAAGCATCATAACCTAAGGCTGACGAGTAAATTACGCCGTTAAGCGACAACGCCGCCCAGAAATTTCCCTTCACGGCTTCGTTGTAAGCAACTTCAACAAGTGGCTTAACAGTTCTGAGCCTATTAACGTCGGAATCACCCGTGTACGCCTTCCTAGAAGGAACATGAAACAGAACCGCCAAGTCGTCAGGCAACGCGACCCGCGTAAGTAGTTTTCTTTCAAGATTATCAGTTACCACGGCACCTCCCAAATAAGATGCACAAGCATCATCAAAAGCGCCAGTTACGGTGACTTGGGCGTCAAAAGCCGCGTCCACTCCAAGCTTAACAACATCAATGTCGTCCAGCTTCTTGTCTAAGGCTACGACGGTTGCGAGGGCTACGGCGTTTGCTGCTGCGCTGCTGCTTTTAAGTCCTCTAGCGGCGGGAATAGTGGACCAAGTTTTCACTTTTGCGCCAAAGCGTTTCTCAGCATTGAAATGCTTGAAAATCCGCGACACGGTTTTTTCGATTAGAACCGTGCTTTCCGCGGTGTCTGACGTGATTTCGCCCGTGATTACGTTTGGCTCGTCTGTTAATCTAACTTCAGCTTTCGTCCACAAGTCAACTCCGAAAGCGGCACCTTTACCCAGGGCAATCGCGTTAACAATCGTTGCCGCGCCGTGAGCTATTGCCTCAGCTTTCCCAGTCACTTGGTTTCACCCGTGTTAAGTTTGTTTAACGCTGCTTTTCTCATCACTTCAATGGGAGCTGACCTGCCAGTCCAGATTTCGAAGGATACAGCACCTTGGTAAATCAGCATTTCCACGCCACTGACCACTTTGGCTCCTGCTGCTTTAGCGTCTTTCGCCAGTTTCGTTTCAACAGGGTTATAGACTATGTCCAACACAGCCAAGTCAGACCTTAACCACTGCGGCTCCACTAGACTTTGGCTGAAGTTTGGTTTCATCCCTGCAGAAGTCGCGTTGACCAGAACATCTGAATCCTGCAGATTTGTCTTGATGGCGTCTGGGGAGAGCGCGCCGCCCACTACTTTTTGGTTAAACATGTGCCCTAACGTTTCCGCTAACTTTTCTGCCTTCTCAGCTGACCTGTTCAAAATGGCAAGTTCTCCAACTTCAGGGACAAGCACGAACGCTATTGCTTTTGCGGCACCACCTGCCCCAAGCAACAGAACCTTTTTCCCAGACAGGTCAACGCCGTTTTCAAGGAGCGCTTTCAACGCGCCAACTCCGTCCGTGCTGAAACCTGAAAGCTTGCCATCCTTGTTCAGAATGGTGTTAGCTGAATCAAGAAAACGAACGGTGAAGTCCACCTCATCTAAACAGCCGATTACCGCGCTTTTGTGGGGCATAGTTACGTTTAAACCGTGAATGCCTAAACCGCGCATGCCGCGCATCGCGTTTTCCAGGTCAGAGGCTTTCACGTGAAACGCTAAGAAAACAAAATCAAGCCCAAGATGACCGAACGCTGCGTTGTGGATAGTCGGGCTTAGACTGTGTCCTATGGGATCGCCTATAACGCCGCACACTCGTGTTTTTCCCGAGATAGCCATCAATTTTACCCCAGAAGCTCATAAGATGCCTTCATTTCTTGAATGGTAATTTGTCCAAGGGCTGTTTCGTTTCCCCGTTCAAGCGAAGCAAAGGTGAAGAAGCCGCCGAACAATGGAGATAAGAGCCTAGAAACCTTGCCGAGTTCACCCATGCAGAAACACACAACCTTTGTCTTGCCTGAGGCTGCTGACGTGAAGTTAAGGGTGGTGAGGTTGTCTTCCATCTTTTTCGCGGTTGTCACGATTTTACACACTTCAGCTCCGCTGGAGATTTCCCTTTCAAGAACACTGTTTAACTCTGAAATGCTTAGAGAACCGTCAAACTTGTGAAAGGAAACAATTGGCTTAGCGCCCAACATCTTCAGTTCCTTAACTAAGTCCTCAAGTTGTGGCGTGGACAATTCTACGTCAACATATTCAAAGCCGTTTTTGGCTGCGCTAAGCAGCATCTGGTGGTGCTCGTTTTCTTTTCGGGATGCCTTGTCAGTGGCGATTTTCGGCGTTTTACCGTGAGCTGCCAATTCAGCTAACCCATTGGGATTTTCGAGGCGGTCAAGTCGTACCTCTATGAAATCTGCGTGGGCAGCCTCTGCTTTTGCATTCAGCTGAAGCGCTTCTTCCCTGTTTTTAGGGAGAATTGACACGCAGATTCTAGGGTTCACCGTTCTATCACCGTTTCGTCGGGTACTGCTACGCCGAAGTGTCTGCCTGCGCTCGTGGTTAGGTGGGCTAGGACTTCGTCGCCAGCTTTCAGTTCCGTCACTGGTTTTGACCCTTTCGGGGTTACGAGCCTTATTGTTTCAGCATTCTGCAGTATGGTCTTGATTTTTTTTCCTTCAGCTTCGGCTTCCACTAGGATTAAGGGTCTAAGCTCAATTTTTATTCGCCCCACACTTGCAGGTCTCGTTTTGCCTTTTCTGTCAACTATGAGCACTTCGTCACCAGCTTTCAACTCTGACAAGTACCTCGTTTTCTGTAACGGCGCCAAAGTGTACATGGAAAGGGAGCCAGCGTTAACCCTGAAAGGCCGCGCTTGCACGTACGGGTTTTCATGCACTTCCGCCTCTACAAGAAAGAAGCCTGCAGCCTGCACTCCAATAAGCATTCCTTCGCCAGGAGCCATAAGATCGCAGGTGTCCACGCACACTCTTGCGCCAGTACTAATCGGCTTCACGGCGGTGACTTTTGCGGGAACCACCCTTACCTCGGGAGCTTGCGTCTTGACTAAAGCGATGACTTTGTTAAGTTCTTCAACATCTGACGCGTGTAAAAGAACGCCGTCTGTGCCTAATTCTAGGGTCTCCAGTACCAATTTAGCGTCTTCAGCGTTTGAAACTTCCGCGATTAGCTTGCTTTTGCCGCGGGTTCGCGCAATAAGATTTTCCAACGGGATAACGCGCCAGTCAAGGCAGTTTATGATTACATAATCAGTTGAAAGTTCAGCTGCCTTCACAGCTGTGTTCTCGTCTTCTTTGCCTTTTATGCTTATTTTCAGGGCGACTTTTCTGCCGTCCTGCTTCAACTGCGTAATGGTTTTTTCGTCGAAACTGTTGAGCACGGTTACTTCGTCATTGCTTGAACTGTCATGTGCACGGGTATCCTCAAGTAGGAAGTCCGCGTTGTCTGCGGCGATTTTCTGCAGTTTGTCTTTTTCTGAAGACGTTGCATTTGCTGATATTTCAACCCAGAGTTCCTTCAACGAGATTCACCTAGAATTTTTAGAGCCTGCTGAACAGAGACGCCTTTGTGAACTATCGCGGACATTGCTTTAACCATCAGAGTTGGGTTTGAGTGTTGGAACACGTTCCGTCCAATGGAGAGTCCAGCGCCACCAGCTTTTATGGACTCGTGTACTGTTTGGAGGATTTCCTGTTCAGTTTTGCATTTTGGGCCGCCTGCAATTATAACTGGCACGGGACAGCCTTCCACAACCGTCTTGAAAGACTCTACGTCACCGGTGTAGTTGGTTTTGATTATGTCAGCGCCGAGTTCTGCGCCTAGTCTAGCTGCGTGTGCCACTACTTCAACGTCGTGTTCGCTCTTTATTTTTGGGCCTCGTGGGTACATCATGGCCAGCAGGGGTATGCCGTGAACGTCGCATTTGTCTGCGACTCTTCCCAGTTTTTCTAGCATTTTGTCTTCTTCTGGTGCGCCTACGTTGATGTGTACTGAGACTGCGTCAGCGCCGATGCGGATTGCCTCTTGCACGGTGCACACTTGGACTTTGTTGTTTGCGTTGGGGGTGAGGGTTGATATGGCTGAAAGATGCACTATTAAGCCGGCGTTGTCCATGTCGACTCGTTTGGCTATGCCTTTGTTCAGCACTAGGGCGTCAATGCCTCCTTTGAGCAGCTGGTCGACTATGTTTTGCATGTTGGTTATGCCTTTGATGGGTCCCATGCTGACGCCGTGGTCCATTGGGACGATTACGGTGCGGTTGTCTTTTTGTAGGATTCTTTTTAGTCGTCGTTTTTTACCTTGGTTCATTGGTTTTCATTCCTTTTTTGTTAATGGTTGTTTTAAGGATTTTCTGATTAGCTGTAAAGCTTTTTCGTGTTTGCTCCAATCTGTGAAGAGGAGTATGCTTGATGTTATTGTTAATATTCCGTAAATGTTTATCTGGTTGACTCTTAGGTTTTCTGATATTTTTCCGATTAGTCCATGGGTTTCTTCTAAGCCAACTCCGCTGGTTTTCAGGAATGCCAGGTTTTTCTTGACTGCCATGGCTATGGTTTCCGGGTTGTTCAAGGTTATATTGTGGATTTGATTGAAGAGTTTATCTATGTTTTTCTGTTGGGCGACGTATAGGATAACGGAGTTCAGGTTCATCGACATGCCCAGTAGTGGTGTGTGTGCTTCTGTTTTTTCCACTATTTCCATTAGGATTTGGGGTTTTTCAGAGATCCTGTTGCCAACTATGGTTATTTCCGCCACTGGTGATGGATGTGCGATTTCCACGTCAAGCTCGGTTGCCAATGCGCCAGTAATCAATGTGCCGTTCTGGCTTAAATCGCCGTGAGCGTGATTGATTACTTTAACCGCTATTGATTGCGGTTTGTACTTCAAAGCTTTGCTGTGGATGAATTTTGCTCCTGAATCGGCTAGACCTACTAGAGTGCTGACGTCGATTTCTGGTAGAGTTTTTGGGTTGGAAACGATTTTTGGGTCGCCAGACATTATTCCGTCAGCGCTGGTAACGAGAGCAACTTCGTCAGCTTTCAGGGCTTCGGCTAGGATGAAGGCGGTGGTGTCGCTTCCGCCACGTCCGAGAGTGGTTATTTTGCCTTTTGTGGTTTTGCCAACGAAGCCTGCGATTACGGGTACGATGCCTTTTTCAACTATGGGGAGCACGTGTTTTTGGGTTTTTGTTGTGCATTCTTGTAGGATGGGGTTTGCGTTGGAGAAGGATGCGTCGGTTATTATTGGCCATCTGTCGTCTAGTGGGTCTATGTAGCAGGATTCTACGCCGTTGGTTCTGAGGGCTGCGGCGAATACTCGTACGCTTGTGCGTTCTCCCATGGAGAGTATGTCGTCTAGTTCGTGTTTTTCGAGTTTTCCGTTTGAGGTGTTTTTCATTGTTTTCATGAGGATGTCGGTTGTTTTTCCCATGGCTGAGACTACGACGGCGATTTTTGTGCCTTTTTCGTGTTCTTTTGCTACGGCGTTTACAGCTTTCGCTAGTTTTTCGTGGTCTGCTAGGCTAGAACCACCGAATTTAACCACAATTTTTTTGCCAGATTTTTCTATTTTCATTAATTTAACCATCCTTGCGCCCAGAAAACTTGTTTAAAAATTTTTGTCAAGTCTGGGCTTAGTTAAAATAGTAATAAAAGTCATAGCCGAAGCTAAAGAACTGCGAAGACCATCTTTCTTTTCTTGTGTTATTTGTCATTGTAGCTTCGAACCTGTGGAATGAGACGTTGCTCCACGAATAAAAGCGTTTCGGAAAACACATATCGAGAATATATAGTCCAAGTAAACG
>CAZINA010000017.1:0-25017 GCA_964540545.1 uncultured Candidatus Bathyarchaeia archaeon
GAAAAACTTATGCGCTCTTTGGAACAGATTGAGAATTGATGTTTATGGTTGTGCTTGAAGAAATTGAGCAGGTGCGAGCGGGGTTCCTCAAGTATACGCGGAAAGCCTTTCTGAAGCTGCCGCGGTTAGAGAATCCTCGAATACTAGACATAGGCTGTGGTTCTGGTGTTCCCACTATTGAATTGGCAAAGCTGAGTGGTGGAGAAGTAACGGGAATTGACATAGACCAATCATGCATAGACGAGTTCAACAGGAAAATAAAGGAAGAAAACTTGGGGAACAGAGTTAAAGCACTCAACCTTTCGCTGTATGAGATGAAGTTCCCTGATGAAACCTTCGATGTCGTCTGGTCTGAAGGCGTGGTCGGAAACCTTGGGTTCGAAACCAGCCTCAAGGATTGGCGTAGACTTCTCAAGCAAGGTGGCTACTTGGCGATTAACTATCAAGTAAGTCGTGTTGCAGATGTTCTCCCACGAATACCGCAACTCGGCTACACCCTAGCAGATACTGTTCAATTGCCTGAGGATGCTTGGTGGACAGAGTTCTATAAACCCATAGAAGAAAAAATGGAAACGCTACTCCATAAATACAGGAACAAAGCAGATGCCCTCAAGCTGCTTAACCAGTACAAGAACGAGATGAAAATGGTTAAGAAGAACCCCAGCAGCTTCAGCTGCACATTTTACATAATGCAAAAAGTATGGTAAACGAGAACGGAAAGAGAAAGAAATTACGCTTTTTTGACAGTTGATTTTCAATTAGTTAGGTCATTTCGTCTGAGTCGCGTGAAGTCATGGAGCAACTAAACAGTTATATTCGCGTTAACAAAATGGATAGCAAGTGAGAACATGCAGTTTTCTAAGGTTTCAGGTCAAAAAAATCAGCACAAGGTCGTTTTGTACGCCCTCAGCACGTGTGCTTGGTGCAGAATGACTAAGAAGTTTTTGGAGGACAACGACATCGAATTCGAGTATGTGTACGTGGATTTGTGCGAAGAAGAGGATAAACAGAAAATTCGTGAGCACATTCAAAGCAAAGGTGGACCCCTCAGCTACCCCACCACAATCGTCGACGACAACGTGTTGATCACAGGTTTCCGCACTGACAAAATACGGGAGGCTCTTGGGCTATGACTGAGATAACGTTGGAGATGGTGAAGCAGAGAGCTGAAGCCGACGCAAGAACCTACGGGTATTACCTAAACCCTGACCCCAAGTTCCTGCAGAGCCTATTTGAAGGGCTGAAACGGAACGAGGAACGCTACGGTTACCCCTCATGCCCCTGCAGACTTGCATCTGGAAAATTCGAGTTTGACAGGGACATAATCTGCCCCTGCGACTACCGAGACCCCGACGTCGCAGAATTCGGCGCCTGCTACTGCGCGCTCTACGTCAGAAAAGACCTGCACGAAGGCAAAACCGAGGTAAAACCAGTTCCTGAACGAAGACCCCTAGAAAAACAATCAAAAGCCTACAGCACAACGACGACAACTCCAGAAGCAAAAACAGAAGCAACTACAAAAGAAGAGGCTAAACCTTTGGGAAGCAAGCCTAAGTTGTGGTATTGTAAACAATGCGGCTACGTAGTTTTCAGGGAAGAACCACCATACATGTGCCCTATATGCAAGGCAAAAAAGGAAATGTTCGCGGAGATTAAAACGCGAATTGACTTCACCTGATAACCCATTTTCTTTATTTAGAAATTTCTATTTCGATTTTTTTCCAGTCGTCTTTTATTCCCTTAAGCGAAGTCACAGCGCCAATTACTGACCCACTTATGATTTTCTCGACGAACTCGTTCATCGGTATTTCTTTACCGTCTACCCTAAGCTTCATACTCATAAACTTCACCTCACAATAATGTTTACTTCGTTAATAGTAAAAGTTTTTGTAGAAAGAAAAATAACCCTTTAAAGGGGTCTAGTCGTGAAGAAACCCGAAGTTTACTTGGAACCCAAAGCCCGAGCGCAGAAAGTCATGGAGCTACTCGAAAAAGAGCATGCTGACGCGAAGATCGCGTTACACTACAAGAACCCGCTTGAACTGCTCGTAGCCACCATACTCTCAGCCCAAGCCACCGACGAACAAATCAACGCCATAACACCGAAGCTGTTCCAAAAATACAAAACAGCCAAAGACTACGCAAATGCAGACTTGTCTGAACTGGAGCAAGACATCAGATCGTCAGGGTTCTACCGTAACAAAGCTAAAAACCTGAAAAACTCAGCCAAAATGCTGGTTGAAAAGTTTAACTCGCAAGTCCCCAAAACCATGGAGGAGCTAGTGGAGCTTCCAGGAGTCGCAAGAAAAACCGGCAACATCGTCTTGTTCAACGCTTACGGCATCATCGCCGGCGTAGCTGTAGACACTCACGTACGCAGGCTCGCTCAGAGGCTTGGGCTAACCGAAAACACAAACCAAGACAAGATAGAAAAAGACCTGATGAACATCGTTCCCAAAGACAAGTGGATGCACATCACGGACCTTCTGATTTTCCACGGCAGACGCATATGCAACGCAAGGAAACCCCGATGCAACTCGTGCATACTGAACAAGATTTGCCCGTCCGCTTTCACTTTCAGCTAAGTCTTTACCGAACTACTTTTCTTTTTAATCCACACTGTGTAGAAACAGCGGTTGACCCCGCTGCCTTTTATAATATGGGGGTTTCCGCGATTTTAATCTATTACCCGTCCACACTTAAAGCTAATAGCTGTTTCGAAGGTCATTTAGCTTCGATGTGGCGCATAAGAGTTATTAGTGTGAATGAAGCTTTTTGCGTGTGCAACGGTGACTTGTTGCGTGTCCTTTGAAATCCAAGAATTGCCTGATGTTATAAGAGTCGTTGTCCTGTTAAATCTCGCCAAGGGCAATAAAATTCGAAAAACCTTGATTAAACGCCGCCTCGATAAGGTTTGTTCAAACTACACTTGTATAGAGATGGATGATCTTGAGGAAGCTTTGAAGGAAATGGCTTCTGAAGGGCTGATTACAGAACATGATGGCGCTGTGCAGTTAACTAAGCAAGGCAAAAGAATGGCCAAAGAGTGGGAAAGCCTTCTTTTAAAGAAAGAACCTATCATGGAGATTGTAGCGGGTCTAGTTGACGGTTCCATAACTGGAATAGTTGTAATTTTATCCGCGTTTGTTGCTGCGTTGACAACTCAATTAACGATTTTTGCGGCGTTCCTGACCCTGAGCGCGGTTGCCATCACCAACTTCTCCAGTTTTCTCTTAGGCGGCATCACAGAAGACCTAGCGGACATCATGACCCTGCAAAACCTGATGAATTTCAGTGTAAGTGACATCCCAGACAAGACGGAGCGAGATA
The DNA here is from genome assembly GCA_964540545.1 of uncultured Candidatus Bathyarchaeia archaeon. Lineage (GTDB taxonomy): Archaea > Thermoproteota > Bathyarchaeia > Bathyarchaeales > Bathycorpusculaceae > SG8-32-3. The sequence continues at coordinate 3,331 of CAZINA010000017.1, forward strand.
AATCGCTGTTTCTAATAAAAAAACTGTTCGTACTATTGGATAGAGAGATACACCGTTCTAATCTTTACGCGGCGATATTATGTGGCACTACGACGTTTGGAGCGGGCAGCATACCCATAGTAACCTTCATCCTTCTGCCTAGTCCAATAGACGCTATATTGTCTTTGAGCATAGTTGGAGTTATAGTAGGTATCTTTCTGGTGCGTTACCGCTCAAAAAAGACGCGGGTGAACTGGAAAATAACCTTCTTCGAAACCATCGCCATAATTATTGTTGCAGTTGTTGCGTCATTGATTTTAGGCGGCATAGCATAGAAAAGACGGCGGTTCAAGCTGAAAAAAGGCGGTTATGTTCAACCATCATGCATTTGTTCATGACCACGGTTAGCCCAGCTTTTTCTGCGGCTTCCGCGGCTTTCTCGTTAACTATGCCCAACTGCATCCACACCACTTGTAGCGTTCCGTAGAGGGCTTTCAGCTTTATGGCTTGCTCTACTATGGGCGGCACATCTTCGGAGGGCCTGAAAATGTCAACTAACTCTATAATTTTCTGTGTTTCAGGCGGGATGTCAAGGAGGCTTTTGTAGCTTTTTTCGCCGAGTACTTCATCTGCAAAAGGGTTCACGGGTACGATGCGGAAGCCATGCGCCTTCAGGTATGCGCTTACGCGGTGGCTGTACTTGTCAGGGTCTCTGGATAAGCCTACTACGGCGACGGTTTTGTATTTTGTGAGGATTTCTTCAATTTCACTTCGGCTCAACTGCGGTCTTCCCCAGTTATTGAAGGGTACTTGGAAGTTATTTTTAATAAATTCAATCTTGAATTAGATTGAATGACAAAACGCACACATGTCAGCTTGGTTTTCGCGGATTTTCTTCTGACAGAGTTGGCACATTAGTCCTTTTTTGCGGATTAACTCGCATGTTTGGCATAAGAGTTTAAGAATTTCGGTAGTTTGGTGGGGTTTTTCGTAAATGATCAAGTGTATCATCTTGTCTATGAGCTTTTGCACTTCCGGTACGTTTTCGATTGCTATTACGTTTCCCCGGTTTTTTTTGGTGTACCTGCTTATTGCCGATTGGGATAAGCCAAGGAGCTCTGCGACCTGTTTTTCTTTCATTCCGTGTTTTTCCACGATAGTTCTGGCCATAAGAGCTCTTATTGCGGGTAAAACTGTTTGAACGCCTACTTCGCACGGTAACAACAAGATAGTCCACCAATTCTTCTATTTCTGTTAGAAACGTATATAAATATGACGCATGTCATATTTTTTATGACGCGTGTCATGACGGGGACATCTCCTTTAAGGTCTTTTTCACCCAATCTCTCACTCCTTCCCGTCACAACACCGTCAAAGGGGAACAGCAAATGAGAGCGGCAGCATCTACGTCTAGAAACACACCAAAAAATAATGATTTGGCGGAAATGCTCCACACGTTGGATGCCGAATGCAGAAACTGCGCGCCGTTAACGCCACTTAAGTGCATAACCCGATGCAACATTTGGAAAATGAAAAACGAGCTTAGAAGACTGCGAGAAGCCATGGATAACCCGAATTTCATAAAAGACCTGTTCAACGTCTTAAAAAACGAAACACGACTGCACATTTTAAATGCAATCGTAAAAACACGCTATTCTGTGGATCAACTCCAGCAGGAACTTAAAAAAGCAGGTTACACACACAGCCAAGACACAATCAACGAAGAATACCTGCAACCATTAATGAACGTTGGACTAGCCGCTGAAAAACGAGACGAATACTACGCAACAATGTTCGGGGGCAGACTTACCGAGCTGCTTGAAGATTTTCCCGATTTCGTTAACGTTTTACCAGCTCATTCTGAATGTTACGAAGAAACACTTCTCAGTGAACTGCTCACTGGACCTAAGACCTTCCAAGAGGTGGAAGAGTATATCTCGCCAAAAGTTGCCTCGCGGGTCCTGAAACGGCTGAAACTTGCGGGGCTTATAGAAGCCCCTGAAGAAAGAGACTACGTATTCTTCTTCAAGTCTAAACGCGACCCCAGAAAGGAGACACTTGCGGAAACCGAGAGAAAAGTTTACAACGCCATTCCTGAAGAAGGAATTTCCGCCAAGAAATTGGCTGAAAAAATCGAGCTTTCGATAAGAAGAGTCTACAAGTACTTGAGAGGTTTGAAGGGAAAAAAACTCGTTTTCACAAGAAAAACCCCTAAGACTTACGGTCTAACCGTTAAAGGCGAAAAGCTAGCGCTCTTACTGCAAGACCTACAGAGCTTGGTTGAAGAAACTTGGCAGTCTTCAGAACAAGTCGTCACTAACGAAAAATCTTAGATTAGTTCCATTGCACCTTGAAAAAGGTTAGAGAACTGGAAAAAAAGGGTTTTAGGCGGTTAGCCGCCTGGGGCTCCGTGGAATGGCGCGTTTTCCCATAACAGTTGCCACCAGTCTACCTCAGTTATTGTTTCGCCGTGAACAATTATCTCGAGAACCAGATTCAGCATGGCGTGGTGTTTTTTCTCGTCTGTTAATATCGATTCCAAAAGGAACTTGACCTTGCTGTCCTCGATGGTGGGCAGTTTATCTTCTATCTTCTTGATAAGCTCCGCCTCTAATTTGATATGCTTCACCACAAGCTCCCTTTGAGCGTCAAGATCTTCCTGCGTCAACGCTTGAGAAACATTAGTCAACAAGGTAAGAGCTGCAGAGTACAGTTCCGCGTGTTTCATGGAGTCCAAGGAGATTCCTTTCAGAACACCTTTCACAGGCGGATTATTGATGTCAGCCACGCCCTTTTCCAACGAATCCACAATTTCTTTCTCGATAACTATCTGCCGTTTTATGAATTCAATCAGTTCATTTTCCGAGTTTGAACTCATTTTCCTTCGCCTCCTTTTTAAACATGTCAAGTTTTATGCATAAGGGTTTCGGAAACTTGCTTTCCAAAATCGCGGCATTTGTCAAGCATGGTCCCGTCTGGCACATACCTCGCTAGCAGAGGTGGTTCAATCACTTGCATTTCAAACTTGTTTTTCATGATTTCAAGAAGCAGTTTTGGAGCTTCGCCGCTCCACCCGTAAGAGCCGAAGGCTCCGCCTACTTTGCCCTTCAGGTTTATGCTTTTCGCTGCTGCTTCGTCAAAAAGTTTCTTCATGTCTGTTGGCATATCGTGGTGATAAGTCGGCGCCCCCATGAGTATAGCATCAAAATTCGTCAAGTCTTCAGCGTCAACATGATAAGTTAACTCTACATCAGGCGTGCCCGCGTTTGCTCCTTCAGCCACGGCGTTAGCCATCTTCTCAGTGTTTCCGCTTCGGCTATAATAAAGAACAAGAATTCTGGACATAAAATCACCTTACTTTAATTCTGAAAACAAATCATATGAACCTTTTGTAAACCAACAGTCTTAGTGTCAAATGCCTCTAAACACCAAACTGGCTTTTTGGCAGGATAAACCTCGGTTTTATGTTCCTATCGGCAATATTCTTAAATTCGAAACATAGGTTAAGTGTGCAAAAAACAACTTTGACCAAGAAAGGAGAAGACTCCAATGGAAATACTGAAAATTGAGAAAAAACGAGCGCTCATATCCATTCTAGCCTGTACAATACTGCTACTGCAAGCAACCGCTTTTGTTTCGCTCAGCCAAGCCAGCATTACACTTCCTTCAGAGCCGCTAGACGTTGAAGCAGACGTAGGTTCAATACACTTCAATGGAGAAATAGCTGACTTCTATGTCCTAGTTTCTTCAGAAGGCGCACCTACAAACGCAGAATTAACAGCCGTCCTATATTACGATGGAGCAATGTACGCCAACCTAACTTGTTTAGTTCAATTTGTTGACACTGGACTCTATAGGATACCGTACACAATTCCCTGCGAAGCTTCCCCAGGCACGTATGCTCTGGTCGTTAACGCATGGTACAATACCGAAGGAACTACCCTGAAATCCTTCTTGCTGAGCCCGACCCTAACAGAGTGGAACGCTTGGCTTACAGAAATCAAGGACGACATAGCAATCATCAAAACTGATGTCGGCACTATCCAAGTGTCCCTTGAGAACATAAACGCAACGATGGTCAGCATTGAAGAAAACATAGTTACAATTGAGACAAACATTGGCATCATACAAACAACCGTGAACAACATTCTGGTTAACGTAACGAACATAGATGGAAACACCACAGAGATAACCACCATGTTGGGCGACCTCAACGGAACAATAGTTGCAATCAACGAAAACATCATGACAATGAACACCACCTTAGGCATAGTTCAAACAAGCATAACAGAACTGAACGCCACCTTAATCGAAATCCAAGGTTCAGTGGCAATCATCGAGACGAACGTTGGTGAAATGCAAGTCAGTTTGAACCAGATAAACGCCAAACTTGTTACAATAAGCGGAGACATAGCAAAAATCGAAACAGACATCGGCAGCATAGAAACTAGCATTAAGAACATTAAGGCGACGGTAACGACCATTGAAGGAGACATCGCGACTATAAACACAACTCTAGGCGAACTGACTGGAACCATAACCGACATTCAAGACGACATCGCAACCATCAAAACAGACATCGGCGAAATCCAAGTCGAACTAGACGAAGTAAACACAAGCATAGAAGAAAGCACAGACCCAACCTCTGTCGGAATAGTTCTCGCAGTGATCATTATAATCACAGCTGTCACACTCGGAGCGCTCATGCTTAGAAAACGCAACAACAGCGCTTAACTCGAAAGGCTAAGCAAACAGCGTTTCAAGTAAAAGCGCAGCCATACACTTTATTTTTCATTTTTTAGCTATGCTGATAGCAGATCACAGGTGTAAAAGCGATTATCCCTCAGCGTGAGCCCTCCCTTTTTGAAACCTACCTTCTCGAGGAAAATTGGACCATTGTAAACGAACGTGTGGAACTCGCCGTTTTCACCGCATGGATCCACGTTAACAGGCAGATCCGACAGGAACTTCTCATTGTACTCTCGCCCAGCAAAATCTTTTCCAAGAACCTTCGAGTCAACTGACGTGATTACAGCCTTGAACCCGAGGTTAATGAACGTGTACGCAAGTTGTCGCGTGTCCTTTTTCCATAACGGAAAAACGCCGTTCATCTCAGCCTTCGCCAAGATTTTTTCGCGGTATTTTCTTATGTCTTCTAGGAAAAGGTCTCCGAACACCACTGAGGAGACGCCGTTACCACGGTGCCTCTTGAGAGCTTTCAACAGTTTTTCCTCGTATTCAGCGTCAGAAGCTCCTTTCAGGAGGAACAGTTCCTCAAGGGGGAGCCGCAGAGCTTGCGCTTGTTGCTCAAGTAAAACACGCCGTACACCATGAATGCTTATTCTGTCCTGATCCTTCGCAACCGTCGTCAACAGTTCAAGCACATCGTAACTGCTAGAATTCAGAACCTCGTAAAGGGCAAGAGCACTGTCTTTGCCTCCGCTCCAAGCCACAACCACTTTTTCCCTCATAAACCATCAACTTCTCGTATGTCCACTAACCTGAACTAGTTTAAATATTTCACAAATGCCACTTATACCTAATGGTAAACACGATGAAGGTACTCCTCGTCAATCCACCACAGACATTTTATCCAGGCTCAGACCCTCCAGCAGGCAATCTTCCTCTAGGCCTGATGTACATAGCAGCCGTGCTTGATGAAGCAGGGTACAAAGTGGAAATTTTAGACGCGTTCATGAAGGGGTCATTCAGGAAAAACGGAGACATCACAACTGTAGGTATGCCTTATGAAGCGATAAAAGAGGAAGTCAGGAGGAGAAAACCAGACATCGTGGGCATAGCGAACCCTTTCACGTGTCAAGTGGAGCACGCAATTAAAGTTGGCAACATCACAAAAGAGGTAGACCCAGGCATTTTAACGGTTGCAGGCGGGCCGCATGTTCCTGCAGTGCCAGTGGAATTCATGGAGGAAGCCGCGAACATTGACATCGCGGTGGTTGGGGAAGGGGAATATGCGATGCTGGATATCATAAAGGTCTCTGAGGGAACCATGAAGATAAGCGATGTGAAGGGAATTGTCTACCGCGAGGACGGGGTGATAAAACAGAATGCCCCGAGACCATTCATTAAAAACTTGGATGAACTTCCTTTTCCCGCTTACCACTTGGTGGACATGGAGCAGTACCTTAGCGGCAACAAGATAGAATATCGCAGCTTCAAGGACCGGTCGATATCGATGATAACCAGCAGGGGCTGCCCCTTCAACTGCTGCTTCTGCTCGGTTCACCTGCACATGGGAAAAGCGTTCAGAGCCCACTCGGTAAACTACGTTATAAGGCACATAGAGCACGTTGTGGACAAGTACAGAGTCAAGACCATATTCTTTGAAGATGACAACCTAACATTTGACCTGAAAAGGTTCGAGGCCATTTGCGACCAAATAATTGAGAAACACATAAAGTTCAATTGGGAAACCCCGAACGGAATAAGAGCAGACTATTTAACACGGGAACTTTTGGAGAAAATGAAGAAGTCAGGGTGCCAAAGCGTTTTCTTCGGCATCGAATCCGGCGACCAATACGTCTTAAACAACATCATCGATAAGAGCCTTAACTTGAAGACTGTGGAAGAAGTTGCCAAAATGTGCAAGGAGATAGGAATAAGCACAGCCGCGTTTTACATCATTGGCTTTCCAGGTGAAAAGAAGGAGCATATGCTGAGGACGGTGGAGCTTGCGCTTAGGCTTAAGAAGGAATATGACGTTGGGATGCTTCTTCATGTTGCAACCCCGTCGCTGGGAACCAGACTGTACAAAGAATGCCTAGAGAAAGGGTACATTCAAGGGGATTTGACTTCCCGAGCCTTCGCCGAGGTGAGGCAGACAGGGGGAATGCCTTTGATAAGCACTGAAGATTTCACGGCGAGTGAAGTGAAGGAAATAGCTGCAATGGCTGTCCAGAGATACAGGAGGCTGTCCTTAATTAATTACTTCAAGAATCCTTGGAAAACACTGAGAACTGCGCTGAAACAGCCAAAAATCGTCTTGAAATTCATCCAAAACCTTCAGTCAGGCTAGTTATCTATCGCATTTTGGCGAATCCACAGGAGCTTTATACGCGTTTTCCTTTTTCCCAGTAATAGAGAAACAGGTCTTTAACCCAGTTGAGAAACAATGAGTCGTTTCCGAAGAAGCCAGCATAATCCATTCGCCCTCCGACTTGGCGGAAACATACACTGCCCTCTTTCTCGGTAAGGACCACAAGTGCTGGAAGTTCGGAGAGGCATCTCACTCCCAAGTTTCGTGCCATCACGGGGGAGCTTACGTTTGCTAGAGGGCTGTTTTCTGGAATGAGGAACCTGAGTTTTAACCCCTTCTTAACTTGTTCATCCATTATTGGCCCCATGTGCTCGGGAATAGTACCTTCAGCTATCCCCCACCCGTACTGCTCAGCCTCCATAAGCGCGTGTTCACCCTTGTTCAAGCTTTCAATAGTATTCATTATTAAATCTGCTTTCGAAAGCTCGCTGAGCCTATTCACGAATTGGAGGGGAAGCTGCATAATGTCATGTGTGGAAAAGTATTCCTTGTATTTTGATATGAACTCGAATGAGGCGGAGAGGTGCAAGACAAGGTTGCCGTACTGTGTAATGGTGAACTTGCCGTCTGGCTGCTTCTGAACCAGCATTGCTTCGCTTAGGCGTTGCAGTTGCCTGAAAGCTTCCGTTGCCGTCACATCCAGCCGTCTGGCGATGTCCTGCATTTTTAGGTTTTTCTTCTGCAACTCATCGAGTATGCTGAGCCTGTTTTCGCTTGCGAGCTCAAAAAACAGTTTTTCCATTTTTTCATTGTTCCCCAATTTTTTGTCACCAATGCTGAACTCTTAGTGTTGCTGTTTAATTCTAAGCATCTTCATCAAATAAACCTAATCACCTGCTGGAGCATTCCCAGTAAAGTGAGGCAAGTAGAATGAACAGCAAAGAACGGGTCTTCTCTGTTGAGCTAAAGTCAAGGGTTAACCTGAAGAACGTTACTTTGACTAACGGCTCCAACGACAAGGTCCTCTTGGAAGGCACAATAGGTAAATTGCTGCAAGCCACGTTCGCGGAAGGCGTAATCTTGGAAGTCATAGGCACGAAGGGAGTTCTCCGAATAGACCTTAGAGATTCTGAGATTAAGAAAACAAATGGACAAAACCTGACCGAGGTGAAAAGCCAATGAAAACGCTAAACAAGACTAGAATTGCAGCTTCAGCATTAGGCATTTTTGCGGGACTTGGTGGCGCATCTCACGGACCTGGAGAAATGCTTCAAGGCAACGTAGCCCCTAACCGTCTTGTGATAGAAGCTTGGCCTGAACTTACTGCTTTAGCTGGAGAACCTGCAATGACAATTTTTCCTAGTTTTCTTGTTTCAGGAATATTAACTGTCATCGTTGGTGTCATAGTGGCGGTGTGGGCTGCCAAGTTTGTTCATAAAAAACACGGTGGCTTAGTTTTGATTTCGCTGTCTGTCCTGATGCTGCTTGTTGGTGGCGGTTTATTCCCACCTGTTTTCGGTGTTGCAGCAGGGATTATCGGGACACGCATAAAATGTAAAAGTGAGTTGAAGGGAAAAACTAATGAAAACAAGTAACGTTCAAACTGTAAACTTCAAATGGGCAAGCCTCTACCGGATAAGTGGAGTAGCTGCCCTAGTTGCAGGAATAGTTTTCAGACGAAACATCGGAGCAGAAATTTTTCTCTTCACTGGGCAAACATCGCCCAACACAGCAACAGACTGGTTTACGCTACTTCAAAACAACAGCTTACTCGGGGTTTCACTACTTAACATCTTTGATGTATTAGACTATGCGCTTGTAGGCATAATGTTTCTTGGCTTATACGTTGCTCTCAAACAAGCTGACAGGGACTACATGACACTAGCTACAACACTTGGCTTGGTTGGGACAACAGTCTACTTGGCGTCAAACACGGCATTCTCTATGCTTTCGCTTAGTAACCAGTACACAGCCGCCACAACAGAAACCCAGAAAACAATACTACTAGCTGCGGGACAAACTATGCTTGCTCTGGGTCAAAGTACAGGCGTGTACACGAGTTTGCTTCTCGTCGCAGTTGCTGGATTCATAACCTCTGTTGTTATGTTGCAGAGCAAAGTCTTCAGCAAAGTAACCGCTTGCGTGGGAATAGTGGCAAGTGCAATCGACTTGACTTACTGCATCACTTTTGTTTTCGTGCCAGAGTTAGATGCTCTGCTCTTGGCTTCCGCGGGGCTTTGTTTGATGATTTGGCATATTCTTGTTGGTCGAAAACTTTACCAATTAGGACATATAAACCAGAACAGGAGGTGCGATTCTTGAAAAAAGCGTTGATTGTTTATGGTACACGGTACGGGGCAACAGAAATGACCGCCGAAGAGATTGGTGGCGTGTTTCGCCAAAAAGGGTTAGATGTTGAAGTAGTTAATCTCAAGGATGATGAAGTCAAGGACATATCCGAGTACGGTCTTGTGTTGGTAGGTAGCGGCATCAAAATTAAGAAATGGACAAAAGAACCTGAACAGTTCCTTAAAAGATTCCAAAAAGAATTGACAGAAAAAAAGACCGCGCTCTTCATCTGCTGCGGCGCAAAGTACCCGTTAGATGAGAAAACGGACGTGGAAACAGAAATTGAGTATGCCCGAAAAACATATCTTGAAGAAAAAGCCGCCAAATACAACCTGCAGCCTATCGCTTTGGGCCTGTTTGGAGGAGTCTACAACTTCAACAAGATGGGATGGCTTTTCAGAAAAACCCTGTCAGCAGTTAAGCCACAACTAGAAGCAGCTGGCATACCAGAAACAGAACCTGGACTTTACGACACACGAGACGTAAACGCCATACGCAACTGGGCAAAAGAAGTCGCTCAAAAAGTTCAATTCTAAACCTGCACTTGAATATCTGAACCTGTGCGCTCTAACTGGCGAGTTATCAGAGTGGTGGCGGGCCCGAGGGGATTTGAACCCCTGGTCTTCGGCTTTCTTCCGCATAGCGACCGGAGGCCGACGCCTTAATCCGTGCTGGGCTACGGGCCCCACTTCCAAAACAAAATGTTCTGCCAGATTTAAAACTAACCGCTGTTTATTCTTGAATTAATTCTTCGTTTATCCACCAAGCCTTTTTCTTTCCAGATTTCTCTCCCGCGTAATACTCTATTATGGATTTGCCGAATTGCTTCTTTGAGCTTCTCTGTATCTTCCTCAGCCTGTTCAGCACCAGCCACCTGTTCGTCTTGGTGTACTCCGCCAGTTCCGGCGTGGTTGCACCCTTGTAGTGCAGAAGGTAATCTATAATTTGATGGTCTGTTTCATCGATACAGAACGTGTGTGGGTTAATTCGTCCATGCTGGTACGTGAGCAACTCTAGGTCCGCAAGGTACTTTCTAACCTCGCCGACGCTTTCTTCGATTTTGTTCATCCTCTCTTCAAGTTCAAGAAGCTTGTCTGCCCTAGGCGTTTTCTGAAGCTTTTCCATTATGGCTTCTCGTATGAAATTGCTTCTGTCACCTTCAGGAATACGCAAAACCATTTCTTTGTAAACTTCTTCAGGAAGCTTCAACGAAACTACTCGCACATCGCTCAGCGCCATCACACACCTGCACTTGACTATGCAACTCTTGTTATTTCATATTTTCTCAAGCTTTTCCCCGAAACATCTGAAAAACTTAAATTCGCTGTCCGCCCAGCTTTACACGGGGTTGTGTTTGTCAAAAAAAGCCACGATCTCAATAATCAAGTGCGACGTCGGCTCTTTAGCTGGACATTACATCGTTCCCAAACCCCTCTTTGACATCGCCGAGAAAAAACTTGAAAAAGCAACAGAAAAAGGCGTAATAAACAACTTTTACGTTTTCAACGCTGGCGACGACCTTGAACTGCTTATGCTTCATGAAAAAGGAGAGCAAAACAAGGAAATTCACAAGCTTGCTTGGGAAACATTCAAAGAATGCGCCAACAAAGCGTCACAGCTGAAGCTCTACGCGGCGGGCCAAGACCTTTTGAAGACCGCATTCAGCGGAAACGTCCGCGGAATGGGACCAGGCGTTGCAGAAATGGAGATAGAAGAACGCACCTCTGACCCAATTGTAGTTTTCGCAGCTGACAAAACCTCAGCAGGCTCATTTAACTATCCGCTTTTCCGCATATTCGCTGACCCAATGAACACCGCTGGACTCGTTATCGACCCAAACATGATTTGCGGCTTCAAATTCGAAGTGATAGACACAAAAGAAAACAAGGCCATAGTTCTCAAGTGTCCTGAGGAAATGTATGAGCTGCTGGCTTTGATAGGGACTGTTGGACGTTACGCCATCTCTCGCGTCTGGAGGGCAAACGACGACCTGATTTGCGCGGCAAGCAGCGTAAGCAAGCTCTCGTTGATAGCTGGAAAATACGTGGGGAAAGACGACCCAGTTATGATTGCCCGCGCGCAACATGGACTGCCTGCAGTGGGCGAAGTCTTGGCGCCGTTCATGCACAGCTACTTCGTGCAGGGGTGGATGCGCGGAAGCCATTGGGGTCCCATGATGCCAGTAGGGTTAAAATCTTCAAAATGCACGGTTTTCGATGGCCCACCTAGGATTGTTGCCATAGGCTTTCAAGTTGCGAATGGTAAAATCTCAAGCGACGATGAAGGAAAACCAATTACTGCAGACTTGTTCGATGACCCAGCCTTCGCTTTGGCTAGGCGTGAAGCCATGCAAAACGCCTGCATGCTGCGGAACATGGGCGAGTTTGAGCCAGCGCGGTTAAGCGCTGAAGAAATGGAGTACACAACTATACAAAAAGTCCTAGGAAAGCTTGGAAAACGCTTCAAACCCATAAAACAATAGCTGAATCACTCAGGCGAAACCGCGTGCCCAGCCACTTTAGCTAGCTCTATGCACCGCTTTGTAACAACATCCTGCAGTCTTGTGCGGAGCTCTTCGCCAACCCTCTTTTTTTCTTTTAGCACCGCTACTTTTTTCGCAAGTTCCACATCGCCTGTTACCCTGAACCAAGATTCAAAATCGCCGCGGCTTGTGTGAAAGGTTATGGAGTCCGCGTTAACCTTAGGAAGCTTGTTACAGAAATCTTGGAGACCAAGTGCTTGGAGGCTTAACGGTTTTCCTAGACCTGCGTAAAAGTGAAATGCTCGATCCTCCGGCATATCCGCCAGTATTGTTTTAGCGGTTTCGCTTTTGATTTCAGGTATACCGAGGGCTTCTTTGCCTTTTTCGGTTAGGGTGTAAAGTCCTTTTTCAGGTGAAACAGTGTACCCCATTCGGGAAAGACCGATGATGTGCATCATGACAGAGGGAAATTCCTTTCCAGCTTCCTTTGCTATCTGCGTCGCTCTTTCAGGTTTGTCAAGCAGCAACATAGTCGCCATTATTTCAAGTTTAGTAGGTGATAAACTCATGGTTACAATACCCTGTTCGGTATATGTGCATACAAACTAATCAACGTTTCTCAGCGGTTTACTGAACTGAAATGAGCAAAGTTTTAGTACACAGGTTTCTAATGCTACACTGGAAAAATGGTGAGCATTGAGAATGAAGATTGCCGTGCTTGTTTATGAGTATCCGCCTAAAATTGTCGGCGGCTTGGGAACCTACGCTGCTGAAATAACACGCAAATTCGTCCTCATGGACAACGACGTAACTGTCTTCACAATGAATGATGATGGCGGTACTCTGCCAAGAAGAGAAATTTGGCGCGGCATAGAAATCCACCGGCCACTGCACATCGATGTTTCCGACTCTCTGCCGGACGTGATAGCGGATGACATCAAAAAGTGGGGCAGAGGCCTGCATTTGTTCGGCAACCTTCTTGTTTACAATTACCTGACTGCATCCAAGCTAATCAATGAACTCATCAGAAAAGAAGGCGTGAAATACGATGTTGTGGTTGCTCACGACTGGCTTTCCATAATGGGCGGGATCACCATCAAGAAAGAAAGCGGGTTGCCTCTGGTCTTTCATGTTCACTCAACCGAGAAGGGTAGAACGCTGGGAGGCGGCTCAAGCGTAGTAAGTAACATTGAACTACGTGGAGCCAACATGGCTGACATGATTATCACGGTTTCATACGCCATGAAGGATGAGTTAATACAGCTTGGATTCCCACGGGACAAAATCCACGTCAGCTACAACGGAGTGGACCCGAAAAAATACGACCCGAAAAGCGTTTCCGCGGAACAAGTGCGGAAAATCAGGGAGTATTATGGCATCAAAGATGACGAATTCATGATTCTCTTCCTGGGAAGGCTGGTGGGCGTCAAAGCTGTCGACAAGTTAATCATGTCAATGTCTCATGTTTTGAGAACGCTTCCCAAGGCAAAGTTGGTCATAGTAGGAGTAGGCGACCTACAGGAGTATCTGACAAATCTGACCAGAACCCTTCGGCTAGAGGACGTAGTCAAATTCCGTTTTGATTTCATCCCTGAAGAAGAACGCATTTTACACTACGCTGCCTGTGACATTGCAGTTTTTCCAAGTCACTACGAACCCTTCGGCATAGTTGCGCTGGAAGCAATGAGCATGGAAAAACCCGTGGTGGTGGGCGCTTCAGGCGTAAGCGGAATGCGTGAAATAGTAATCTGCCGCGGAGAAGACCAATGCGGCTACCACATAGACCCAAACAACCCTTCAGACATCGCGTGGGGCATAATGAACGCGTTGGAAAACTCTGGAAAACGTGAGTGGCTGGGAAAAAACGGCAGAAAACGAGTGGTAAACGAATTCACATGGAACAAAATTGCTGAAAAAACCGTGGAACTTTACGAAAAGGCGCTTAAAACCTGATTAGAGCGTCGAATGGTGAAGCCTTGAACACAGATTCCGATTTAAGATGCAAAATAGCAAAGGAAGCAGCGACCCTACTGTATTTTGGAGCAGAAAAAGAATACAAACAAGCCAAATTAAAAGCTGCAAAAACACTGGGCACCCACTTTCTCCCAACAAACCTTGAAGTCGCCGTGGAACTCGACAAAATCGCTGACGCCCATGAAGGACCAGCCAGACAGGAACGCTTAATCCAAATGCGGCAAGAAGCCTTGAAAATAATGAACACCCTGAAAGAGTACAGCCCCATTCTAATCGGGAGCGTTTGGCGTGGAACTATACGCCGAGGAAGCGACATAGACATAACCGTATATCACGATGCGCCCGATGAAATCCTGAACGACATCAAGAAGAGCGGGACAAAAATTTCTAGAACGGAGTGGACTACGGTGACTAAGAAAGGAAAAACCGAAGAGTCGTTTCACGTGTACATTGAGACTTCAAGCAAACAAACGGCTGAGATAGTTGTTCGAAGCCCAGATAAAGCGGGTTACAGGAGGAAATGTGAGGTTTTCGGGGATGAACTCAAAGGGCTTAACGTTCAAGAGCTAGAACGTGTACTTGAAGAAAACCCAGCGAAGAAATTCATCCCTGCATAAACTTGTAAATCTAGGCTTCTGTTCCAGCTGCATTTGCCGTTTTACGATGGAAAAAACCACTTAAATATGCGTTTTCATATGATTACTAGAAATAGCTTTGCTGGAAGGCTGCAACAGTGGAGACCAATAGAAAATCGTTCAAGAAAATGTTTCCAAATTTATCTGAGGAACTCGAAGGCGGAGACAGTAAGGTTCCGATAGACGCGGTTAGAACAGATTCTGAAGCAACAGAAAAGGCGATGCCTGACAAGTTTCACAACTATGACCCAAACGTTGTTGATTTCATACGGCGCTGCGACACAAAAGAACAAGCGAAGACGATAATTGCTTATTTGGAAAAGAGAGGCGAAGTAAGCAAGGAATACGCTAAGGAGCTTAGACAACAGTTGAAGAGAGAAGGCGTGAGAAGTTTCGGTCCTAAGAAAGAAGAAGGCTACTACTTCAAAAAAGGCGGACTCTGCTAGGTTTTTCTATGTTTTTCTTTTTTGCCTGTCACTAGATTTACGATTAAACCGAAGCCGAAAACACACGCGATAATCGCAACAGCCACAATCAATGTTGTTGGTAAGGGCGTTTCTATTCGGAAGCAGATTGTTTCAGAGGTTCCAGTGTTTCCAGCTGTGTCATTCGCGTAAACTGTCAAGTAGTGAGCGCCCATGAAGAGCCCTGACAAAACGGTGTTTCCTGCAACTGTTATGTTTTCTTGTCCATCAAGACTGTAACCAAGCCATGAAGTTGGCTCACTCACTGTGAACGTTAACGAAAGATTTCCTATGGGATAGGACATGTTTTCGAGAGATATAATCGAAATTGCGGGGGGTATTATGTCAGGCGACGTAAACAGTTTTGGTAATTGACTAGTTGCCCATTCTGGTAGTTCAATGGTGATGCTGGAGCAGTTGATTGGAGCCGTTAGCGGATAACGGTCTTCGTAGCTTTCAGAGTAGGTTGTATACGGATAATCTTGTGTGTATCTTTCTCCACAAATTATGTATGACGAATCTCCTAAACTGTCGTGATTGGTATCAGAGCCTGTATAGTTGCTCCAGTAGTTACCTTCTTTGCCATTATCCCAATAATCAGTATGGTCGAGATTGACTATTTGGGTCTGCTGAATATTGTTTATGAAGCTATTGTGGTAAAAGGTATTATTACCCGAGTGTGAGAGATTTTTCGTTCCAACTAAAACGCCAACAGAGTTGTTCGCCACATAATTCGCGTAGAATGTGTTGTTAGTGCCTTCAAGTTTTGTAAGACCTGCACCAACATTGTTTGTAATTATGTTTCCGTAGATGATGTTGTTAAAACCCTGGATGGAGATACCCATTTCACTGTCAGTCACTGTGTTTTTGCCGACAACAGTCCCATAACCCGCCCAAATGCCCTCGCCGTTTTTCATGGTGTTGCCATAAATCGAGTTATTTTTACTTGTACCGCCAGAGCTGATTTCCCCGCCTAAAACGGTATTTGCGAAGAAGCGGTTGTAAGAACCAGAAGAACAGCTGATACTTCCATTCACAACATTATTTCGGTAAACGTTACCATAGACACCACCGCTACATGTCACATCTGCAGTTAAGTTGTTCTTAGAAACAGTTTGGTATGAACCGCGCAAGTTCACATCAGTGTTTAGTATGTTTCCTGTTATTTGGGTTCTATTCCCAGTCGCCGAGATTTCACCGCCATCGCTGTTAATAGTCAAACCTGAGACCTTAACGTCGTCAGCTTCTATGTCAATTGGATTAGAGTAGCTTGTAAAAGTTTGAGTGAAAATTGTCGTTGTGACTAACGGGGGATGAAGGTTCACTACAGTGTTCCTAGCTTCTTGACCTATAATGGAGAGTGACTTGCTTATCTCCAGCGTCTCTTCTTCGTAAATTCCTTTCTTGACGAAGATTGTGTCACCGTCAGTAGCGTTTTCAATAGCAGCGGCTATTGTTGCATAATCGTCTGGAACAATAATTGTCTGGGGCGCAGCCTTACCCAGCTGAATTTTGAGCAAGCAGGAAGTTGTCAGGCTGACAAGAAGCAATAGGAGAGCGGTTTTTTTGGTAGCGGTCAGTTTGGGCGAGAGAACCATAGACACCACGCCTTAAACACGGATAAATTAGGGCTTATTTGTGATTAAAGCGTTTTTGTAAAGTTTTCTTGACCAACAACCCGTTTTTTAGTCAAAATTTCTTGACAAGAGAGATTTCGTGTTAGTCAAGGTTTATTGACAAGCCTAGCTCTTAACAGTCAAACGTTAGTTCCGCGAGAAAAAGGGGGCTGGGTAGTCTACAGTCTTCTGAGTTGATTTAGGGTTCCAAGGTATGTTCCGTCTAGAAGGTAAATTTCTGAGTTGTCTAGGTCAACTGCTTCTGAGCGGAGAACAGGTCCAATCATTGTTGGGGTTTGCCCTTTTTTTCTTGGTTTTGTTTCGTTTATGGGTCTGCCGCCTAGAAAATCGTTGAATGACGGCATGATGAAAATCTGAGATGTTCGCGGCTTGAAATTATATTGTTTCTTCACGGTTTCTTCTGGTGTGCCTTCAATTTTTATCCGCTGTTTCTGTAACAGGGTTTTGGACAGTTGAGGGGTGTCGCATTTGGCTTTCACCCACACTTGACGGTTTATCTTGAAGCCGGCTGGGTCGCGGAAAACTACAACGGGGTGAAGGTGGCCCATGACGATTGTTTTGCATTTCAGAAGCGTAGGGGAAGGCCACTTGTGACCGTGAAAAAGGCCGACGTCACCGACTATGGTGCCTGTTGCTGGGAGGAGGGGTATGTTTTCGGGCAGTAAGGGTTCGAGGTTTGCGTCGTGGTTGCCGCGTACTATGGCTATGTTCTTCACGTAATTTTTGAGTTCAGTGAAGAATTCTGGTATGTCGTGCCATTCGCCGGGTCTTGCTGCGACAACTGTGTATTTGATGTCGCCCAGAATGAGTAGTGTGTCAGGTTTGTACTTGGAGAGTACAGCCACTAGTTTTTCGAGAAGTTTTGAGGATTGGCTTGGAACGTGGATTCCCTTGTCTTGGAGAGCCATTTCCCAGCCTAAGTGGGGGTCGGCTATGACTAGAGTTTTGGTTTTTCCAGTTTTTACCAGAGCAGCTGGCTGGGGCAGTAAAAGCTTTAACATTAGGGTTTTACCAAGCTGAGGATTGTTTGGTGGATCCGAGTGTTTCCAGAGGCTACGAACGTTACTGTCTGTTCTGGGCCTAACTTAACGTCCAAGTCTTCGCCAAGTGGTGTCGAGATGGTTCCGCCGGCTTCTTTGATTATTAAGAAAGCGGCAGCCATGTCGGTTGTTCGGAGTCTTCCGCGGATGTCTATGAAGGCGTCTGTGGTGCCGTCTGCCACGTAGCAGAGTTCGAGGGCGTTGGCTCCGAAATGTCGTATGTGCTTAGTTTTCTGGATTAAATCGGTGAGTTGGGGGGCGAATTCTTTAACCTTGTAGGTGTTCAGGTCTAAGCCTACTAAGGCAGTTTCTAAAGAGTCAAGTTTGGATGAAAATACTTTCTCGCTGTCCCGGTAGGCGCCTTTGCCTTCCAGCGCCATGTACGTGGTATCATGGACGAGGTCTGTTACTAGAGCTGCAAAGACTGTGGAAAGCGTTGGTTTGCTGGATATGGCTATTGAAGACGCGTAGAAGGGGAGACCGTGGACGAGGTTTGTTGTGCCGTCTATGGGGTCAACGGTCACGTAGTACTGTGCAGGGTTTTCGCCAAACTCTTTCACGCCAGACTCTTCGCTAATGAGTGTAAACGAGGTGCCAGACTGCTGTAGAACTTCGATTATTGCTTTTTCCGCGGCTAAATCAACGGGCTTCATTGGGTCGCCGCCAGCGCCTTTGCCCAGATCGGGCTGTGGCCCTCTTACAGTCTTGAGGTGAGGGCGGATGCGTTTTTTTACGTTTTCCTTGCAGTGATAAAGAATTTGTAACCAATCATTTTGAGACTGCATTTATATGCCTTCTTATCGCCATATACGCGCGGAAGTTGATAAAGACTTCACCTGTAGAAGCGGGGATTTTCATTTCAGGTATGGTTGCTATATGCCTGTGAGTGTATTTGCAATCATTATGGGCAACCATTAGTTATAATTCACAAGTAATAAATCAATTTTAGAATCTGAAATAATACGATGACAATGAGAAGCGACACTGACATTCCATGTTCCACCTGCCTGTTTTGGAACCCAAAAATGAAGAGTTTCTCCTGCAACCCAAACGCTTGTAAGAAGCTTTCTAATTGGCTACTGAAGCACGCCAAAGACAACACGGTTAACCCACAGGATAAAATCGTTCAGTATGTAGTTTAACGTGCTTTTCTTCTAACGCTTTCAATTTAGCTTGCTTTCTTTTCTCCTGATCTTGCGAGGTAAGGGTATACTTTGATTTCGTTCTTTAACAGGTCGAACCTTGAGAGGGTATCTTCTATTGTTGATAATTGTTTGGTGAAACTTTCTTTTTTGGCGATTTTCCATGCTTCCCTTTTTTCGTCGTAAATCTTTTTCATAAGTTCGTTAGGTTTTTCCATTGCAAGTTCCATGTGACAATGGAACCTTTAGATTCCGAATTGAAAAAAGGTTATCTTGGATTTAGCACATCAGTTAGAGGATTATTCTTCTATTACGCGTGTAAGGTTGTTTGCGTATTTTATCCATTTTTGAATCGTTCTATATGGGGGTATTCGTCTAACCAGATTCTTTTTCATATTGATTGCTTTTAATCTCGCATGCAAGTTTTTCGCGTTTCGTCTTGCGAGGCTTGCCACCGTATTGACTCCAGCTGACTCCAGCAGGGAGGAGTATTGCGTTCCTATGCCTTTTATACGGAAGAAGTCTGCGCGGTAAACCCATTTAAGCAATGTCGCAGGGGCCACATCTATTTTTCTTGCTAAGACCCGCCGCTTTTTTCTAGTAGAGCCTGCTCTCAACAGGTCGTCGACGACGTGCACACCGGCATTCCGAAGTTTGCTGCCGTATGCAGGCCCTATCCCTTCGATAGTCTCAACATCCTGATCTAAAGCAGTGTACGTTCTTCGCTTTTTAACGGGGGTTGGCCGCTTAGCTCGCGGTTTCTTGGACATTGTTACGACTGCGGTTGCCTCTGTAGGTATGGGCTTAGGCGCTGATGGGTAACTGGGAGCCCTCAACGGTTCGATTTCCCTGCTTTTCGGAGCAGGCATAGCCACAATGGCTATCACGAAAGCGATGAGCCCCCAAATGAGCCCGTTCATTATGCCGTTTAAAATAGTCACGATAGTGATTCCCAATAGAATCTCTGTTTCTGGAATTCCAAATAAACCAATTATTATGCCCCCTGGAGGTATGGCAGGTATCGCTAAGGTTACTACAAAGAGGAGCAGGAACACTATCGCGAAAACTAATACTTTCGACATGGTTGAATAATATGCTGAAAACATTTATAATATTTGTTAAGCAGGAACCAGTCAGGAACAAACAACAAGGTTCCAAAACAAATAAACACTTAGTTTAACAACAACACCCAGCAATTAATTGTTGCGAACCCATACAAGGTACCACCGTATTTAAGACGTCATAGTATTCTCAAATTGTAAAACGGGGCTGATCATCATATTTGCCGTCTATTAGGATCCTAATAGAGGTTCAATGCAGAAACTATAGAGGGGGTCTATCTGAAGCAAGACCGCACTCAGAATTATCCGAAGTATATAAAGGGGGGCTATAGAAAAATTTCACATATCAGAAAAGGAGAGCACAACCAGAAACTAACCACAACAAATGCAGCCTTATAAAATGGCTCAAGCTATACGTAGAAGAGAAACAGACTAAAATTCTAAAAAATCGAAAACAAAAAAGAATTAAAGTTGGGAAATTAGGGTTGCCACTTGTCGATTATGTATTTGGGTATTTCTGAGGAGTCACGTGGTCCCACTTGCACTTTCCAGCCGCTGAGCTCTTCAATTTCACCGCTTATCCGTGAAGCTTTGCCTGGAATGATGATTTTCTTGTGCTTAACCTTGTTCTCTATGCCTGTTTCTTTTATGGCGTCTGCAACTTTTTCTGCAGTCAGTTTTCGCCCTGCAACACCGCTGTCAACCGCCGAACCTTCAGTTTCAACCACAATCAAGTAAGCGCTCATCTTTGAGCTTTCAATATCCGATGCAACAGTGTAATACGTCAAAGCAAAGTTTGTAGTGAACAACACAGGCGAATTCTCATCTGGCGTACCAAACTCCTTCAATCCTGGCTCCACAGCCACAGGTTTACGTGGGTCAGTGTAAATGTTCTGCCGCAACACCGCGTTAGGAAGAAGCGACCAACCATCATCACCGTGCATCACAAGAACATCAGCAAAACGAACAATCAGCATAGCCGCCAAGTTAGCTTCACGCCACTTAATAACCTCGTCAGCAGTTTCACCCTTATCCACCCAAGCAGCCATCGGAACACCCATCAACGGAAAACCAGCAAGTTCCTCACCGCCTTTACATGCAGCTCTACGAAGCATAGTGAAGTTGTTCAGCGTGTCAGCCAAACCTCCATTCGCGAAAGTACCAGGGTCCAGAACTAAATCTTCGACACCGTAAGCCATCAACGTTTTAGTCAATGACACCAGCGCGTTCAAGTCGTTAGGAGCAGAAACCACAAGCGGACAATTATACATCAACGCCAGCTCCGCCATGTCCTTCCAGTTTTCCATTGTCGCCGCGTAAAGCAAAGGCTTAGACTTAGGCGCAGCCATTAAACCTGCTTCAGCCACGTTCGCATTCAAAGTACACAAGATCAACGGTAAATCAGTTTTTTCAACAACTTTCTTAACGGCAGCCTTGAATTTCTCAGGTTCACCTGACGTGGAACGAACAGCAATCATATCCAGCTTAAGCGTGTAGCCGATGTACTCGTAACTGAACTGCCCTGTCTTCTTTATGCGACCCAACAATTCCTCGTCAGTCATCTCATCTGTTACGTCAATCGCAATCGCCGTCGGGTTAAAGTATGTAAACTCGTGACGGTACATGACAAGTTTTCCGCCGAGCTTAACCGCTTTTTCTCCTTCACCAATAACTACTTCCCTAACTGGAGGCTTCAGCATTTCCTTCAGCTGCGCGTAAGCTTTCGCGTGTTCTTTCTTCAGCAACGGAGGACACTGGTCAACACCTACTTCGCGGTTAACGATTTTAGTGGCGAAAGCCATGCAGTTTTCTTCGCCGCACTCTTTACAATTGATTTTTGGAAGAAGCTTGTAAACGTCTATGGGGCTTAGTTCTTTTACTCCAGCTTTACCTTTCTTTTTTTCACTCATACACTTCACTGCTCCAT
>CAZINA010000018.1:0-24291 GCA_964540545.1 uncultured Candidatus Bathyarchaeia archaeon
ATTACGCCGTGGATGAAGTCTCGTCTGGTAACGTCGAACGCTGGGTTCCGAATCACAAGTTTTTCAGGAGCGTCCTTCCACACTTCACTTGGGCTGCGCTCTTCAATTTGCGCGTAATCGCCGCAGGCCGTGGCGGGGTCGAACTTCAACAATTCCGCTACAACGTAGAACGGCTTTCTTGCCTCGTGAGCTAGAAGCGCGATGGTGCCTGTGCCAATCTTGTTGATGACGTTTCCCTCAGACGTTATAGCGTCAGCGCCCACAATCACAAGGTCAACGTTGCGCATGAAGGAACGCGCCGCCGAATCCACAATAAACGTTGTTTTAATGCCGAATGACAGGAGTTCTTTGGCGGTTATTCTGCCTTGAAAAACAGGTCGGGTTTCCGTGCACACCACCTCAAACGTTTTGCCGTCTTCCTTGGCTTTGCGGAGAATATTCGTAACCGTGGATGAGTGGCAGTGAGTGAAAACCACCATGCCATCGCGTATCCGCTTAGCACCTATCTCGGCAATGCACTCCTTCGACGCTTCAAGGTCCTTCAAGAACCTGCTGGAACTCGACGCGACGACTTCAGCGAGGGCACTTACTTTTTCGCTGCCAGTTTTTTCTACTTGGCTGATTATCCATCGAATCGCGTTTCGCATAAGCGGCTCAGTTGACCTTGAAGCAAACAGGACCTTGCGGGCTTCCTCCAGTTCTTTCATGAATTCTTTCCGCGTTTTGGCGTTTGTTTCCTCTGCTAAGGCTTCAACTGCTTTGATGGCTGCTATGGCGACGTTTCTGGCGCCCTGCACCTCAAGCTTCCTGATTTGGTCGGCAACAACACGAACTGTCTGCGCCATGCAACTTCACCCTTTTTTCACTATTACACGGCGAAGCATATAAGGCAATTCAAACAAGTTGCTAAGCGAAAACAAATGATGCCCGACGAAGACACCATCAACAGCATTTTACAGCCGATAATTGGTCCATGGTACGACTCACTGAAGAACCCACAGAAAGCACAAGAACAAATTCTCAGCGAACTGCTTGAGAAGTACGCGGAAACAGACTACGGAAAAAGCCACAGTGCCCCCGACATAACGGGGATCGCTGACTACCAGAAGAACTTTCCAGTAATAGACTACAAGGGGCTGTTACCTTACTTTGCACAGGTCCAAGAGGGCAACTACAACGTAATCCTAGCTGAACCGCCCGAGTGCTGGGTGATGACACGAGGCTCGACTGGACGAGCAAAGGTTTTGCCCGCCACACAGACGCATCTGAAACAGATTTTCACGTGCGGAGCAAGAGCACTGATAAACTACGCGCTACGAAAAAAGAACTTCGAAGTCTTCACCGGCGACATACTAAACCTGAATTTTCCCTCCAGCGTCCACACCATGACCTCGGAAGGACGCGAAGTCACATATGGCTACAGCTCCGGAACCTACGCTAGGCTTAACCCCATGTTCGACAGAGTCAGCTTAATACCAAGGCAAGAAGCCATAGACGAGCTTGGCTCAGGAATCGGCAGAACCGACTGGCAAAAAAGGTTCGAACTAGTCTACCAGCAAGCGCTCGGCAAGGACATTACTGCCACCATGGGCGTCACACCCGTGATCCTAGCATTCGCCAAGTACATCAAACGGAAACACGGCAAGAAACCTGCTGACCTATGGAACTTCAAAGCACTGTTCTGCACCAGCGTACGCAAAATCCAGTTCAAGTACGCCAAAATCCTAAGAAAATACTTCGGACCCGCGCCGGTCGTGGAGATGTACACGGCAACAGAAGGAGTTTTCGCCCAGCAGCTAGACGACTTGCCTTACGTTACACCTAACTACGACGGCTACTTCTTTGAAGTGGAAACCGGTAGCGGCGTGAAAATGCTGCATGACCTTAAACGCGGTGAATGGGGCAACCTGCTAATTTCGTCGTGCATGTTTCCCCGTTACTCTATCGGGGACATGATAGAAGCAGCTGGCAAAGACTATTTCCGCGTGTTCGGGAGACGAAACACACTAACGCTTCTGGAACACAGATTATACCGACTGTTTCTAGGCTGGCTGCTTTAAGAAGGCGGCGGAGAACGCTTCCGCGCTATATTGGCAAAGTAAACAGCAGTAATTATGACTACAACACCGATTATCAAGAGCAATATAGCCCAGCCAATCCCCCAACTAAGATAGCCTGAAACTTGGAGCAGCGCGAAGAAACCGACAAGTATAAGGATTAAGCCGCCAACCAACCAGCTTGCAAAGCCGTACTGTCCCTTCTCATGTTTTTCGCCTTTCTCAGGCTCCTGCTTCTCATGCTTTTCCTGTTTTTCGCCTTTCTCAGCTTTTTCACTTCTCTGAGGAGCTGGAGCTGCCTGCACAGGCGCTGCCGCTTTTAGCGGAGCCCCACATCTGGGGCAAAAAGCCATAGCCTCGTCAACTTCATTACCGCATTTTGGACAATAAACCATACCCTTACCCTCTCCTAATCTTCTATTGAAGCGTAAGTATTTAAAACATGCACCTGACCGCTGCAAAAAGGCAAGTTTTATGTGCTCCAGCCGCAAATAGTCACGTAGGGAGAAAGGAAAATGAACAAGAATCTTAACACGCGAAGTACCGCGTATGGGGCTCAAGAACGACTCTTTTCCGCAGTATCCGCCGGCACTTTCTTCATTCTGCTTGGAATAGTTTACGTCATTAACCTACCGTCCAGCCTCTGGAACGCATTCTTCGATTTCATCGGTAGTTTCAGCTTGGCTCAAGTTCCCACCATCGGCATCTACCTGCCAGCACCTACCAGCCCTATGGCTCATTCAGTGCTGTACGGAGCAGCATTTCAGTTCTGCATAGGCTTAGGCATCTTACAAATAGTATTTCTGCTGCTGAGACTCGTGATGAACTCGCCGATCAGCAAGACGGCGGAAACGATGGGCAACCTTGTTTACTGGTTCGGAGCAGGTTACTTAGTAACAACGTACCTCAACAGCACCACAACCCTAAGCGAGTGGTTCATGTTCTGGGCTGGAATCCTAGTAATTCTCGGCTTATCATTCGTCGCCAGAGCGTTCGTCCTTTTCGCCAAAAGAAAATGAAAGGCTGAACTACTGAAACTTCAGATGCCACCAGAGCCCGAGTATCTGCCAACCCATATGCCATGAGTCTTGAAGAAGCCTCACTTTCGTTTCGCGTCCACTCTTCCACAACACTGGGAACTCTTTTATCTTGTAGCCCCGACGGTGAGCCCTGACAAGAAGTTCAGTGTCCCAGAACCAGTGTTCAGCTTCCACTTCGTCAAGTAGCTGCATAAGAGGCTCTCGCCGGAACGCTTTGAAGCCGCACTGATGATCCTTAACTTTTGAGCCTAAAAACGCTCGAACCATGAAATTGTACGTTTTAGAAGCTATATTCCTCGTGCCGCTTCTTTCAACGTTGCTTTCAGGAAGCATTCTCGAACCAGTAGCGAAGTCGTATCCTTCCTCGTCAACACTGTTAATCAGCTCTTTCAGTTGCCTCACATCAGTAGCTAAATCCACATCCATGTAAACGAGAATTTCCCCACTGGACTGTTGGAACGCGTTCTTCAAGGCTTTCCCTCTTCCAAGCCGCTTGTCCGAGTGAAGATGCCACACAGCAGGCAACCTTTCCGAAAGCTCATCAGCTTTCTTGTCGGTTCCATCCGTACTGCCGTCTTCAGCAATTACAATCTCGTAATCCGTTCCGTATTCGTCAAGGACTTTAGTTATTTCCGACACTGCAGGCTCTAAAGCGTCAGCCTCGTTATGAGCTGGGAGAACAACCGAAACCTTCACGCCTCTACGGATCACATCTTTTTTCACGTTTAGAACACCCAGCTCTCAAACCATTTCAAACTTTCAATCAACTCGTTTGATGCAGGCATCCCCGAGATAACGGTGTAAAACAGCCCAAACATAGCCACAGTAACTGCAAAATAAGCTATTGCCGCCACCTTCGTCCACTTGTTGCTCCAGTATTTGCTTATGAAATACGCTGATGCCAAGCATAGAAACGGCACGTTAACGTAAAAGTGGTAGATGAACGTGACCCTCGAAATGAAAACGTAGGGAACCCACTGGAAAAAGAAAAATGTGATGATAAACATAGCAGGGAAGTCCAATTTTTGGCTAATACTTTTAACAGGCGAGGAGCTTTTAGTTACTTTTTTCCAAAGCCACCTGAAAAAGAAGGGAATCGCAATGATGGCGATGCTTAGTATCATAAAAATGATGGCAGTGAAGCCAATCCACCACACCGCAGGATTCCCCAGAAGCACAATCGTAGACTTTGCGTTAGCGGGGAGGTATGAAACGTATAGCCATAGAGGTTTCAGCATTAACGGCCAGTTCCACCATGGAGACGAAAACGCGTGAGTAGCCGTCAACGTTGAATGGTAGCCGTACATTGACCCCTGCAGGTTTACAACTTCGATTATTGAGCGGCCGGCTAGCATGTCTGGTATGTAAGTTAGAAAGTAGATGAGCACAGCCACGAGCGAGAAGCCGAGGATCACGGCGTATGGGTGATTCGAGAACGTGTTGAGTTTATTCAGCCAGCCTTTCTTCACCTTCACAACTTCTCTTAGCCTAAGCAAGAGGAGAATAGCCAGCTGAGCTGCAAAACCGTAAAGCACAACCCACTTAGTTGAAAAACCAAGAGCGAAAAAAATGAAAGCCAAGAATAGCGGCTGAACTGGGGCTTTCCACCCGTTCGCCAGCACGTCCTTAAGGTAAATCAGGAAGAAAAGCTGTGATGTCAGAGAAAAGAAGACAACGTAGGTGTCAGCGGTTGCCATACGCGCCATGGTGAAATGCATGAAGTCGAAGGCTAACAAGAAAGCGGCGGTTGAAGCTCCTATCCATGTTCCCAAAAGCTTCTTCCCCAAGACGTACATGACGGGTATCATCAATGTAGCAAATATGACGCCCATTATCCTCCACCCGAAGGGGTTATACCCAAACGCTACGATTCCAGAAGCTATGATTAGTTTTCCCAGAGGCGGGTGCGTCCACTCGTAGGGCACCTGAAGGTTAAGGTACTGTTCAGCGCTTTTAACAAAGTAGATTTCGTCGAAGTATGTTTCCCCCATGTAGGTGGACGGAACCTGAACGAGGTTCTGCTCATCAACCAAGCTTGGCAAGTTCGCGTCTGTATCGCTTTCACCTGTAACCGCGGTAACCGTAATCATCTGTTGGTCTGGGTCTTGGACGGCGACCTCGGCAAGCTCAATAGAAGTCTTCGGTTGAAGTTCAACACGCAAATACTGGGTTACGCTGTTGATGTCTAATTCTGCCCAACTGTAATAACTGGCTGAAATGCTGAGGCTTCTGCTGGTACCCCAGTTATCAGGAGACCCAGTTTCAACCTGAACGTCGGCGGAACCGTTCTTAACCAAGAAGTAAACCGTGCCAACGCTTTTCTGCTCTCCGAGGTCAATGATGAATGATTCGTTTTCAGTTGTCCGCCAACCATTAACGGGTGCCTGTGACAAGCCAAGGTTCCAGACGGCGAGGGAGAAGAAAACTGTTGAAAGTACAACGATTGTTAATATATCTCGCTTATTGAGGTCTAACTTGAGTTTCATTCTCCTTTCCCTCTTGCTTGGTGCTTTTGTCTGTTTTGGCAGGGTTTATTATGGACCACGACCGCCCTTTAAGCTCGTCCCACATCAACACTGAAACGTATAGGAACACTATTAAATTAATCAAGCTTACCACTAAAACCACCAAATCGCCCTGTTTGATGAATGGGTCAGCAGAATTCAAAAATGACAGCACATAGGCTTGGTTGATAAACAAAGTGGCAGTTAACGCCACATAGAGGAAACGAGTTTTCTTCAAAAACGGCACCAGCAAAACCAAGACGCTTATAGCTGGAAACAGGTATCGCTCATGAATTCTCGTTGGAAGCATGAAGAAACCGAATAGAAGCATGAACGCTGAAAAAAGTACCAGCAACTTGCCTGACACATTGAAGCGTTTATGTAAAACGTACAAGGTAAACACAGTGAAGACTCCAAAGAGTATCCATCCTAAAATGAAAAGATTGCCGTCAGGTACCCACAACCCACCTAATGCCCACATATTGAAAGCGTTTATTGAAGTGTACTCGTAGCCGCCATATGCTCCAAAGTAAATGTTGCTCAAGAAAGTTATGGGGTTGCTCCATTCAAAGGGGATAATCACCGCGAAAATTGTTGCCGCTCCAGCAAGAATTGAGGTTAATAGGCGCCGCCACCCCTTCTTCCTAAAAATTAAGAAAGCAATTAGCGGTAACAATGCGATGCTCTGAGGTTTTGTCAAGACTCCGAGAGTGAAAGTTACGGCTGACAACTCGGGTTTACAAGCTAAAGCCAACATTAAGGACAGGACAAGGAGAAATGTGTAAATCGCGTCGAACTGGCCCCACACTGCAGCGTTAAAAATTACAGCGGGATTGAACGCGTAAAGCGCTGTCGCCAGCAAGGCGGACTTGAAAGATAAGCGTTTTCTCACGAAAAAGTAAATCAGGAACGCGGTTGCGGTGTCAAAAAGGTTTGGAAGCAACTTGATTATGGAGTATACAGCAGGTGCTCCAGACAGCGAAAGCGCCTTAGCTAATGAACCGAAACCCCAAAAAAAGTAGACGTTAAAAGGCGGATAATCAATCCAGCCTGCGGTTTCTAAAACAACTGTATAAAAGACACGTGGACCATGTTCTGCTGCGGTGTTGAACCAGTACGAGAAAGTGTTCATGTCGTTTACGTAACCTTGCGTTGGAAACAGTAGAAACCTGACTAGAAACGAAAGCGACAGCAACCCTGCCACGGTTATTGCTTCGTTTTTTTCAAACGGAAACTTGATGTCCATATTCCCCTCTGATGTTTTATTCATAGGGTCCTAATAAAAGGGTTTTTTAGGAAACCGTAATACCACCTTTAAATTTGCCTGCGCTTCAAGACGCTACTTTGTAGACTTGAAATGTTTCGGTGTAAACAGGTTCCAGCCATTCTACATTGTTAAACCTTGCAACGCATCCCGGATAATGGCTTAGCTCGTCACTGCCAACGTAAATGTAATCGACGTTGTAGGTTTCAACAACCTGTCGTAGGTCGTCTTCATTGCCCGTGTACGCTAGGTCAATATCGTCGAATCGTTTGTAGATGTCGTCAAGTGCTATGCCGTGGCCGTAGGGCCAATTCACGTAGGACGCTACCCTCAGCCGCCCGCCAATCATTGTTGGGGGACAGTGAATGGAGTAGTAGGTTAAGAAGACAGCTTGTTCTTCCGTGTTTTCTCTGACCCACATGCCTAAATTGTATTCATCCCAGCTTGCCGCTTGACTACTTGTTCCAACGTTGTATGTAATCACGCTTGCAGTCGTTAAAACGGAAAGCAGAAGTAAAACCAGCGCCAAGCTCTTTCTGAGTCTTGCCAGAGCCGCCCCGCTCAACACAGCTATAGGAATCCAAGCAAAAATAAAGAACTTATACATGTCCCAAGAGTTCGGCGTGATAGAAATAAGGTTGGGCGCTAGAAACAGGACGATGAAGACGATTTTCAGAAAGGTTCCCTTCACCTTTGTAATGAAAATGAAAGAGAGCAGGAAGGGAATGCCGAGGTTTGCGATGTAAAACAGAACCGGGTTATCCTTCAGGAAGCTTAGCGCCCAGAGAGGTGCAAATGTTATTGAAGCTGAAGAGCTGCTGGAAACCAGAAACGGCAACGCTATGACTGCGGAAACCAGAAAGTACAGGTGGTGCTTTTTGAAGTAGTTGCTGTTTAACAGGAGGCTGACGAAGTAGGCGGCGTAGGCGCAGAGGAAGGATACTGCGTGAAAAGGAAACAGCAAACCAGTAACAACGCCAGCTAGGATGATCCTGTTCCTGTCTTTCATGTCTCTCAGCAAGGCTAAAACGAACGCGAAAACAGGCAAACCTATCAGAAGCGGTCTCTGCTGCAGCAGATTATCGAATATGGACGGCAAACCGAAGAATCCGTTATACTGATAAATGTAATTCGTTGCGAAGTTGAATTCTCCGCTAGTTAACGCTGAAAAAAGGCCGATGTAGCTTAAGCCCCAACCAAACGTTGCTAATAGAGTGGCGAAGGTTGCCGCGCGTTTTCCGTTCACCCTTGCTAACGAGTAGACTGACAAGGCGAAAACGAGGATGAATGCGGCGTTCAGAAACGGCATGAGTTTAGGCAGGAACCCGTAGGTTTTCTCTACAATCGCGGTGTGGAAATCCACGAAGTAGTGGTAGCTCATGCTGTTTCCAGCGTAATGCGGCATTTCCGGCGGGAAGTTACCGTTGTTAATGCTTTCGATTATCTCGTAGTGCAGAGGCGTGTCTTGCCAGTTTGAACCTGTTATAACTATACCAAGGTCGTTTTCAAACCAGACACTGCGGTAAAGCACCACCGCAGAGATAACGAAAATCAGAAGAAAAATCAGCAACAGCGCCTTGTTTAACCGCATGGTTTTAAGGAAGTCTTGGAAGCTGTATGCAGATGTTTTCCGTGAATTTACCAGTCCGTAGACAACCGCCAAAACAAGAAACGACGCGAATATGATTTCCCTTGAGTAGCCGAAAGCCAATGAAAGATAGTATACCAGTTGAGTTGAGACGAGGACGCTGAAAACTGGGATAAAAACCATTATTTCGTGGAGTTTTAAACTGAAAAACCGGTGGAAAATCAAGCCGGGAACAAGGAAAGTGAAGATTAGCGCGGTTAACAAACCCACGTGAACTGATACAAAAGACGCCAGCGGTAACACCAGTAACAGAAGGAGCAGCCAGTTTTTCTGCAAAGTCCCAGAAGCAAGTGTTTCTCGAAGTTTACTTGTCTGGAAGGACATATGGTTTAAGAGCGTGCTATGCGATTATAAAATTTGCTTTACACGCGAAAATTGAGTCTTGGCTCATTTCAGAAAATATTTAAGGCGAGTTAATCTGCTAAAATCTATGCTCAGGAGGTATGGACTTTAAAGAAAAAGCTTTCAGTGGCAAAATTCGGCGGTAGCCTGTTAGACGTAGAAGGAAAAGGGCTTACAAAAATTTTAAACCGCATAAAAGAGCTTAAAATAAAAGACGGTGTAGGTCCGATAGTGGTGTTCTCAGCGCCGATGGGCTGCACCGACGCACTTATGCGTATAGGAGAATCATACGCGAGATCAACACCAGCGCCCATAGACCCCGTTTTCAAGGTTTACGGTCACCTCGCAAGGCTCCACATTAAAGGTAAGTTCCTAAGGCAAGTGCAAGCCGAAATAGCTAGTTACAAGCGGCAGACACATGACGCTCTGGCTTCGGTCAACAAGCGTTTCAGCGGCAACGTGAAAGCAAAAATTCTAACTCACGGTGGGGAACTCGTCATGTCTACGCTGGCAGAGTATATTCTGAAAAGTAACGGTGTTGATTCCTGCAGTGTTCCCGTGCAGGACTGGCCCATCGTCACGGACGACAATTTCGATTATGCCGCACCGAACTACGAGTTGAGCAAAAAACGCGTTAACACGCTCATCGAACCGTTAGAAGAGGGCAAGGTTGTCTCGTTAGCGGGGTTCCTCGGCGTAACAGCAGACGGGCTTGAAACCGTGTTGGGTAGAGGCGGCTCAGACCTAACCGCAGTTTTCACATCATGCCTCCTGAAAAGTAGCTACCCGACGGAGACACTTCTGTTCAAGGATGTACCCGTGCAAAGCGCTGACCCAAAAGTTGTAAAGGGACAGAAAACCGAGCACGTCGCTGCGCTCACTTACAATGAAGCTCACAAAGCTTCGATGATGGGTATGAAAATACTGCAGAGCCCCGCAATCGCGGTGGCTAGACGGTTCCTGCAGCCTTTAAGGGTAGTTCCAATAGACAATCCTGAAAAGTACTCGGTAATCCAGTCTGAGATAAAAGGCGGCGAAGTAGTGAAATGCTTGACGGGCAAGGCGGGCTGCGCCATTCTTTCCATGAACGACGAGAAAAGCCGTTCTCTGGAAGACTCGCTGAGAATCTGGGAGAAACGTAACGACTTCATGGACTTGGGTGCTGAAACCTTGGAGACCGGTGAGAGAATTAGGGACTTCCTGTTCTTAGACTCGGATTTCCTACGGAAAAACGAGGAGAAACTGAAAGGTTTTGACGAAAACTTGAAGATAGAATACGGTTTAGGCGTGGTCACACTTATCGGCGACAGGATGAAAGACTCTGCAGGCGTGGCTTCCATCGCTATAGGCGCCATATCAGGAATCAACATAAAACGGGGAATCTTTGCGCCTCACACGTCCCAAATAATCATTGTAGTGGAAGAAAAAAACGTTAACGCCACCGTAGCAGCTATCCACCTTAAGAAAACCGAAATGAACAACTCTCCGTAGTTAACACTAAACCTGTTCTTTGGAAACTGACAGCCGCGCGGAAAAGTATTTGCCAGCCATCAGGAGATTTAGCTCTTGCGTAGGGCTGAAACTTTTAGAAAGTAGACTCTGGTAAAAATCGGCTCCATGCGTCTGGGTTCTGGTATCTCACTGAGGGTCCTTCTTCGTACATAGCCTCTAAACATTGTATGAATTCTTTTCTTGTTAGTCGTTTGCTCATTGTTGTCACGTTACATTAACGACTTGAATCGTAATATAAACTAACTTTCTAAGGTAAGCATATATCAGAAACCGAAATATGCGACGCGTTTAAGGGCAAAATTAAATTGCAAGATGCTACACCACAAATAAATGTGAAAATCCTAACAGTATTAGGCGCCATCGCAGTAGCGGTTTTATTCTTTTTCGGGGCAATCTTCGCCATAGCAGCCTCGGTTCAGGCACCTCTAACAAGACTAAGCGCCAGCTTGATCCTGTTCGCCGTTGGCGTTGCGATAGCCTACTACATAACTCGCAAGCCAAAAACCGTGATTCACCAAGTAGAACTATCTGGGCGAATGAAAGCTGCCCCGCTCAAATGCCCCAACTGTTCAGCTTCCATTGACGTGAACAAGATTAAAATAGTGTCAGGCGTTCCCTACGCCACATGCGCTTACTGCGGAAACACCTTTGAAGTAACCGAGGAGCCAAAATGGTGAAAAAACGTTTTCACCTCATAATGATTGCATTCGCCTTGTTTTTCGCTCTGGCGACTTTAAGCACCGTTACCGCTCAGGAAAGGGTCTACCACATTGACCATGAATGGGTTAAAATCTGGATAAACCAGGACGGAACCATCGACTTATTCTACGACATGAGCCTAACCCTTGATTCTGGGCGAGAAATCAATTATGTGTTTATTGGTCAGCCCCAAGGCGACTTCACTGTCGGCGAAGCTGTCGACCAGAACGGTCACATGTTGTCTACTTCTGACGAGAGTTCTGGAAGTGATTACAAAGTGCGCGTTAACCTTTATCAGCCGTTAAGTGCTGGGAACACAATCAGGTTTAACTTAACCACGAACGTGGCGCGCATGATATGGGAGGATAAGCTTAACGAGGGTAACGTGGGGATGCAGTTTACTCCAACGTGGTGGGAGCAGGCAAGCGTTTACGACCTTCGCATACTGGTCGTTTTGCCTACAGGCGTAAGCAGCGACATGGTTAAGACCACTGAGGTTCTCTGGTATAACACGGTAGTTGAGGATGAGCGGTTGGGGGTTTACTGGGAAACGCAGAACCTCAGCCCAGACGAGCAGTACCCTGTAGGTGTTTCTTTTCCCGCTGAGTACGTGGAGAACTACGAGACGCAACCCACGGGTATAGCAGCATTCTTTCAAGAATACGGCCTAATATTGGTCGCAGCTGTTTTCGGCGTTATCATAATAGTCGCCGTTATCTACGCGGCGAGCAAAAAATCTTACCTGTCGCCCCAAGTTAGCATGGAAACTCTTGGAATAAGGCGAGGCTTGACAGCTGTTGAAGCGTCTTACCTGCTTGACATGAAACCCACCAAGATAGTCACCGAAATCCTCTACAGCCTGCTGCAGAAAAGAGCTGTGTGGGTTGAGTCAACTAACCCAGCGCTTAAACTAAGAATAATGCCTCAGTTCAAAAACAAAACGGGAACCGACGAAAACCCGTTGCGCTACTACGAGATAGACTTTCTCCACGCGTTAAAGGATGACGGCACTCTTGACGAGGGAAAACTGGCGCACACCGTGATGTTTCTCAGAGACACCGTGGAGCAGAAGCTGCGGGGGTACAGCCGACGCGACACAGAGGACTATTACAGGAAAATTGTGACGAAAGCGTGGTCGCAGGTAGAGCAAGCAGGCACAGTTGACTTGGCTTCCAAAGCGTACGATGAGCAACTGCTGTGGCTTATGCTTGACCCGAATCAACGCTCCCGCACAGAAACAACGTTCCGCAACCGCACCTTCAACCCGAGCCCAATGTGGTTCTGGTACTGGTACGGCTACCACCATTACAATCCGCATCCCACGTACAAACCAAACATTGACGCACCCGCCAAAGCAGCCCAACCCCCAAAGATTCCAGGCGCCGAGTTCGCAAACAACATCGCCACCGCCGTGGAAAAAACCTCAAGCAACATCGTAACAGACATCGAAAAGTTCGCCAACGCCATAATTCCAGTTCAAACCCAGAAAGCGTCGCATGCGCCTGCCAGCCGCGAAGCCGGATGCGTCTGCGCCTGTGCCGCGTGTGCCTGCGCTTGTGCTTGTGTTTCATGTGCTTGCGCGTGTGCAGGGGGAGGTGTTGGCTAAACATGAGTTTTCTGCGAAAAGCCCTGCGGCCGCCCAGAGTTCCTCATGGACGCTACACTTACCGTGGGGAGGGCGAGTTCGCTGGTATGTCGCTTCAGCTGCGTATCCAACCTGATGGGCGCGGAGTCATGGTAATAAACGCGAACACTGTGCTTCACTTGAACGAGACGGCGTCCGCTTACACCTACTACTTAATGCAAGGTCTGTCTGAAAACGAGGTGCTGAAGCAGATTCGCCGCATGTACCGCGTGAAAACAGCCAAAGCAAAAGCAGACTACGAAAAAATCGTCTACACGATTAGCACGCTGGCTCGAACCGAGAAAATCTGCCCAGTATCTTTCCTTGAAGTGGAAAAAGAGGAACCCTTCAGCTACCAGTATACAGCCCCGTTACGCATGGATTTGGCGCTCACCTTCAAATGCCCGAACAACTGCATCCACTGCTACGCTGGCGGACCCCACGAAACCCCAGAGCTAAACACCAGCCAGTGGAAAGAAGTGATAGACCGCCTCAGCGAAATCGGCGTTTTCATCGTAACCTTCACAGGCGGCGAACCAACGCTACGCGAGGACCTGCCAGAACTGCTGCAGTACGCCCAGAACAAAGGCATGGTTACAGGGTTAATAACTAACGGCAGGAAGCTGAAAGACAAGGAGTACGTGCAAGCTCTGGAGAAAGCGGGCTTAGACTTTGTGCAGGTGACTCTTGAGTCGCATAAGCCCAGAATTCATGATTTGATGACTGCAGCGGAGGGAAGCTGGAAGGAAACGGTGGTTGGTATAAAAAACGCGGTGCGCTCGCAGATTTACGTGACCACTAACACCACGCTGAGCAAGTATAACGCTCCAGAATTCCTGAGAACCATCGACTACATCAAGGAGCTTGGCGTAGCGGCTTTCGGCTGCAACAGCCTCATCTATTCTGGCAAGGCAAACGTGGTCAGCCAAGAGTTCGCGTTGCCCCTTGAGGAGCTGAAGCCTCTTCTGGCGAAAGTACTTGAGAAAGCCCAGCAGCTTAACCTCAAGTTTCTATGGTACACGCCAACGCAGTATTGCCGTTTTGACCCTGTCCAGCTGGGTTTAGGCGTCAAATCCTGCACGGCAGCGATGATAAACATGTGTGTAGGGCCAAACGGTGATGTTTACCCGTGCCAAAGCTACTTTGAAAGCCTCGGAAGCATACTCGTTGACAAGTGGGAGCAAATTTGGAATAACCCTCTCGCCGTGAAGATTCGAAACAGGGAGTATGTGGAGCCTAAATGCAAAGACTGCCCTCAACTACAAGTGTGCGGCGGAGGCTGCCCCTTAGAACTGCAAGATAAACATTACATTTGCGGCCAAACATAATAACCGTGCTTTCTTGTAGAAGCATCACAACTCATTTTAGTGGATAGAACGTTACCTATGAAAGTCATAAGGGAAACGGCAAGATAGAAGTGAAAACAGTTGCGGACGGCAGACAAAAGCAAACCACGGCTCGTGGTCTTCGACGTTGAAGGAGTGTTAATCCCAAAAAACCGTTTCATCTTTGATGTGGGCAAAAGCCTAGGCGTTCCTCAGCTGTTGCAAATGCTCATCATCGGTCTTCTGTATGAAGCAGGTCTTGTTAAATTGAAGTCGGCTCTGAAACGCATATTCAAAATTATGCAAGGCGTTAAAATCGAGAAGCTCATGCAGATTTTTGATGAAATCCCTTCACAACCTCAATTGAGCCGCCTTTTTGATCAAATTAAGAGCAGAAACTGCAAAACCGCGTTAATAAGCTCAGGTATTCCCACAGTCCTTGTTGAGAAAATGGCAGACGCGCTTGGTGCAGACTACGCTGTGGGCATCGAGGTCGGCGTGAACGATGGGGCGTTGACAGGCGAAATTTGGGGAGACGCCATAGAAGCTAATGGAAAACGCACGGTTCTAGCGCGAATATTAACTGCTGAAGGGCTTAGCTTGGAAGACTGCGTGGTGGTTGCAGACGACAGGAACAACAGCTGTATCTTTCTCTCTGGAATGCAGAAGATAGGATATAACGCAGACTTCGTTTTGCGCTTCAAAGCTGACACCTTTGTAACAGGAAAATTATCAAAGATTCTACCCGTAATCGATGGCAACCCGCAAAAGCGGGCTCCGCCTTCAAAGAACGACCTGTTAAGAGAAGCCATTCATACTTCTGGTATTTTTATTCCAGTCATAGCTAGTTTAGTAGGCATTTTTCCCGTTGCATTGATGACCTGTGTAGTAAGTGCTGTTTACGGGGTATCCGAGCTGGCGCGGATGAACAAGATAAACCTGCCCGTTATATCGGCGATAACGCGGAACGCCGCGTCACCGACAGAGCGGTACGAGTTCGCTGCTGCTCCCCTTTACTTCGCCGCAGGCATACTGCTAACATTGCTGCTGTTTCCCACACCAGTGAACGCCGTGGCCATTGCCATATTCACTTTAGGAGACAGCACAGCGTCCCTCTTCGGAGGGTTAATCTCGAAAAAACCGTTACCATTTAACAAAGGCAAAACTTTGGAAGGCTCGCTCTTCGGGTTCTTTTTTGCTTTTCTTGGGGCAGCGTTTTTCATGTCGCCAACGTTGGCGTTAATTGCCGCCGCCGTCGCCATGACCATTGAGAGCTTGCCCTTACCCGTAAACGATAACATTCTAATACCGTTAAGCGCAGGCTTGGCGTTAATGCTTATTATTTAAGTTTGAACTAGCGCTTCTTCGTAGTTTAGAACCTTGAATTTTTTGCCCTTTTTGATTACCGTGTGCCCTTCCTGCTCTAAACGTAGCTTTTGTGCTTCTGCGCCGTTGGGGTACTTTTCGTTTAAGATGCCGCCGGTCTTTAAGGTGCGCCAGTAAGGCGTGATGTCTTTCTCGCCTTGTTGTTCTCTTTCGTCTGCGGCGTTTGCTGCGACCCAAGCGAAGATGCCTGTGGTCATGGGACAGCCGATTGTGGCTTTGTGTTTCTTGGCAAGGGCGGCGCGGATGTCGTTGATTGTGGTGAGTTTTCCCGCTGGAACGTTCCTCATTAACTCGTCCACTTCGATTGGTGCGGGTATAACAATGGTTCCTGTGCCCCAGCGTTTGCTCATTTTTTCGTTTATTTTTTCAACTTTGGGAAGCCCTTTGCTGTCGTTCAGCTTTTCAACCCATGTTGTTTTCTTTTTCGGCATAAACTCGCCTGTTGTGGAAATTGCGTTAAGTTTTTAATCAATTTTTCTATGGCAAACGCGTCGTAAACGTTATTTGTGCGTGTTTTGTGTATTGATCAAATTGAGCTTTTGCTGGTGTGAAAGCTTTTTTATTGTTCTTTCACGTTTCATGGCGTTCGCCCGCGAGTCAAAAAGTTCAACGTATGCAACCCGTTCAGGCTTATGTGTTCTTGTGTATCGGGCGCCTTTTCCGCTTTCGTGAAGTTTCGTCCGTTTTTCCAAGTTTTTGGTGTAACCTGTGTAGAAGCTTCCATCTCTGCAGAGGAGGATGTACACGTAGAACGGCATTGGTTAACGCTCCCAGAGTTTAAGAATCCGAGTAATCAGAAAGCATGCCTCTGTGTAATGCGCGTTTCATGTAGGTTTCCGGGTCGATTTCTTGAACTTTCGCTTGGTCAACGTCGATTATGTAGATTTCTTGTATGCGGGCGTTCTTGATTTCTTCTTCTGTGACGGGTGGGTTTTGGTAGTACTTGTCGCAGAGCTTCTTTATCGATTCGATTTCTTTGGGTGTTCTTTTTCTTGGTGGCTTGGCTAAGGCGCGTGGAAAAGGCAGGATGTAGTGAGGTGGCATGCCCAGCGCGAATTTTCCGGCGAAGCTGTTGTACCTGATTATTTTGCTTGCTAAACGCGCTGACGTGTACGTCAAAGGGGCTAACGCGTGTTCGGGTGGGATGAAGCCTGTTTCTATCTCCACAATAAAGTTCCCGTAGCCTTTTACGGAGTACAAGTCACAAGTTAAGAGTTCGCTAAGCTGATATTCAAGCTGCACCTCATAGCCTTTCAAAATAAGGTATTTGGCGCAGACAAGCTCCATGACGGAATGATTAATCTTCACAACATTCTTCTTTTGAAGGTTAACCAGCCAGTCCTTAAGCACATTTAGCTTGTTCTCAACCTCTTCATCCACGTCAAGCGTAAGCCGCGACATCAAAGCAGTTAAATCCTGCTCGAATCTCTCCCTGCCGTTCATAACTCATTTCCTTACCAGTTGATACGAACGAGTTACTTATTTAAATTTCAGACATCAATGATTCACCACTATATATAAACCCCGAAACCTCTCAAACCCATGGTTTGAAGGGTGCCCCACCCAGTTCCAAGTTTAAATACCTGCCATTGTTTTCAACTCTTAACCACAGACACCATACAATAGTTACGCTTTTTCTATCAAAAACTCAGCTCTTAATAAACATCCAATTAATTCGCTATTGTACAAGCAACTTAATACGAAACGAACCACTTACTATACATTTACCAAGTTGGGGCGCATGCTGGATTGACCAGCAAAGAACAGTTGTCACAGTGGCTAACTGCTTCAAATTCTCCCCAAGAGATCACATCAAATGGGAAGAATGGCTGGCGGTTGGTTAACAGCTGGCTGAACAATGCTGGACATTCGGGCTTAGACTCAACTTGGTGATAACTTCTTATACAGCCTAACATTCGCTTTCCTGCGTTTGTCAAAATTAGAGTACATCTTGGTTGAGGCGGTTTATTCTGAGGAGAGTAAAAGTAATCCGCAGGTGATGTTGGCTACGCCTATGAAGCATGTAGCGGCTAGAGCGATGAAGTTTGATGACGTAAAAATTTGAGCGCCCATTAACAACTGCGCTGAGAAAAACATCGATAAGACGCCTGAGAGCATTAGCAGAACGATTAGGAACTTGCGCATTGAAGATAGTGCTTCAAAAATTTGAAAGCGTTCTCTACGTGTGGTGTCAACAACCAAGTTATCTACGTCAATCGTTGGTGGCTCCGCGTCTATGTAACATTTTTTGCGTTTGCGTCGCATACAAAACAAAATAGATGCCTCTGATTTAATTAAAGTTTGCCAGCGCACAAGTCTACGCCTAATTGTAACGTGCCAGCTGCCCTAACGGTCGGGTGCAAGCAAGTTCAAGACTCCAGCCAAAATTTGAATCACGCTAATGAACAGCAGAAACCCAAAAACTATGGTTACCGTTTCCTGAGGGACCCCTTGTAGCACGGCGTTAGTTCCCACTAGGTATGCTACGAAGGCTACGAAGGCGCCTAAGCCTAAGCTTACTCCTCCGAAAGCGATTCGAATGCGGTGGTGACCCACCATTTTGATGTAGTAAACCAGCAACGCCACAATTATCAGTTCAAAACCTAGGATCAGCACAGAAGGGTCAATGAACAGCGCGAGAAAAACTGAAGCTGCTATTCCCGCGATGGGCGTTAAAGGGTACAGAGGCGTTTTAAATGGTCTTTTCAGGTGCGGCGCGATCTTTCTAAGTTTAATCACTGACAGGTTCACGATGGAGAAGCCGATTATGAAGCCGAGGTTAACCGCGTAAACCACAAAGTTCACAAGTCCAGTCGCTGCGAAAATCACGGTGAAAATTGCCCCAACGATTATTGCAACGTGAGGTGTGCAGAATCGCTTATGAATCTTGCACAGCCCTTTAGGCATGTACCCGTCTCTGCTCATAGCGTAAAGAACTCGTGACTGTGCCATAATAGCCTCGTTGGTCGCCGCTAAACCTGCAATCGCCAAGCCCACGGTTATCAAAATGGCTCCGGCGGAGCCTAACGCTTGTTCCGCGACATACGCGATTGGCGATGATTGTTCACTGAGAACTTCTGGAGGGACAATACCGACGGCGACTATCACGACACTTGTGTACAGTGCGATAAGAACGACGGCGGACAGCACTATGGCTATTGGGATGTTTCTGCCGGGGTTTTTTACTTCTGCTTGAGCTGCTGCCACGGCTTCGGCGCCTAGGTACAGTTCGAAAAGGTAGGCGGTGGCTGCGAAGATTCCGAGTATGCCCATTGAAGAAGACACTGGCTCTGAGGGGGTTCCTTGAATGTAAGACCAGCCGCCTATAACGAATATGCCCATTATGACTAGGACTATGATGGTTATCACGGTTCCTATGGTGCCAGTTTCTTTTGTGCCTCTGAGGTTGATTATTGCGAATATGATGACCACTATTACTGCGGTTAGGGGGATGTTAATCTGTGGGAAGAGGTAGGAGACCACGTAGGCGAAGCCTATGGCTGATAACGCTGTGTAGAACATGTTGCTGAGCCATTCGAACCAGCCTGTGAGGAAGCCGGGAAAGCCGCCGTACGCGACTTTTGCGAACGTGTATTCGCCCCCTGCTAGCGGGATGGCTGTACCTAGTTCGGCGTAGCTGAACATGGTGAAGAGGCTGAGTATGCCGCAGATGAATACTATGGGGACGACGGCGTAGCCTGCCATGCCTGCTGCTTCGCCGATTATCACGAAGTTGGCTGCGCTGAGGGTGCCGCCTATGCCCAGCATTGTTGTGCGGACAAGTCCGAGGTCTCTTTTCAGGTGTGGTTCATCCATGATAGTCAACTCTTATGGTTCGTAAAAGAGGAAGAGTCCGCTTATGACTGATAGTAAGCCGAAGATGATGAAGGTCCAAAGGTAGAGTCCAATTGCCTCTGCGGGGAAGCCTAAGGCTGTTTGGAGGTCGAAGATGTTGTAGAATACGAAGAAGGCTAAAAGCATGATTAAGCCGCCTATGGCGGTCTGTGTTAAGCCGATTATTTTTGAGAGGATTCTTTTAGGATTCATGGATGGTCACTTCTTCATTATGAGGATTACTCCCGCGATGAAATCTAAGATTCCAATGGCTAAAAAAATCATCGTTAACACCGATGTGACTCCTGGGTCTGCGAAAACTTCTACGTCAATCATGTTCA
This sequence comes from uncultured Candidatus Bathyarchaeia archaeon, assembly GCA_964540545.1. Lineage (GTDB taxonomy): Archaea > Thermoproteota > Bathyarchaeia > Bathyarchaeales > Bathycorpusculaceae > SG8-32-3. Next base: position 19,577 of record CAZINA010000018.1, read on the forward strand.
GTAATATTAGAAAAATCGTTCCTGTTAAAATTAGGCTTGTTACTATCAGGAAACCTCCTATGGCGAGGCTTAGTCTGACGAGTTTCCGCATACACTTCACTCGGCTGATTACAAGAGACGCATGTTTAAGCGGTTAATATTGGGGGTGGCAAATTTAACACATTTGCTAGTTTAACGAAAGACGCGTTTTTTCAAGTTGGCGTTGGAGAGTTAACTGAAAGAGCAGAAAAGAAGCGTTAGCTGTAGCGTGTTGCCCGTTAGGGTTTTACGGCTGTTAAAATTAGTTTTGTCGTGGTCACGTTGACTTCTGTGATTTTGCAATTCTTGAATTCTTTGGCTTCGCCTAACACGTTTTTTACGATGACATTGTCACCTTCGGTTTTCGCGTAGACTACGTCTTTGAACAATGTTTCCCCGTTGAGGATGACGTTGAACTCGCACATTTTGCATTCACAACTTTGAAGTTGTCTGTCTTGGTTATAAGCGCTTTGCTCTAGATTCTACGGGCTGATTCCGCCTGCTTAGCCACGTTTTACAGGAGGTTTCAGGTGATCGCGCTCAAAATGAGTGGAATCAAAACGCTTACTATTATTATGTAAACAATCAGCATGGCTATGCTTATCAACAGGTTTTTGAACCAGTTCTTGCTCCACGCCAACCCGAAGGGAACCCCGATGGCGAAGCCTATTATGTGGGCGACGTAAGCAATGTTTCCTTCAGTGCCAGAATATACTGCTAACGCGTTATACGCGAAGTACAGAATCGCCACCAGACCTTGAGGCAAGAAGAAAAAGATTGACAGTTTCAAGGGCTTAATCAGCATGACCACTGCGGCTAGCGTGAATATGGCTGCTGAAGCGCCAATTAACGGGGTTGCCCAATCGTAGAACAGCAGGCTTAACGGAAAGGTTACTATACCCCCGACGAAGAAGACGCCTAACGTCTTCGCGGCTCCCAACTCTTCTTCTAGGGTGTTGCCGAATATGTAGAGGAAAAGCATGTTGCCAGCCAAGTGCATGATGTCTGCGTGGAGAAATAGCGAAGTAACCAGCGTCCACACTCTTCCGTTGAGGAGGTTAACACCGCTGAAAGCAAAGTATTCAACGAGCGCGTCTGAGTCTAAAAGCCAGAAAACGAGGGAAACAAAAATACACGTGATTATTACAAGGTTAATTTTTCTCACATGTAGCGCCTTCTTGAAGAATCAATAGCACTATAGCTTAATGAAAATTTCTGAAGAATTAAACTTGATTCAATCCATTTTCCCGTGTTACATGTAATGGCGGTTTCTGTATTAGAAATTATATTTTTAACAAAGTTTTCCATAATGCTGTAGTGAAGAAGGAGATTTTGGAACCTGAAGACTTGAGGAAGGAAACTTCACTTGCCCTTGAAAATAACGCGCGCAGCTACCTAAAAAACGCTTCTATGCGTGAAAATTGCTGTAGGTAGTTTCTTCTTTCGAATGCATGCTGTTTATGTGTATTCTCGGAAGGTGTGGTCGCATTTTGTGCATCGCATGAACTGGGTTGAGGATTCGTCTCCGCCTCGCGTCTGCACTTGCCAAACGTAGACCAAGTTGTTTCCGCATTTTGGGCATTCGACTTTGAGAGTGGGTAAAGTCTTCAATTTTTGATCTTCTTTGCTTATCACTGTCACTGTTTTCTTGGTGTTATTTCTTATGAGGTCGTTTACTTTTGGTCTAATTTTCCCAATTCCCTGCTTTTTATATTCACATTTGGAACACGCAAGAACTACCTCGACGTCTTCGCCAACTTTGACTTTTTTGAGTTCGAGGCGGGAACCACATTCCGGACAAAACTCCATATTCAAAACACCCTTTTCACTATTTACACGCTGATTAGACTTACTCCCTCATGAAAAGACGCAAAACGATATAAGCCTTTTCCAACTTCGCATTGAATCACATGAAAATTGCTAACATTCTTCGTTCCCAAAAAACAGTATGTGACCTTAATGGGCGGAAATTTTTTCTTTTCTTACTCATAAGAATATGTTTTATCTCATGTTTGTTTTTGTGTTTTTCGTGGGATAAGTAATTATAATTCTGGGTTCCTATACGTTTAGAGTTACGATTGGTTTAGTGTTGATTCGGGATGCCTGAGGAAAGCTCTTCGAATGTTGACATATTCGGTCTTTTGTCGGTAGATAAGGATGATGAGAAGCGGAAGCAGAGGAAAGAGCTTTTAGCTTCTACGGGCGTGAAGGAGTTTTTTGAGAAGGGCAGCATCAGCATCGACAAGCGGACTTGTTGGGGACTGGAGTGCAAGCTGTGCATTGATAAGTGCCCGACTAACGCGTTGTACTGGAAGGCTGGCGAAGTCGGAATTGTCGAAGACCTTTGCGTTTACTGCGGCGCCTGTGTTTTATGCTGCATGGTGGATGACTGCATAAAAGTGGAGCGTACAAGGGAAGATGGCGAAACTGAACGCTTCAGTAAGCCGAATGATGTTGTAAAGATTCAGGATAAAATTAACGTTAAAAAACGGTTGCAACGCGTGAAAACAGTTTTTCCCACTCACGAGGAATACTGTGAACGCTACTGTAAATAACCCCTGAAATCAAATATGCTGTGTGAATTTGTTTTGAGCAATTTTAATCTTTTCTCCTTTATTGGTGTGCAAGGCCCCAGCAAACCCGCTTTTTGCTTTGACACAAGAGAACCAACTTTTCACTGAGTAATTCACGCTTTTTTCAGGCACCTATAATTCTCGGACGAGCATCAAGCTCGCTGCCAGCCTATTTGGCGTCTATTAGGATCCTATTAGTGGTTCATTGCAGAAACTATAGAGAGGGGTCTACTATGGTGGTTTTTTGTTGTTGTAGGCTCGGCTTAAAGTTGTTTATTCTTCGTTTGTTGTTTTTCTGTTGTGAGCAGGTTAACTTAAAAAGAAGGGGGTTTGTTGGAGCAGTTTGTTGGTTTATGCTTCTTTGGACATTTTCTTTGCCATGGCGTATGCGATTGGGATCAGCATTATTGCCAGTGCTATTGCGAAGGCCCATGAGATGTTTGCTATGATGTTGGTTACGCCTGAGAATGTGGCGAATATTGCTCCTGCGCCGATGATCAGGAATATGCTGTATAATACGAATTTTGCGTATCCTGCGACTCCTTTGAATTCTGCGTGGTCTTCGACTATTGATTTTATGAGTCCGTCTGTTAATGCTACGCCTGCGCCGATTAGCACGAAGCCGAGTATCAGCGGGTATACTAGGTCGCCTGAGAGTAGCATGAGGTCGAGTGCCAGTAGCAGTATGAAGGCTATTAAGCCTATCAGGAGCAGGTTTTTCAGCATGTCAGCGATTTCGACTTTGGCTTCTGGGAACATTGGTCTTATCATTCTGCCGATGAATGAGGCGAGGAAGTCTACGAGTACGGTGCCGAAGACTATTATTAGGATTCCGCCGAGTAGTCTGGGCAAGTAGTCAGCTATGGTGGTTAAGTACGTGCCGATTGTACCGCCTACGTTGAGTATTTGAATGGCGACGATTATGGCCAGTATTGTTATGAAGGCTTTGGTTACTCCGCCGATGAAGTCTGATAGGTCTAAGCCTGCGTTTTTGAAGGCTTGGCCTGTCATGGTTTTGTCGAAGTTCTTTTCTATGCCGAGTCTTTCGACGAGTTTGTTGACGGCGTTGCCGACGACTATGCCGATGGCGTAGCCGACGAGAATTACGATGATTGCGGCGAGTATGGCGGGTATAGCAGCGATTATGTCTCCAACCATATCGGAAAACATTTCAACAATGTAAAGCATTACGTTCACCTTTACTTAATATTCTCTGGATAATTTATAAAACTGTCTCATTAGGTTTGTGTAGGGTTTGTTGTTTTGTTCTTAATTTTGTTTTAATGTTCTATCGAAAATGGAAATAATTAGTTGTTGTTAGCGCATGTATCCTCAGAAATGTGTCATAAATCGTAATATAGGTTAAATCTTTTAAGTGTATTCTGCTATATTCAGAACACAAAAACAGGTGTGATTGGTGGTCATGAAAAAAAATGGAGAAGAGGAGAAGATAAAACACATCCTTACTGACCCAAAGCTGTCTGCGATCAAAAGAATGCTTGAGAAGGATCATGCTATAGACTGTATGTTTCTGCTTTACGTTAACCGTGGGAAATGGAAGGCTGCTAAGGATTTCATGCGCGAGAATAAGTTGACGCTCAGCGATGGTACTTTTAGGTCGAGAATGATTGAGATTGAGCAGCTGGGGTTAGCTAAGAGTGAGCGTATTGATCCGCTCAAGAAGTATTATGTTATAACTGATTTGGGCGCGAAGGTCGCTGAGCTTCTTCTCGGGTTCTTTGACGAATTCGATGCGTAAGACTTAGCGGCATATATTCGCTCAACTGTTGTACACTTTCTTTTTCAACGTTTGTTTATCCATTGTTTTTTCCATGTTTTTGTTTTTTTTGTTGTTTTGTTTTACACATATATAATATTGTGTATTAAGTCGTAAGATTTAAATTCTATCGGCCATCTAACATACTCATCAATCCCAAAGGAGGGATAGAAAGAGAAAATGAAAACTTTAAGAAAATTTAGGAAAAACGCAAAAGCACTAAGCCCCGTAGTCGCATCAATCATACTCATCGCAGTCACAGTCGCAGTCAGCATCGCAGTAGCCGCATGGATGGGAGCACTCACAGTCGGATTCATGTCAACAGAAGAAGTCAAAATCACAAGCAT
>CAZINA010000019.1:0-24211 GCA_964540545.1 uncultured Candidatus Bathyarchaeia archaeon
GCGGCGAATAGCAACGCTTCAAGGACACTTGAGAGGCGTTTTTCGCCGTATAGGTAACTTTTTCTTATGTAAGTGCCGATTTTGCCGCGGCTAGGCTCTGCCGTGTAGACGGCGTTGTGGCTTTTTCTCAGTTTTTTTGCGAGCAGTTTTGCTTGTGTGGTTTTTCCGCAGCCGTCTAGGCCTTCAATGCAGATAAAAGCGCCTTTCTTACTCAACTTTTTTTTCACCTTGCGCTGGCTTAGCGTTACACATTATAGGGAGACTCATAAATATAACTTGACAAAACGTGGAGGCGTCAGGAGTGCCGAAGGCGTATTGGGGCGAAATTAAAGATCCAGTGCACGGGTACGTGTACATTAACGAGGCAGAGAAGGAGATTATTGATTCTTATCCGATGCAGAGGCTACGGAGGCTACGGCAGCTTGCGGGTTCGGAGTATGTTTATCCAGGCGCGAACCACACCAGATTTGAACACTGCATCGGCGTCATGTACTTGGCGGGCAAGGCTGTTGAGAACCCGAACATTTGCCGGATGGTCAGCGACGATGAGGTTGATATGACTAGGGTTGCGGCTTTGCTTCACGATGTTGGCCACGGCCCGTTTTCGCATGTTTTCGAGCAGTTGTTGATCCGGGATCTTGAGCAGACTCATGAGGATATGACATCATGGATAATTGAGAAGGGCGAAGTAAGCGATACAATAGCGAAGATGGGGTATAAGCCTGAAGAGGTGGGGAAACTCGCGGTTGGAGAACTGCACAAGTCGGGCAAAGCCTTTCTGGATCAGATTATAAGCAGCGGCGTGGACGTGGACAAACAGGACTTTATTGTAAGGGACACGTTTCACACTGGTGCGGAGTATGGTTTCATCGACGTTTTCAGGTTGATTCACGCTTTGGACGTTTTAGGTGAGGATTTGGCGGTGGAGTTGGGCGCGCTTTCAGCGCTGGAAGCTTTCATGATAGCCCGGATTGAATCGTTTAAAAGCATCTATTTCCACCGTGTCGGCAGAGCAGCGCAGATAATGCTGGCGATGGCTATGGAGAAAGCGGATGAAGAGCTTGGTTTGACAGCGTTCAAGACGCCTGAAGAGTACTTGGAGATGGATGACTACACGGTTTGGGCGGCACTGAAGAAGTGCGAAGCGTCTAAGGGGATAATTGACGATTTGGAGCATCGGAGGATGTTGAAGTGCGCGTACGAGCGGACTTTCTATGAGAAGGACACGATGGTTTCTAACATTTTTGGGCGTGAGGCTTACCGGCAGCAGATGCAGAGGGAAATTGCGAAGGAAGCGGGAGTAGAGACGGAAGCGGTGGTCATTGACGTGCCAACCGTGCCTTCTGTGCCCTATCACCACGCGGTTCTCATGGAGGCTATGGAGATACCTGTGTTCAGCAGAAGCCAAGCAGGGGATAAAACGACGTATCGCCTGAGCGACATCTCAAAGATAATTGAAAACCTGAAAGGATTCATCAACATACTCCGCGTTTACACCAACGCTGCCGACCGCGAAAAAGTAGAACGAGCAACAGCGAAGATTTTAGGCAGAATCCCAACAACCGCAAAAATATCATATTAAACGATTTTAGGCATGTCTTTGTATCATGGTGTTCAATTTTTTGAACCATGCTGTTCAAAAACGATGTATTAAATGTGAGTATGCTATTGTCTCTGAATGTGAAAATCACTATGGGAAACGGAATTCGGCAATTAGGACTATTCGGTGGTGCAGGCGTTCTGGTGGCTGCGCTGATTATTGCGGGGTTTGTAATCGGAGACAACGTTTTCGAGGTATCAGGCAAAAGCACTTTGACAATCCAGATAATGGATAAACCCGTCGAGCTTGATAACTTAAACATGACGATAGATTGGGCAAAAATCCAAGATGACAACGAGAACTGGTATAATTTAACCCTTAAAGTTGAGCCATTCTATTTCGATTTGCTGTCGCTACAAAACGTGTCTGAAACGCTCTCTGAAACTGAGCTTCCGACTGGCAACTACACTGAGATTTGGATGCATGTTTTAACTGCTAACGCAACTTTTCCTGACGGCACGGTTGCGGATCTTAAGGTGCCGAGTGGCACAATCAAGGTGCTTCTGAAGCCGCATCTTAGCTTAGAGGACGGCGGCCAAATGACGGTGCTAATTGACCTTCAACCAGAGGACCTAAATGCCATAGCGGTAAGCCAAAGTCTGAACCTGCGTCCCGTGATTAAAGCGGTGGTGCCTTACTCCGATCAGTAGTGAAAAAAATCAAAAAGTGGAACTTAAAATGAAAACAAAGTCGGTATCCTTCAATAAGAATCTGCTTCGCGCCATTGACGAAGCCCTAAATTCCCTTGGAGAATCAGTAAGACAATCAATTTACTTCCACCTTGAAAAGGAAATTGGTGTCTCTAGAAATGAAATTCCAGAAAAACTGGAACAATTTCAAGGAGGGCTTAAAGAAATCTTCGGTGCAGGCGCGCAGGTCCTAGAAATCTCAATCATGAAAAACTTGCACATGCAGATTAGGTGCCCAAGGGTAACAGTGAAAAACAAAAAGCTTGAATTCACCGACTACGTGAGCGCGTCTAAGCAAGGGTATCTTGGAAACCTTCAGGATCAGACTTTTGAAAGCCAACAGCCCGCATTTTCTCCTGTTCCAGTTTTCACGGTTTCTGACGCCATGCTTTGATCGTCTCGTACCACATTATTCCTGTAGCGAGTAAACCTATGAGCAAAGCGAAGGTGCTGTAGAAATTTACTTGCTTGAATTGTATCACGAAAAAAATCAGGAGTGTCGTGAACATTGTGGCATACAGAAAATGCCTTGGAAGCATAAACGCGCCGAAACGCACGAACTGTTTCAAAACGCCCACGTTCACGGCTTTAACTAAACGGTATTCGCCATTCGTTTTATCTGCTAAACCTAACTCGATTAACTTGTCCAAGTGGTACACGGCTAAGGCTGGACTTGAAAACTTGAGCGCTCGCTGGGTTTCTCTTGCCCCAACTACTCCAGTGGGAGACTGAAGAAGAAACCAGTAGACCCGCAACGTGTTTCCTTTCAAGACATTCTCTATGTTTTCTTCGCTCAATACCACTCAGCTGACTATTTAGTTTACGACATTATTTAACGTGTGTAAGTCTGAATCAGTATTGTACATATTGCATTTTCATAATGTTTTCCTTCCAAAAGCGCAAATTTAACATGTTTTTGTCTGATGAAAAAAGGGTAAGGTTTATTCGAGTGAAATTACATTTGCATGATGCTTCTACAAAAAGCGCTCCGGTAGTATAGTCCGGTCAAGTATTCCGGCCTTTCGAGCCGAAGACCCGGGTCCGAATCCCGGCCGGAGCACCACAACTTCATTTTTGTTTCTGGCTCGTTTTAGGCGATTAAGGAGATTCTGCAAAATGGGTGTTGTCATTGAAAGTCAAGCCAATCATGAACAGGGTGTCTACCAGCCATGTGTGATTATCGATGGCACGGTTCCTTCTTTTTTACGTTTATGTTTCTTAGCGCGCTTAAACCTGTTGATTTTTACGACATTATCTTTCAGGTCAACCCAATAGGTGTTATTCAAGTGGCGATGGTAAACAAATTTTCTCACCGTTCGCTTCAGCTCTTGTGGTGACAATTTGTCCGAGTCTACTAACAAATCTTTACCTTTTGAAGTTACGTCAATTTTCAGAGTTGAATGCAAGAAACTGGAAAGATTAGCTCTTTCATCTATCAATTCACCCAAATCTACCTTTAACTTGTTTTTACGTCTAAAGAGCAAAGCATCAACTTCAGGGATTAAAATATAGTTTTACCAACTTTTAAAAGATACTTGAGTTTAGGAACACTGATTTTCGAAACAGCCTTCAACCCCCAAGCAGAGATTCTACACTTAATTCAACCTATATATAGGGAGCTATAACTCAAAACAGCATATCAGGCCACAGAACAGTAAATAAACACCAGCCACACAGTGAAACAAGGAAGACAAAAGATAATGACACACAACATTCTCTCAGCGTACAAGAAACTTTTGGGTCGCACTAAAGACCTTTTTGTGCTGGCATCCGCTCAAAGCATCATACAATGGGATATGGAAACCATGATGCCGCCAAAAGCAGTGGAGCAACGCAGCCAACAACTTGCACTTTTAAGCCGCATCAGCCACAAGATGAGCACGGCACCAGAAATCGGAAAACTCCTAAACACCATCCTCACAAGTCCACAACACGACACCCTCAGTGAAGTGGAAAAACGCAACATCCACCTCATCAAGAAAAGCTACGACGAACAAACCGCTTTACCAGAAAAACTTGTTGCCGAAACCGCCAAACAACAAGCCATAACCGTGAACACATGGAAAAAAGCCAAAAACGCAAAAAACTTTGCGAAACTCAAACCTGAACTAGAAAAACTAGTAGCACTAAACAAACAAGCAGCCCAAATCCTAATGCAAGTGAAAGAAACAGCTACGTCGTACGATGCGCTTTTAGACGGGTACGAATCGAAAATGACCTCCAACGTCATCACGACAACATTCAAAGACCTCCGACAAGGACTCACAACGCTACTGGAGAAAATCCAAAACAGCCCCAACCAGCCCGACACCAACATACTTCGCATACGTATACCAGTGGAGAAGCAGCGGAAAATCGCACAGGCGCTAACACAGACACTCGGCTACGACACCACCTCTCCAGCAGCAGGTGGAAGATTAGATGAAACCGAACACCCGTTCACCAACGGATACTACGATGACGTACGCATAACCACCCATTACCACCTTGACAACTACGCAAGCTCAATCTTCTCGGTAATCCACGAAACTGGCCACGCCATATACGAGCAGAACCTGAACCCGGACTGGAAATACCAGCCAGCAGGCACATCATGTTCCTATGGAATTCACGAGTGCCAATCGCGCCTATACGAAAACATCATTGGACGCTCCAAAGAATTCTGGACGCACATGCTACCGAAACTGAAACAAATCTCTGCACCTGCATTCGCCGACGTTAGCTTAAGCCAGTTCGTCCACGCCATAAACAAGGTTGAACCCTCAAAAATCCGCATTGAAGCCGACGAAGTAACCTACAACCTGCACATCATAATACGCTTCCAAATCGAAAAAGACCTCTTCGCCGACAAAATAAGAGTCAACGAACTGCCCGAAATCTGGAACCAGAAATACCAAGAGCAATTAGGCGTGAAAATCGAAAACGATTCTGAAGGAGTCATGCAAGACACACATTGGCCAAGCAGCTATTACGGCTACTTCCCAACCTACGCATTAGGCAATATCTACAGCGGACAACTGCTCACCGCACTATCAAATGACATTCAAGACTGGCGCAACCAACTTGCACAAGGCAACCTAGAAAACATAAGGGATTGGTTGACCAGAAACGTTCACAGCCAAGGAGACCTGCACGATCCAGCTGACCTGATAACAAGGGTAACAGGAAAAGAGTTGGACGCTGAACCCTATTTGGAATATCTCAAGGAAAAATACAGCATACTCTACGGGTTCTGAACTTCCTCTTTCTTAGTAAGCTCCCCGTAAATGTAGAGAAAAAGAAAAACCAGAATGCCACCGAAGAAAAAAGAAACACCTATCCATCCGACAACAGCATTGAACACGTTAGCGCCGTATAGAAAAAGCACAAAACCCAATATTACTGCGCCTAAACACGCCCAATCAGTCCGAGACATCAAATCACCTGCACACTTTGAACGTTAACATTCAGTACACGCTCAAATATAAAGAATTACCGAATAAAACTCACTGCAGCATAGGGCAACGCCACCTCGACACAAAAACGCCTAACCAGAAAAGCAATTTTTGAGCACAAACCGACAAAGCACTTAAAGGTTACAAAGATTCTACCATAACCTCAACGAAAAAGTCGAAGGCATTCCGACACTTTTATATACAAGAGGACACACTCAGAGCTCAGAGGCAACAGTAAATGTCGGGTACAGACACAAAAAAACCTGAAACACAGGAAGAACTTGTAAGAATTGTGGCAGAAGCCGCCCAAAAATCCGTTAAATCTAGGAGAATACAAAAACGCATCACGGTTAAACCGACAATATCGGGAACCGCAAAAGCATTAAACATCCACAGAGACACACTTTACACATGGTTAAAAGAATTTAATGTCGATTTCAAAGAAATATTAGATCACATACCGACAAATATTTCAGATGATGCGGAAATATTAGGAAAAACGTATCTAATTGGCGAATCTCTTGTCGGAGAAGGAAACGAAGTTGCGCATATAGACCTGTTAGTAGGCGACAAAACAGGACCCGTTGGGAAAGCTTTTGCTAATGGATTGTCAAATCTTTCAGCTGGACACACCCCTTTGCTGGCGGTGATTCGACCTAATCTTCCGCCGAAACCGCACACGCTTCTTGTGCCGAAGGTTACTGTGAAGGATATGGAGGACACGGGTAAAATCTTTGGACCTGCTCAGGCCGCAGTTGCGAAGGCTGTTGCGGATTCTGTTGAAGAAGGAATCATACCCGCTGACAAGGTGGATGATTGGGTAATTATATGCAGTGTATTCATTCACCCACAGGCAAGCGATTACCGGCGCATATACCAGTACAACTACGGTGCAACAAAGATGGCTTTGAAAAGGGCTTTGAAGAAGTATCCATCCCTCGAGAAAATTAACTACGATAAGGACAGGGCAAAGCACCCAATAATGGGCTTTAAGGTTCCCCGGTTATGGAGACCACCGTACCTGCAAATATCGCTTGATGCACCATCAATAGAAGGCGCCAAGAAAGTTATATCCCAGCTTCCAGGCAGTGACAGACTAATCATTGAAGTCGGCACGCCACTTATCAAACGCTACGGAACCAGAGTCATAAGCGATTTGAGGCAAGTAGCTAAAGACGCGTTCATGGTTGCAGACCTCAAAACACTAGACGTTGGAAAAGTAGAAGCAGACATAGCCTACGAAGACACCGCAGACGCCGTTGTAGCCGCAGGACTAGCACCACCAGAAACACTAAACGCGTTCGTACACGAAGCAAAACGCCTCGGAATCTACGGAGTCATAGACATGCTAAACGTCGAAGACGTTCTTGAAAAACTTAAAGCGCTCAAAGAATTCCCTGACATCGTCATACTACACCGTGGAATAGACCAAGAAAGCGGAAGAACAAGCGGACTAGAACGCATCCAAATGATACGCAAAGCCTTCCCAGGCAAAAAGTTCCTTATTGCAGTTGCAGGCGGAATAGTTCCAGAAACAGCAAAAGAAGCTTTAGCGCAAGGCGCAGACATACTCGTCGTCGGAAGATACATCACCCAGTCAAAAGACATCGAACGCGCAGCAAGAGACTTCTTAGAATTAACGCCAAGCATGCGTGAAGACATCGACCTATTCAGAGTGCACACGGAATAAACGTGTGAAAAAACTTCCTTTTCTTTTCACTTTTTTCTTAACTGAATATTTTAAGTATTAAGAAAGCCAATTAAAAATTAGGCCTTGACAAAATAAATCAAAATTCTTGCCTTGAAATAACGGGAAAAGCAAAATCTTCATAAATCCTTAATAGAGAGATGCCCAACTTGATACTTCGCTGGAGTTGATCAGCAAATGGCTAAGTTCAAGGTAATAGTGTCCGACCCCGAGGCAGGGACCTCAAAGATAGTTGAGCTGGAAGAAACACGTGCAGCCCCCTTAATCGGAAGAAAAATCGGAGAATCAGTAGATGGCGCGGTAGTAGATTTGCCAGCGCACAAACTGAAGATAACAGGCGGTTCAGACAGGGACGGCGTTCCCATGAGACCAAACGTTCACGGCGGAGTCCGCCGAAAAGTCGTGATAAGCGGCGGAGTCGGCTTTAAACCTCAAGACAAAGGGGAACGAAGACGAAAAACAGTGCGAGGAAACGTGATAACCGATGAGATCGTGCAGATAAACACGAAAATCACCGAAAAACCCAAAAAACCCGCAGAAAACAAAAAAGAACAAGTCCCCAAGAAACCTGCAGCCGCAGCCCCAGAGAAAAACGAAGAATAAACCTTCGTTTAACGACTACGCTTTTTGAAGTAGACTAGCAGCCCCACGACCACCACGGCAACCGACGCGGCAGAGGCAACGGCGACAGCCACAGCAGGAAAAGGTTCAGCTACAGTGAAGCTTGCCGTTTCTGAGACGCCCGTGTTCCCAAACTCATCCATGGCGTAAACCGTAACATTATGCAAGCCATTAGGCAACCCAGACAAGGTAATGTTGCCATAGGCTGTCACGTTGTCTTGCCCGTCGAGACTGTAACCCAACCACTCAACTGGTTTATTCACGGTAAAAACTAGGGAAACACTGGACTCAGTGTATGTTTGAGTTAAGGGCGAGATAATTTTGATCCACGGGATGGTGGAGTAGCCAATGGGTGTGTATTGTTCGTTAACACTTGTTGGGTTACTATTAGTAGGTTTGTGTCCTCCGATGGCATATAGAATATCGTCTAAAACTACAAGACCAAAATCATGACGTGGCGTGGGCATGGGAGAAGCTGATGTCCAAGTATCTGTCTCTAAATCATATGCTTGAGTGACTGCTTGGTCAGGGTAGCGGACACCAAAGAAATAGATCAATTGAGGCGCATTAATACCGAGCGTTGCTGCGGCTGCATCACCACCTATAGGTGGCTCGGATTTGCCTTGTGTCCAGTTGTCGGTTGCTGGGTCGTAAATGTAGATTCTCCGCTCTGTTTGTAAATCTGCTACCTCATATTCTCCATTTACAATTATTTTGTTATCAATAACCGCTGAAACGGATTCGGTCTGGTACCATGGTGTAGGCATTTTAGTTTTTTCAGTCCACGCATCGTTAAGCGGATCATAAACGTAAGTGTGGTACATGGCCATAACGTAGATGCTGTCGTTTATCACATGGGCTTGGCATAATCCTACGGGCGTCGGCGCTGGCGTTTTGGTTTCCCATGTTCCGGTATCTGTATCGTAAACCTCGTTTACTTGTGTATAAACAGCATGCTTGAGTGGGTTTGAGACCCCCCATATTTCTTGCTCCGTGCCAACAATTCCGCCTATACAGAATATTTGGTTTTTATAAGCAGCTATAACAAGGTTGGTTCTTGGAGTAGGCATGGGTGCTTTAATCGTCCAGGTGTCGGTTGCTGGATCATATTCCTCGGTTGTACCCAAGAAACTATCGGGTAAAGATGGGTGGTTTGATGCAGTACCTCCGATAGCGTAGATTTTACCACCTACTGCAACAACGTCTAAACCAGTTCTTGCCTGCTGCATCTGCGCCTTCGAAACCCAAGAGTCTTCGACTGTATCAGCAGAGGAAAACGCAGGATTAACCGCTATGCACGATGCTATTATAAAGACGAGAACAAGCAGCAGCACGACACTTTTACTCATGCTTATCCCCATAATAATACGAAGCGTCTCCAATTAAAGGGTTTTAGTCAAGATTTCTTGACAAACAACATATTTGGGGCCTATTAGGATCCTAATAGTTAATCATTGCAGAAACCTATAGAGGGGTAGGTCCGTATTGCCGCTTTCCGCAGCCAATAGCATGTCGAAAACGAACTACAAGAATTCCATGCAGTTTAGTATATATAAGGGGCTACAGTCTGTTCCAAGCAACTATTTCCGGCGTTTTCTGGAAGACTTATTAACTTCCATAATTTACTTTCTTCACTAATTCATGAGCATTTGTGGATAAGAAGAGAATGAGCAGCAAAAATAAAGCCCTCCCCAAACAGCCAGAAGTCAACGTCGGCACCATAGGACACGTAGACCACGGAAAAACAACATTAGTGCAATCGTTAACTGGCGTTTGGGCGTCTCGACACAGCGAAGAACTGAAAAGAGGCATAACCATAAGACTGGGCTACGCTGACATGGCAATCTACAAATGCCCAAAATGCGAAGCACCACGAAACTACACAGTGAAACCTACCTGCCCTAACTGCGGAACAAAACCAGAGTTCGTTCGCGCCATAAGCTTCGTGGATGCACCAGGACACGAAGCGTTAATGGCAACCATGCTTTCAGGAGCAGCAGTAATGGATGGAGCAATACTCGTTATAGCAGCTGATGAACCATGTCCTCAACCGCAAACGCGGGAACATTTGGCTGCGGCAGAAGTTATTGGTATAAAGAACATAATCATCGTTCAAAACAAGATTGATATCGTAGAGGAGAAAAGAGCGCGCAAGAGTTACGAAGAGATAAAGAGCTTTGTTAAGGGAACAGTTGCAGAAAACGCGCCTATAATTCCTGTTTCGGCACAGCATGAAATAAACATTGATGTGCTACTTAATGCAATAGAGGAAATTATCCCTACGCCTGAAAGGGATGAAACGAAGCCGCCGCTTATGTATATTATTCGCTCCTTTGACGTTAACAAGCCTGGAACTCCAATCGAGGAGTTGGATGGAGGAATAATCGGAGGAACCATAGCGCAGGGCAAGTTTAAGGTTGGAGACGAAATAGAAATACGCCCGGGCGTAAGCGTTGAGAGAGAAGGCAAAACAGTCTATAACCCGTTGATTAGCGAGATAGTTAGTTTACACGCAGGCGAAAAAAGCATAAAAGAGGCAACCTGCGGGGGGCTGGTCGGCGTGGGAACCCTGCTAGACCCCTCCTATTCGAAGGCAGACGGGTTAAACGGGAACATAGCTGGAAAAACAGGTTTGCTTCCGCCAACATTGAAAGAATTAACTTTGGAAACACATATTTTAGAGAGGGTTGTAGGAACAAAAGAGCAGTTGAAAGTTGAAAGAATTAACCCTGGCGAATTATTGCTTCTTCATGTGGGTGCTGCTGTGAATCTCGGCAAGGTTCTTTCAATAAAGAAAAACGTGGTCAAAGTTAAGTTGACCAGGCCAATCTGCGCGCTACCGAACTCTAGGGTTTCCATAAGCAGGAAGATAACTGCGCGTTGGAGACTTATAGGGTACGGAATAATGTTAGATAACCCCACGTAGCTGAAGGTTACCCTAGAGAGCCTAGTAGGCCACGAGCTTCCAATAAATTATGTGCTTTTTGCAAAACATCTTTCGCGTTTTTAAAAGTGAGCTTTTTCATTGTATCCTGATAGTTTAGCCAAGTATACCCCACATGCTCGAAAGACAACCTGACCTGTTCCGTGTGGGTTTCGATTAGAAAAAATACCACCTCTTTATGTATTGTTGTGCCTTGTCTTCTGTAGAAGTACTCGATTTTTTCTCTGAAGCCATCGATAAATCGGGCGTCAACAATGCCTGTTTCCTCTTGAAGTTCTCTGATAACCGTTTCTTTCTCGCTTTCGTTAGGCTCAACGTTGCCTTTTACAAAGTCCCAGTGACCAGCGCCATAACGAAGCAGAAGATATTTTACCTCGCTGCTTTTCAGAAATACGACGGCCCCGCAGGATTTCTCGCTAAACAAATGCCTTCACCAAACCCGCTTTTCGTTTTGCACATTATATACAGGGGCAATTTAAAAGTGATATGCAAATTTACGAATGCATAGTTAAACGTTTGGTGTTGTTATGCTTGCGCCAAGGTGACAAGGCAAAGAGGATGCCGAAAAACAAATAGTTTTAAGGTTTACACACAGAGAGAACATAGGAAGAGGGCATAGGGGTTAAATGGAGTTTTCACAAGTGGAAAAGAAACCTGTTAAGGTGATTCTGGACTCAAACGCCTTGTTTGTTCCGTTTCAATTCAAAATTGACATTTTCGATGGGTTGGAGCAGCTATTAGAAAGAAGCCATAAATTAATTTTGATTTCTCCAGTCAAACGGGAACTAGAGGCGCTTGCTAAGAAGGGATCACCAAAAATGCGTAAAACCGCTTTGTACGCGCTAAAACTTGCAGAAAAATGCAGTTATGTTGAAGTTGACGCCCCAGCCTCAGCGCTTGCAGACGATATTATAGTTGAAATAGCTAAAGAGTGGAAAAGCCCCGTGTTTACCAACGATAGACAGCTAAAGAAGAGGCTAAGAGATATAAGTGTGCCAGTGATTTATGTGAGACAAAAATCGCGTCTAGAGATTGACGGGATGATATAACTAGATGTTTAAGCTTATAACGCTTCAAGATACTATTCGCATTCCACCCGAAACGTTTGGCACTCCTCTTGAACAGGTGGGTCGGGACCAAGTCAAGACTAAATACGAGGGAATCGTAGACGAGGAGCTGGGCTACGTAATAGCAGCAACTAAGGTTGAAGTAAGCCCTATAGGAAAGATAATTCCAGGTGACGGTGCTACTTATCATAGAGTAACGTTTTCGCTGTTAACTTTTTACCCCATCATTCAAGAAATAGTAGAAGGAGACGTAGTGGAAATAGCGGATTTCGGAGCATTCGTGCGAATAGGTCCGGTAGACGCTTTACTACACGTTTCACAGCTCATAGACGACTACATGTCTTATGATGAAAAACAAGGAGTCTTGCTGGGAAAAGAAACCAAGAGAAAACTGACTAACGGAGACCAATTGCGCGTCAGGATAACAGCTGTTTCTCTCGGCAGGGCAGGAAGCTCAGGTAAAATTGGTGTAACAGCCAGACAACCGTTTCTAGGCAAGTTAGAATGGCTCAAATTAGACGCTTCCAAAACAGCACCAGAGAATGAAGCAGCAGAAAGTGAAAAAGAACAAGGCAGCAAAGAGGAGTAACGAGAATGAACAAGAAAGCATGCACGAACTGCCATTTCATAACCAAAGAGAACGTATGTCCGAAATGCAGGTCAACGACCCTAAGTGAAGACTTCAGCGGTATAGTTATAATGTTTGACCCGGAAAACTCGGCTATCGCAAAAGCTATGAGCATAAAAGAGAAAGGACGTTACGCGTTAAAGGTTAGATAAGCGTTTAACTCCAGTTTGACACAGTTATGGTGAGAACTGTGCCAGTTCAAGGTTGAAGAGAAATGGCTATTGCCTATAGTGTTACTCCAGAACTGCGTGTGAAACTCAAAGAACCTTTTGGCATGTTAATTCAAGGCTCGTTTGACGAAACGATGCGGAAAATGTACAGTATTGTGAAACGAGAAAAACCGCCCAAGATAGTTTCTGTAGGAGATACTGTTTCAAGGAACCTTCATGCATACCAAATGAACCCTCAACTTTCGATTACAGACAACCAACGCATGAGAAAAAGAGTGAAACAAGAAGTATTCACGGGTAAGAACGTGGTTCACGTTGAAAATCCTCAGGGAACTATAACTGAAGAAGCAATCACTGCAGTAAGAGAAGCGCTTGAAAGTGACGAGTACGTTCATATAATCGTAGACGGAGAGGAAGACTTACTGGCGCTCATTGCGGTTCTTTACGCGCCAGAAAAATCTCTGGTTGTTTACGGACAGCCCTACGAGGGCATCGTAGTCGTTGAGGTTACATCTGAAAAAAAGGCTGAAGCTATGGAAATCCTAAAGGCGATGAAAACGGTTCGAAAAGCTAAATAAGAAGCAATCGTATGAACTCAACACTCTAAGCAAGTGATATAGCGATGGAAGTTAAAATCGTATCGACGAAGAAAAATTCTCTTCTGAAACGAAAAGAAGTGGACTTCAGGGTAGATCAAGGACTAAAAGGTAAAACACCCACAAGGTTGGAAGTCAAAAAGGCAATAGCTGCTCAACTGAAGATGAAAGAGGAACTGGTTTTTATTAAGAAGATGAAAACTATGACGGGAACAAACATTGCAGTTGGAGTTGCTAACGCTTATGAAACATTAGAACAAGCAAAATTCATCGAACCCGAGTACATAAGAAAAAGGAACAGTCCTCCAGAAGAACCAAAAGAAGAGGAGCAGGAGTAAAATGTCAACAGAAGAAAACGAGAAAAAAGGTGCAGCCAAGCCAGAAAAAAAGGCAGAGAAGAAAGATGAAAAGGGAGTTAACGCCTTGTACAAGATAGAAGGCGAGAAGGTTACGAGGCTTCGCCCAACCTGCGAGAGATGCGGTCCAGGATACTTCATGGCTAAACACAAAGACCGATACACTTGCGGGCACTGTGGTTTTACACGGTACAGGCAAGTTGAGAAATAAGCAGTTTTAAATTCTGGACCCCTATTATCTTTCGATGATTTAGATGATTAGAGTTAACGTAGCCATAAAGAATATTTCAGCTGAACGCTTCTGGGACATCAGGAAACCGATTCCCCCCATCCAAATAGGCACAAACATCAACATTGTTGGCATGGATAAAAAGCCTGATGAAACAGTGGAAGTTCCATTCGTTTTAACAATTAACTATAAGCCTTCAATAGCGCAGATTAGCCTGAAAGGAAGCGCTTACGTTTCTGGCGACAAAAACGAAGTCGAGAAAGTCCTTAAAGAACATAAAGAAAAAAAACCGCCACCGCCGATAGTCGTGCAGTCAATATCCAACGTTGTCTTCATTGAATCCGTCCTCATATCTAGAACATTGAACATCCCACCGCCGATACCCTTACCGCAAATACCACAAGGAAAAGCACAAGGTTCAAAACCGAAGGGAAGAGACTACAGCTCTTAGCTGTAACCCGCGGTTTATAGCTACTGTAAAGTTTCTGGCGGAGACGGCCGTCGACTGAAGACCGCTTTTTAGATAGCAAACTCATTTGCTTCAGGCAATAATATATTTAAAGACGCCCAAGATGTTCTAAGGCTGGATACGTAAATGGTATTAGATAGTTTGGGTTCCTCTCTTTACGGTGCCTTAAAGAAGGTTTTCAGAGCTTCTGTAGTAGATGAGGCTACGGTTAAGGAGCTTGTTCGTGACCTCCAGAGGGCTCTATTGCAAGCGGATGTTAACGTTAAACTTGTTCTTGGTATATCCAAGCAAATAGAGGAAAGAGCTCTTAAAGAGAAGGTTCCTCCAGGCATCTCAAGACGCGAGCACGTGATAAAGGTCGTCTATGAAGAACTGACACGTTTTGTTGGGGATAAGCCTGTTCCAATCAAAATGGAGCCTGGGAAAAAGAAGATACTGATGCTAGTTGGAATTCAGGGTTCTGGAAAAACAACTCATGCAGCCAAACTCGCCCGGCATTTTCTTAAGAAGGGGTTGAAACCAGCCTTGATCTGCGCGGATACTTACCGCCCTGGCGCTTACGCTCAGCTTCAGCAGTTGGCGACCCGCATAAACGTTCCAGTGTACGGGGACGTGAAAGCTAAGGATCCTGTGAAAGTGGTTAAAGAAGGCTTGAAGCAGTTCAGCGACAAGGAGCTGATAATCGTTGATACCGCTGGACGGCACAAAGAAGAGCGTGAACTCATTAAAGAGATGAAAACTCTTGAGAAGAAAATCCGGCCTGACGAGGTCATGATGGTTATTGACGGCACAATCGGGCAACAAGCGTTGGTCCAAGCGCAAACCTTCCATGAAGCAACACCGATCGGGTCGATTCTGGTTACAAAATTAGATGGTTCTGCCCGAGGCGGCGGAGCGCTCTCCGCGGTTGCAGCCACTGGCGCGCCTATAAAGTTCATCGGTACAGGTGAGAAAACCGAAGACATTGAACCCTTCATACCTTCACGGTTTGTGGGGCGCCTCTTAGGCATGGGTGATTTGGAAACTCTTCTTGACAAGGTCCGTGACGCCGAAATTAAAGTTCCTGAAAAGAAAGCAAAGGCGATACTAAGCGGCAAATTCACTTTAACAGACATGTACGAGCAGTTTGAAGCAGTCAAAGGAATGGGGCCGTTCAGGAAAATCTTCAAGATGATTCCTGGCATGTCTTATGATGTGCCCGAGGACATGCTGAATATGGCGGAAGGCCGGCTTGAAAAGTGGCGGGTTATAATTCAGTCTATGCGTCCTGAAGAGAAGGAGAACCCGAAAATTTTGAATTCTTCGCGAGTTAGACGGGTGGCGCGTGGTTCGGGAACGAGTGAGAGAGACGTTAAAGACCTTCTGAAACAGTACGTGATGATGCGGAAAATGCTAAAGATGTTCAAACGGAAAAAGAAGCTGCCCTTCATGGGTAAAGGGTTCCCAACAGGGTTCAAGTAGGCTCTGCTCATGGATGTTTTAGAAAAAGCGGCTAGTATGCTCAGCAGGTATCCCCTTTGCGACCACTGTCTCGGAAGGCAGTTCGCGTTGCTCGGGTACAGCATAGAAAACAATGACCGAGGCAAAGCGTTAAAACTCAGTTTAACACTGCAGGTCAGTGACCTTAACTCGTCGAAAAAAGCTGAGGGTGTGAAAAAGCTTAAAGTTCTTGCGCTCAACGGTTTTTCTCGCGAAGCACAAGAGACTCTTCGGCACCTGAAAAAACGTATCCCGAAGAAAAATGCACCAAAAGCGTGTTTCTTATGTGAAGACAGGTTCAAGTTTCTTGATGGTTTGACCCAGAAAGCTTTGGACGCTGTCGCTGACTACGAGTATACCACTTTTTTGGTGGGGATAGAATTGCCGGTTGCGGTTGAGGAGCGAGAAGACGAGTTTAAAGCCGCATTTAACGTGATTTACGGCGAGAGCATCAGGCATGAGTTTGGACGATTGCTGGGTAAGAGAATCGCGGAGGAGACAGGCAAGACGGCAGAGTACAAGAAACCGGACCTTGCGGTAATAATCAACCCGTTTACTGAGCAGGTGAGACTTCAAGTTAATCCTCTCTTTGTGGCGGGCAGGTACAGGAAGCTCGTTAGGGATATTCCGCAGTCGAAGTGGTTCTGCTCAAGCTGCCGCGGAAAAGGCTGCGAAAAATGCGGTGGAACGGGAAAGATGTATCCTGAATCGGTGGAGGAACTGGCTTCGAAGCCGCTGTTGGAGGCCGCTGAAGGCGAGAAAACCTCTTTTCATGCTTCTGGAAGAGAAGACATTGACGCGAGGATGCTGGGCAGTGGCCGTCCCTTCGTGATTGAAATTTCGAAGCCTAAGAAGAGGTTTCTGGACTTGAAGAATCTGGAAGCCGCTGTTAACGCAAATGCTGAGGGAAAGGTTGAGGTTTCCGGTTTACGCTTCAGCAGCAAGGATGTTGTTAGGCGATTGAAGAAGGGGGAGTCTGCTCAGAAAGAGTACCGTGTGTTAATTGATTTTGAGAACGAGGTTTCTGAAGAGGGCCTACGGCTTTTAGAGGAGAAACTGAGTGGCATCTTGATCAAGCAGCAGACGCCTCTGCGTGTTTTGCATAGAAGGGCGGATTTGATCCGAGAAAAGTACATATATGAGGTTAAAGTTAAGAAAGTGTCGCTTAAGAGGGCCGAGATGAAAATACGTTGTCAAGGCGGCCTCTACGTGAAGGAATTAGTGTCTGGAGATGAAGGAAGAACAAAGCCCAACGTTTCAGAGTTGCTTGAAAACAGAGCGACGCCCCTCAAGCTGGATGTTTTAAACGTTATTATGGATGATCAGAGTAAGGTGAATTGTTGATGAGAGGTTCAAAAGGGTATTACACTGGCGCACGTCGGCTTCTGACTAAAAAGCCTCGTGAGAGAGGCAAGCCAAAGCTGGGTAAGTTGCTGATTGAGTATGAGACAGGTTCTCAGGTTATTATAAAGATGGATTCCAGTGTTCAGAAGAGTCTGCCTCATAAGCGTTTTCACGGAAAAATCGGCACAGTAGTGGAAAAGCGTGGACGCGGGTACGTGGTAAGCGTATCAGATGGCAATGCTGTTAAGAAAATAATTGTTCGGTCTGAACATTTAGAGCCATATAAGGGTAGTAGTTGAACATGGAAAATCAAGATGAAACCGAAAAAAGACTCACGTTGCCACAGGTCAAGAGCGTGCTTGAGGCAATAGGTGAGGAGAATTTAGACCAATTCCAAAGGCGCACTTTAGATTACGTGAATAAATTCTCTAAATTGGACGCTAAGAAGGCGGAGAAACTTTTAAGGAAGCTTATGAAGGATTTTGGTCTTGAAGAGGCCGAAGCTGTTCAGGTAGTAAATTGCATGCCTGAAACTGTGGATGAACTACGGATTTTCTTGGCTAGTGGCCGCAAAATTATTGAAACTGCAAAATTGGAAGCAATTATCGCGCTTCTTGATGATAGCAGAGCTGTCAAATAGCCGAGATTCGGCTAATGATTTTTAAGCAGTAAGCGCGAATAGGAATAAAGGGATTCAGGAACTATTATGGAGAAGCGATACGAAGCACACGCTTACGTGTTAGATTTCTTGCCGCATGGCAGACCAGGTTTTCGCGCTACTGGTCGAGCAGGTTACAGAGCGGGAGCTCTGATTCAGTGCGTGGGTGAAGAGTTTTTCACTTTACTGGAGGCTTTGGTGAAGGAAGGTTTAATGCTTAAGCCTAATGACCGCGTGTACGTAGGGAAGGATGCGCGGAAAGAGGTTACGTACATTATAGGACGAGTCGGCTTTGACGAGTTGACGGCTGCTGCTAAAGCGGAGCTTCCAAGTGTGATTAGCAGCATAGTTTTGAACCGTGAGAAGTGGTTTGTTAACTTTTTTAACACTGCTCGAGCTATCACGCCGCGTATGCATGCTTTGGAGTTAGTGCCTGGTATAGGTAAAAAGTACATGTGGCAGGTAATTAACCAACGAGAGCGGAAGGCGTTTGAGAGTTTTGATGATTTGCAGAAGCGAACTGAACTGCCGAATCCTGTGAAGTTAGTTACTAAGCGGGTGCTTGAAGAGCTTGAGGGTGACAGTAAGTATCGGTTGTTCACGCGTGTTCATTAAGTCGTTGTGTTTAAGGCATAAGTGATGAGTGTTTTAGAAACGAAGCGGTTGCTTCGAAAGTTTCGAATTGTTCCGAACAAGCTTCTTGGACAGAATTTCATGGTTGAGCCTTCGATTTTTCCCAAACTATTCGATTATGCTTCACTGGGCAAGGCGGATGTGGTGTTGGATGCTGGTGCAGGCTTCGGGTTCTTGACCCGTTTTCTCGCGAATCTATGTGAAAGCGTTTTGGCAGTTGAGAAAGACCCCCGTGTTGCCACGGTGCTGCGTGAACAGCTCAGAGGCTTAGCCAACGTGACGGTGATTGAGGGTGACGTGTTGAAGGCGTTGGTGCCAAGCTTCAGCAAAGTGGTTTCGATTCCTCCTTATCAGATTTCTTCGCGACTGCTTCTGTGGCTTTTTGATAGAGGTTTTGACTGTGCTGTTTTGGTCTTACAGAAGGAGTTTGCAGGTCGTCTTGTGGCTGCTGTGGGAAGTGAGGATTACGGATGGCTAACTGTTGCTACTCTTTACAGCGCTGAGGTTAACCTTTTGGACTCAGCACCCAAACACATGTTCTATCCTCAGCCAGAAGTAGACTCAGTCATAGTGCGCCTAACGCCTTGGACAACAGCACCATTCGAAGTCAAGGACGAATCGTTTTTCAGGCAGATGGTTCGGTGGCTCTTCACGCAACGCAACAAGAAACTCAGCAATGCACTTGTTCCCTTAATCAAAAGCACGCTTAAAGTAACCAAGGAAGACGCCGAAAAAATGGTGCGGACTATTCCTTTTCGTGAAAAACGAGTGAGGAAATTGTCGCCTGAAGCTTTCGGAGAGTTAGCAAATGCCCTTGACCACTAAACGAATTTTCTTCGGCGACCGCGTTTTTGATGTTTGGGAGAACGTTTACGAGCCTGCTGAAGACTCGTTTCTCTTCGCTGAAAACCTAAATGTGAAGGAAGCCGAGACTGTGTTGGATGTAGGCACTGGATGTGGAATACTGGGTATACTCGCCGCCGAGAAAGCAAGCTCAGTAGTGTCCGTTGACGTTAACCCGTATGCTATTCGCTGTGCAAAAGAAAACGCGAAACTTAACGATGTGCAAAATAAGGTTCACTACGTACAAGGTGACCTGTTTACGGCGTTAAGGGAAAGTTGCAAGTTTGACGTTGTGTTTCTCAACGCGCCTTACTTGCCGGCGGGGGAGAATGAAATGGAGTCTTGGATTGGACGGGCTTGGGCTGGAGGGGCAACGGGCAGGCAGGTTATTGACCGCTTCATTTTGGAGGCACCAAACTACCTGAAGCACAAGGGTAGAGTTCTTTTGATGCAATCTACGTTGGCAGGTGTGGATGAGACGCTGCACAGATTTGAGTCTTACGGTATGAGCGTGAGGGTCACAGCGGAGCATGCTTTACCGTTGTTTGAAACAATAAAACTCTTGGAAGCCCAAATTTGATAAATTTTTATCAATTCATATCTGTGGTGCACAAGCTATTATTAGCGGTTTTTTGTACTCCCATGCGGTGTTAAAGTTTGGAATCTGAATCTGAAAATGTTACTTATTCAACGAATACACCACAACCAAAAAGCCACATCAAACTGATTGCAATAGTAGCCATTGTAGCAGTATCCGTTATAGTTGGAGCATTGCTAGTCAGCGCTTTCATCTCAAGCCCTCAGCCTCAGGGTCAAGACGCATGGCTTTTCAAGGGCGCATACGCAACATACGAAGGGTCAGCTTCGATTTCTGCTGAGGACCTGGGTAGCTTTATTGACATGTCAATGAGCATAGATTTCACTGTACGACAAGAAATAGTTGACTTCAACGAAACACATGCATTGATTTCCACCTCCTTCCAAATGAGTTCATCATTCGGGGAATACGGTGGAGACACTGAGCAAAACGAAGAAAGCGCATGGGTTCCCCTATCAGAAATGGGCTTAATGACCGCATTCGAAGACGAAGACATAGACCTTACAAACAGCTATGAGTCAACCGTGAATATTGATGGCATAGGCACAAGAACTTGCATAGTTTACGAGTATGACATTGCAGACGAAGGTCTAATGTTGACTGTGTATGTCGACAAGGCAATTGAATGGCCATTGAAGATGAAGATGAGCATGACAAACACGGAGCTACCAGAGGGCATAGAATTAGACATAAACATAGTAGAAACAAACATACCCGCGTTACAATAACACCCCATAATTTTTTTCCTACCCATTTGCAGCTAATATTCTACCCTACATAAAGAGAACAAAGTCATCAGCAAAACAGGTAAGCAATGCAACAGACCCAAAAACGGTTTCAACATACCATTTACACTTCTACAAGCACATAACAAATCCAAGCCCAAGGACCACTAAAGCCCATAAACAACCCGTATATTTGCCGCCTATTAGGATCCTATAGTAGTTGTATGCAGAAAACGAGGAGGGGGTCTATCGGCACAGCGTTCCAGAAAAATAGAGGGGTAGGTCCCGTATTGGCACAGAAACCGCTCAATAACATATAAAAAAACAACGTCTTGACTCTTTCAGAGCCATTATAGTTCCTCCTTTAAATAAAGGGGCTATAGACTGTTTCAAGTAAATCAGAAAATGATTATACAGCTAAAATAGACGGTAACGTTTATTACCTAAGTTTGTCATTGCTAAAAGACGCGAGGCGGAAATAAAATGGGACACAGAAAAAAACACGCCCCGAAACATGGTTCACTTGCTTATTTACCTAGGAAACGCGCTAAAAAACCAGTTGCGCGAATCCGCTACTGGCCTAAACTTGACGCGGATACACCTAGGCTTTTAGGCTTTACAGGTTACAAAGCGGGAATGACCTACGTTTTCACCATAGAAGACCGGAAACGCAGCCCCAACTTCGGCAAAGAGGTCGTACGCCCCGCCACTGTAATAGAAACTCCCCCGATTCTCATAATTGGTATACGCACTTACACAAAAACCCTGTACGGGCTTAAGCATTTAACTGAAGCTTGGATGAAAGATCCTCCAGCAGAACTCGATCGTGCGCTTGTCCTGCCAGAAAACTTTGACACGGAAAAAATGCTCAAAAACCTCGACAAAAACCTCGACAAAACAACCGCCATCCGTGTAATCACAGCAACACAACCCAAACAAACAAGCTTAGCCAAAAAGAAACCAGACATAACCGAAGTCCAAATCGGCGGCGCAACAATCCCACAACAACTTGAATACGCAAAAACACTTTTAGGCAAAACAGTAACCGCTGAAGAAGTATTCAAAGAAGGACAACAAGCAGACATCGCTGCCATAACCACAGGCAAAGGCTTCCAAGGCCCAGTCAAACGCTGGGGCGTAACCATACTTCAGCACAAAGGACGAAAAACCAAACGCGGGGTCGCCACACTCGGCCCATGGAAACCCGCTCACGTCATGTACTCAGTCCCACGCGCAGGACAAATGGGCTACCACCAACGCACAGAATACAACAAACGCATCCTCAAAATAGGCAAAGACGGCAAAGAAATAACCGTTAAAGGCGGCTACATACGTTATGGCCAACTTAAAGGACCATACATACTCATAGAAGGCAGTATACCCGGTACAGAGAAACGCACCATACGCCTACGCCACCCAGCACGACCACCAAAAGAGACGCCTGAAACACCCCCACAAATCACATATACATCACTAGAATCACCCCAAGGTAAATAACGGAGACTAAACAATGCCCGCACAAAAAACCGCGAAAATCTTTGACCTTCAAGGAAAACCCGTAGGCAAAACAAAAATCCCAGACGTTTTCGAAACACCCTTAAGACCAGATGTCATCAAACGCGCTGTCCTCGCCATTCAATCCAGCAGGATTCAACCACAAGGCCGCGACCCCATGGCGGGAAAGAAAACCAGCGCAGAATCCCGCGGCACAGGAATGGGCATAGCAAGGATACCGCGAGTGAAAGGTGGCGGAGGAAGGGCGGCTTTAGCGCCCAGCACAGTCGGTGGAAGACAGCCACACCCACCGAGATCTGAAAAGAAGATTGTGAAGCGTATTTCCAAAAAAGAAGCACATCTCGCTTTACGTTCAGCTATAGCAGCCACAGCCTCAAAAGAAAAAGTAGCCTCTCGAGGTCACGCAATTGAAGATGCCCCTCAAATTCCCTTAATAGTCACAGGCTTAATTGAGAAATTAACTAAAACCAAAGAAGTAGAAGAGGCGCTCACCAACTTAGGCGTCCTATCTGACATCAACCGCGTGAAGGCCAGCAGAAAAATACGTGCTGGCAAAGGCAAACGCAGGGGCAGAAAAATTAAGCAAGCCGTTGGACCCCTCATAGTAGTGGCTGAAAACAAAGGAGTAGCTAAAGCTGCAAGCAACATTCCAGGGGTGGATGTCGTCACAGTGAATAATCTCAACGCAGAGATGTTGGCGCCAGGAACGCACCCAGGTAGGTTGACGTTGTGGAGTAACGGCGCGATTGAACAGTTGGATATAATTTATGGTGGAGGAAAAGGCGAGTAATGGATCCTGCTGAAGTTATATTTTATCCGTTGATGACGGAAGCTGCCAGCCTCATGGTTGAAAAGGATAACAAACTCATTTTCGTAGTTAATGTTAAAGCTGGAAAAAGCGACGTGAAGAAAGCTGTTGAGGAACTGTACGAAGTGGAAGTAGATAGAATCACGGTTCTCATAACGCCTCAGGGAGAAAAGAAAGCTTTTGTTAAGCTTAAACCAGAATTCAAGGCGTCGGATGTCGCTATCAAACTAGGCATTTTGTGAAATTATTGGGGTATGATTAATGGGTAAAAGAATTCGTGTTCAAAGACGCGGTCGCGGTGGCTCTACGTATAGAGCTTCAACTCACAAGAGAGTTGCTCCTGCAAAGTATCCGCCAGCAATGACTCCTAAGGAAACTTTTGATTCTGTATTTAACGGTGTCATTGAAGCCCTTGTTCATGATCCTGGACGTGGAGCGCCTTTGGCGTTTGTGCGGTTCGAGAACGGCGAAACGTGTTACACTGTAACCCCTGAAGGTGTTTTTGAGGGGCAGGAAATAAGCTTGGGGGGAAAAGCCCCTGCGGATGTCGGCAATATTATTCCGTTGGGAAAAATGCCGGAGGGCACTATGGTTTGCAATCTTGAACTTCGACCAGGTGATGGCGGGAAAATGGCGAAGTCTTCAGGTGCTTACGCCACGGTTGTGGGTCATACGCCGCAAGGCACAATGATAAAGTTGCCTTCTGGTCGTACAAGATACATCAATGATCATTGTATGGCGACTGTAGGCGTGGTTTCTGGTGCTGGGAGGACGGAGAAGCCGTTTCTTAAGGCAGGAGAAAAGTTCCATCTGATGAAGGCGAAGGGTCATAAGTACCCGAGAACTCGTGGAAGAGCTATGATTGCTGCTGTGCACCCGTATGGTAGCAGTAAGAAGAGTGCGCGTAAGGGAACTACGGTTTCTCATGGTGCACCGCCAGGGCAGAAAGTTGGGTTGATTGGTGCTAGTGGCGCAGGACAGAAGAAGCGTAGGAAGAGGTAACGTTTATAGCGTTTAAAGAGTTTAGCGTTAGGTGAATAAGAAATGCCGAAAGAATTCATGTATCGTGGTCACGATCTCAGCAGTTTGCAAGGTAT
>CAZINA010000020.1:0-22159 GCA_964540545.1 uncultured Candidatus Bathyarchaeia archaeon
GCTCCCAAACTCTTTTATTATTGAACTCCAGTAGCTTTTGATTAGCTGTGGGGATATGGCGCCGAATTAAGCCATATTTGAACCAGCTCATCTTTCATTAGGCTTTATCCCGCCAAGTGCAGGATAGCGCTGTTTACCTGAATGGTGAAAAAAGTGTTCAGAAGCGTCGGATTAGTTGCCCGTTGCGATAAGAAAAAGGCATTAGATCTCGCCAAGGAATTAGCAGAGTACCTTAGAGACAAAGGCTTAGAAGTTTACATTGAGGATATCATCGCGGAGAAAGTGGACGCGCCAGCTAAAACGGTTCCGCTTAAGAACATGAAGACGGATTTCATAATAACCATAGGCGGAGACGGAACCATCTTAAGGACCTGCCTCGCAGTTCCTGATCCTGAACCGCCAATATTAGCCATCAACATGGGTGTTCGCGGGTTCCTGACAGAGGTTGAGCCAAAAGACGCATTCAGCGCCGTGGACAAAACCCTGAAGGGTGAGTTCAAGATTGAAAAATGCGCGAAGCTTGCGGTATCGGCAGACGGAGAAGCCATGCCCGACGCTTTAAATGACGTGGTGATTTCTGCAGGAGAACCTTCAAAAATACTTTACACGCAAATCCGCAAGGATGAAGAACCAATCCTAAAATGTCAGGCAGACGGTTTGATAGTATCCACTCAGACAGGCTCCACGGGCTATTCACTCTCGGCAGGCGGCCCAGTCTTGGACCCAGAAGTAGAGACGTTTGTTTTAACTCCTATCTGCTCTTTAACAGTGTTCCGCTCAATCGTTTTTTCAGCGAAATCAAAAGTTACGATTGAAGCCATAAGACCAAAGGAAGTGCTTGTTTTAATCGACGGAAACTACCGCCAAGTTGTAACATCCAAAAACCCCACGTTAACGATTACGCGTTCCAAAAACGTGGCTTCTTTCATCAGGTTTAAAGATGACTTCTACCATCGACTGCGAAGCAGGCTACTGTTCAAGGGAACGTGATGAAAAATTCAGAAAAACAATCCATGTAAAAGAGTCATGGTTTTAGATACCTCTGCCTTCTTGGCTGGATTTGACCCGTTTTCCGTAAGTGAAGACCAAGTTACAGCTCCCACGGTAGAAGACGAAATAAGAGCTAACTCAATGTCTTGGGTGCGGTTCAAAACAGCAGTGGAAAACGGCAAAGTGAAAGTTAAGGCGCCCTCCGAAGAATACTGGAACAAAGTGAAAGCATCCGCGAAAAAGGTTGGCGACGCGTTTTTCCTGTCAGAAACCGACCTACAAATCTTAGCATTAGCTTCAGAACTCAAGGCAGAAGGATGCACTCCCAAAATCGTAACAGACGACTATTCAATACAGAACGTCGCCACTCAATTAGGAATAGAATTCATTTCTCTCGCCACTTTTGGCATCAAACGTCTTCTCGAGTGGATTAGATACTGCCCCGCCTGCCACAGGAAATACCCCGCTGACTACAAGTCCACAACATGTAAAATCTGCGGAACAGAACTCAAAAGAAAACCTCGACGAGCAACAAGAAAAATAAAGAATGCAAGCTAAAAAAAAAGAACTACTGGTAATGCAAGTATTCTTAGAAAGATTACAATAGTGCCAGAAGCAAGATTAAGAATAGCCCCTCAGACACGAAAATCGGGGCAACTATTTGCTTCGCCCTTCGAAGAGCCTTATCAACAAGCAGTGATAAGGATGCTAACCGTGC
Source organism: uncultured Candidatus Bathyarchaeia archaeon (assembly GCA_964540545.1). Lineage (GTDB taxonomy): Archaea > Thermoproteota > Bathyarchaeia > Bathyarchaeales > Bathycorpusculaceae > SG8-32-3. The sequence continues at coordinate 1,709 of CAZINA010000020.1, forward strand.
TTCTCCTATGACCCTGACTTTAGGCACTACCAAACGCAAGCAGCCAGCCTTACAGGATTCCAAGTTCGACGCCGCCTCATTTGCCACTTCCGTGATGCGCCGGATTAACGTCTCATGATTCATGGCTTCGCCGACAGGATGGTAACCGCGGCGTCCCAGAACTACAGCGCTTACCGCGTGTGTGTCAGTTGTGAAAACTTCACATTCGTGAAAACCTGCAGACTTGAGAGCCGAAAGTATTTCTTCGCGCAACCCCGAAACCATGTTGTTTCCGTCAATTACAACATAGGCGGTTTTCTGTTCAGCCACGTTAACTACCACTGCAGTGATTCCACCTGAACCCATACCATCTTCCAGACTGAATTCCTTAGGAAAAACTGTGGAAGCACCAACCTCAAACGCGTAAGAAGGCAGAGAAACAGCTTTTTTGAGGCATTTGGAAGCCACATCACGCAATGTCTCTATCGACGCTTCTACCTCAACTGTGTCAGTAAGGCTGTTATGAGCGTTGACTACTATGTTGCATTCAAGCCCGAGTTTCTCGGCTTCTTCATTAACGATGCGCCCCAACTCCTGTGGCAGGTCTTCAGTGGTTTTTGGAGCAAGAGTAAACGAAAGAAAAGCAGTCTTTCCGAAAACTTGGCAGGAAGCAGTGACGAAGCCCTCGGTGACTTTAACGAAAGGTGTTGCCCTATCAGCAGAAGCCGGAAACTTGGCGGCTTCTATTACTTGAGTTATTATTCTCTGATTCTGTGATTGTGAAGCCAAGTCAAGTTCATGACCAAGGATGCCTAAAGGAACACACGCATCACAGCCAAACTCTTTTTCATAATCACGTTTAAGCAGAGACGGAAGAAGACTGCTACCAATATTCTTGAAGGGACCAGGATGAACAAGAGGAACTATAATCGCAGCTTTAGGTTTGTAAGAATCAAATTTCATAAGGGTGACTTCAATATCCTCGTTTTCGCCTAGTTTTTCTAGTAACGCTTCAAAAGGCGCGTTTAGAGCCGCAACCCAATTTAGCATGAACGCTCTGAAAAGCGGCATAGAAGGCACACCATACGTGCGACGTCCCACCTGGTCCACAAGGAAGACAAACAGGAAAGCGAAAGAGCAACCAGCTATGGTTGAAATAACCAGAAAAGGCAGAAACTGAAGAGGAATGGCACTATCAATGCCTGCCCAAAAAACCATGAACGGCACTATACAAAGCAAAGGAGAAAACAATGAGGCTACTAAACGACGCAGGAATCGCAACGATGAAGTTGCAATAAAAACGACCGCACGGAAGGTCGTTACGGCGGCAAAGCCTAAAAGGCAAAGCTTAACCCACCAGGACAAACCAAAGAAGGCGCCGAAGACAACGCCGAGAATAATGAAGAACAGCCATAGAACCCAGCAGAAAAGGGAAAGCGCCACTGTTCTTCTCAAAACATAAATCGCGTCCCCCCCAAGAACTATTTTGCTAATTAAAAAATCAGAGAAGAGAACCACGGCGAAAACAGAAACGCCGAGAAAAAGACTTCTGAGGAAACCATCAGCCAAAGACAAACTTGGAAGCTGTAATGTAAGAGCAAAAGTAGAAAGCCCGACTCCGCATATGCAAAGCACGGCTACTGAGGCTACTGCCTTTTGGAAGGAAGGAAGAAAAAACATTGAAGAGTAATGTTTCAATGCACTGTTCATGGAGTGGTTCAGCGATTCCTCAGTTGCCACGTTTACCATCTCAAATTGGTTTCCTAATGAATTGCATAGGATTATTAAAAGCTAGCTAAGTTAAGGGAGAAGTTCCTACTACCATTAAAACATGTTTTTTTATAACCTGTATAAAACTATGCAAAGGTTTTAACATGAAAAACTAAAAAATATGATGTGGAAGAATTCTTTTTTAACAGCCGCACCATAGATGTTACACGTTTAAAAGGGAGCAATTGTTTTATCTCTAGAGTAATGATTATACTGACCCTGCGAAGTCAAGCATATGGCAGAGCAAAAATTGCCCCCATCCATATTTCAGATGCTCGAAAGAAATGTGGGGAAGAAAATCAGAGTCATTCTAGATCCGGCCTACGGCTTTGAAGGCACACTTGCAGCTGTCACGCATGAACCGTCTGGAATCTGGCTTTCAGACGCTGAAGCCGTGGTTTTAAGAGCAACAATTGCTCAACCTATACCTCAAGTCGCAAGCCGAGAAGAAAGAAGCGAATTATTCCTACACCTTAACTCAGTTCAAAGAATAGAAGTTCTACATGCGCCACGACGCTGAAAGCGCCTTAAGCAATGGGGAAAAACACTTTCGCTAGAACAGAAACCACTATTAGAGATACGGCGAACACCACGAGAAGTTCAGGTCTAATCTTGACACCTTCGGTTTCTTCCTCGAAAAACCTCAGTAAGCCTGCGCTCGCCGCCGGCATTGGACCGCTTTCTTTCTTTCTCTTGCTCATAGCATTTTACCTTTTGTCAAAGCTGGGTACAAACGTATAGTTTTCTGCATTATTAATGTTGCGCATTCTTCTGAGCCTTTCAAGGTTCACCGTAAAACAGGGTGTTCAAGAAGGTTTTAGTGGCGAAGTTATGTCGTCAAGGTTTAAACTTTGGAAGAGTATAAACAAACTATAGCGGAAAAGGGTGACTATGGTGCACATACGTGAGTTTCAAGAAATGATGAGGCGGTTATACTTTCACAGGGATTCTGAACGGGGAGTAAAAGGGACGTATGATTGGCTTGCGGACGAACTTGAAGAGTTGAGAGAAGCGCTTGAAGGAAGCGACAAGGAAGCTACTGAAAAAGAGTTCGCAGACGTCATTGCGTGGCTTGCGTCGCTGGCTAACATAACAGGAGTTGATCTTGAAACCGCAGCCATAAAAAAGTACAATAGGAAATGCCCAAAATGCAAGCAGTCACCTTGTCAATGCACGTTCTAGCGGATTAGCCGTTTCTGCCCTAAGCCTGTCAGCACCCAAAGGTACGGTCGTTTTCCTTTGCGGTTAACTGTGCCTTCATTTTCGAGGAGCCGCAAATGGTGCATCACAACACCATATGACAGGGACGCACCCTCTGCTATTGCCGCTGCGGCTGACACTTGGGTTTCTAGAACATTCAGTATTCGGGTTCTAGCTTTAAGCCCCTTTTTCACGTTCTTCACGTGTTGCAGGTAGGCGTTTGGGTGAAATGCTTCTTTGATGTTTATGTCACCAAGGAATAGAATAGTGGTTTGTGTTGAAAAGCTTTAGTCTTACGTGAAGTCTGTGAGGCTTACTTGTTTTGGTTTTTTATTATCGAACAATGATTCAATTTCGTCTCTCATCAAGGCAATTCTCTGAGCATAATAGTTGGGTAACTCATACTTGTCAATTAACTGTTGAGCCGCATCAAGATATTTCTCTATGCCACCACGATAAACAGTCAGAGTCAAGGAGCCACCACAGAAAGAACACTTACCGCGGAGAGGCAAACGGCGGAAACGCCTGTTACATGCCTTACACCTAAAAGCTTGAGTTGAGAAAGCCCGCATGTTACCCGCAATATCTCGAATAAAATGAGTCGTCAACACCTTTAAGGCGACATGCCTCACATCAACAGCATCAATTTTTTCCCCTAACTCCAACTGCATATGCAATTTTTCAACCATTGACTTAAACTGCTTATACGCACTGTTTGAATTGCCAAGATTTACGTTTGAAACAGGCGTGGTAAATTTAAAGCCTTCAAACTGCGCTTCAGTCCCAAGTCTATGACTGACTATGTCTATCATAGAGCGGACGTTTTTAGCTTCCGCTTTCTCCAAAGTTTTCTCGTAAAATTCAAGAGAGTAAACACCGTCAACGTCAAAATCGTGAGCCTGCCGCTGCACTTCTTTAGTGTTCACAAAGGGAATCAAAAGCAAAGGGGCATCCATAATGCCGCCTATCTGCGAGGGCAGGTACCTGCGGGAAAAGTTCAGGAGAATATCCAACGCCAGCATAACAGCGTCTTCGTCACCGTCACAGTCCCGCCTTTTGGCTGAATGCCAAATCGGATGCGCATAGCAAACGTTAAGGTTAGTGTAGCCGATGACCCGCCCCAAGATGCTAACGCAGGTGTGGGGAGCCAAGCCCATAAGCAGATGCCCAACAAGGTCATCAGGACGTTCAATGTTGTAGTAGCGTGGAAGCTTGTAAACTCGCACCAAGAGCTCGTCTATGAATCTTGCAACATGCACGAAATACTCTCCTGCAGTCCGCGGGAGGACAACATCCTGAATTTTAAGTTCGCATATCTGGTTCGAGTCAGCTAAGGATACGCCGTGCACATCATGTGAGTATCCGAGTTGTCTAAGCTTTTCGACAGAGACCCCGACTTCAGCGGGCTTGAAATGCGTTAAAGGTGCATTAGTAGCGTCGAAACGTATTGTTCCATCCTTGTAAACTGATAAGTCATGTTTCGCCCTCAAAACACCTTTCTCGATAATTTCAGGAGTTTTATCCTCGTTTGTCAATCCTTTAACGCCTTTCAAGATTTTTGGACGAGGAACACCGAGCGAACTGCAAGTGCTGTCAAGAAGTTCCCTGAAATTGAATGCTTGCCTTTGATATTGGACAGCATGCGCTTTACAGGTTGGGCATTTGTCGTCTTTCAAGGCCCGGCCACAACGTGGACAACTCTTTTCAGGAATTGTTTCACATCCACAATTAGCACACTTCACTTTGAAAGTGAAAGTCTTGCAACTGGGGCATTTACGTTTAGAGATGTCAAGGAACACTGGGCCTTTCTTCGCCGCTGCTGTGAGGTCTCTATGGGAACCACCGGCTAAACTCACGGGGAAAAGAACATGAACCAGCGGTCTCATCTCCCGCCGCTTCGCTTTTTCAGGCCTTCCCATACGGGCACCCACAAACGTAGGCGCCTTATCCCTGACTTCAACGCCAGAAAGCAAACTAACCGCCTTCAACACGGACTCAACCTGACTACTATCCAGTTTCCGAGAAGTTCCATATCCAAGGCAAAAAGCAAAGGCGCAAGCGTCCTCCCCCTCAAGAATAATATTGTCGTCTATGATTCTGTGTGGAGCAAAAAGTTTTCTCAAAGCCTGAGCCACGTTCGGTTCCATGACGCCAACTATCTTCTGAGCAGTACCATCTTCAAGCGTTACTTCGGATTCTGACAGCCAACTTTGCAGCATCTCAACCTCTTGAACTGAAGGGAGGTTTGACCAGAAGAACAGGGATCTCGGATGTAGAGGCACATCGAGGTGCAGGGACAACGCGATTGCTTCTTCAGCAGTCGGCTTCTTGACGAAAGGGTCTTCCAAAAAAGCACCCAGTTTTTCTCCTGAAATCTTGGCGGCTTCAGCGGCCTTAGCTATGTCGCTATCAAACCTTTCCGCTATAGCCAACTTTAAATCTTCAACCCACCACTCCTCAACGTAACCAGAAGGAGAAAGCGTTTTGTTCGTGTAAAGGAAATCACCGAAACTAATCAGAATATCGCCCAAAAACAGAATTTTTTTGACTTTGTTCTTCACGCGTTTGAAGTTTTCAAGAGAGACACGAACTACTGAATCGTCCTTCAATAAGACGACAGGAGGTTCAAGAGAATCCACTGGGACGGTGACGCCTCCTTTCCCAGGAAGTTCTAGGCGCATTTGCGTGCCAGCAGCTAGAAAACGTTCTACAACCAGCATTGTTGCTGGATGAATCCCTACAGCAGCGAGCCCTGTGTTTCGTGACCTGCCATACCTCAACCTGAAGCCACCATATCTGGAAGGGAAGGAAAAAATTGGGCGCCCAGCGATTACGTCATCCATGAAGCCACCAGACTTCTTTGAGGATTTTTTCTTGAATTCTCTAAGCCAATCCCACCCTTGAAAGCCAAGCTTCTCTATTATTGTCAGAACCTTGGCGGCGCGCCCTACAATGCCATCGTTGACGACCCTTAAGGCACCGCCTCTAACACGGTTTGTCTCTATGCGCTGCAGGTTTCTGTAAGAAGAAACTTCCACGGGGTCAGATTCCGTGCCCGTAACTTCAACAGGAAGCAAGCCAAGTGCTTTCTTAACTTCATCATCTGGAAGGTGATACTGAAAACGCCCCACAGTACGCTCATACAGCCTTAGCTCCTCAAGGAAGCGAGCGACCTCATCGTCTGTTGGCTTGTATTTGTCAAGCCCAAGCTGGCGCCGCACGAAATCGCCAACAACAAGAGTTAACGCCTGATCTGTTCCTCCAGCAGACCGTATGGGACCAGCAAAGTATATGGCAAGATAACTTGTCCCATCAGCGTTAGCTTTTATTTTAACTTGAGCCACGCCTTGTATTGGAGCAGCAGTTAAGCCTTCAGTAAAAATTGCTAGAGCGGTGCGGATAGCCTGTTCAGCCGCGGTTTCGGGTTCCATGCGCCCGAATTTGCCGTTAACAATTTCTTCGGCAATTTTGAAGGCGATTTCTTCCCTTTGCATTTTCGAGTTTAATTCGCGAATGCTCACAGCCACATCTTTTGGACCCACAAGACCTTCAACCAAGTCAGCGATGTCCTTTGCAATAACACATTCAGTCTTCAACGACGGGTCAAGCCCGATTGATCTGGCGCGCTTGCTTATGTCGTATAATTGCTTGAGCTCGTTCTCCATAGTTTCGATGTAAGTTTGATAGCCCTCGCTCATTTCGCTATTCAAGTAGCAGCGCTCCCCAAACAGTGTAAACAACGTGCTTATTTTTGCTTTCTAACATAAAAATCGAAAAAAAGCCCCGGCAAAACTGCGGGTTCAGCGTCTCCAACTCAAAACGGACAAGGCGATTAACCCCTGTTTCCTTTAACACCTTCAATGATTTCAGATACTTTTTGTTTGCCACGAGTGGTTTCGATGATGTTACCTGTGACTATTATGTCGGCGCCTGCTGAGGCTGCGGTTAAAGCTTGCTTCTTGGTTCTTATACCGCCGCCCACTATAAGTGGAATATCAGTTACTTTCTTAACCATTTGAATCATTTCAGGAGGCACAGGGTTCTTAGCTCCAGAGCCACCTTCAAGATAAATGAAGTGCATACCAAGGTACTGCCCAGCAAGAGCGTGTGCAGCTGTGAGGTCTGGTTTGTTGTACGGTATGGGAATAGCTTTGCCAACAACGCCAGCGGTGCCGCCTTCGCCTACGATTATATAACCCATAGAAATCGGTTCTAAACCAAACTTTTTCACTAGAGGAGCCCCTAAAATTTGGGCGCCTATAAGGAAGTAAGGGTCTACAGAGTTCAGAAGAGACATGAACCATATGGCATCTGCGTAACGGCTTATTCCCGTTATATTGTTCGGGAAAAGAATTATTGGAATTTCAACGATGCGTTTAATAGCTTTTATCACGTCGTCAAGGTGAGCCTGAGAAACAAAAGTTGAGCCGCCAATCATCATGGCGGAAGTTCCGTTAATTTTAGAGTTTTCAGCAACTTGTGAAGCTTGCGAAGGCGTCATTTTTTCAGGGTCCACAAGGGTCATGTGAATCGAACCCTCTGCCTTGATCTTTTCAAGCAAGTACTTCTCGACACGTCCAAGCATGCTTAAACCTCTTTTATTCGTTATTCGTGTTTGTTACAGACGGTCTCCTTGAAGAGCCATAAACTCTATCGGTGAGCATGCAGTAAACATCAACTTCACCTTGGGCAGGCTTTATCGGAAATTGTTCTTGGAAGCCACAGCTACTACAACCTGCCACGGCACGGCTCTCATCCCTGAAAAGTTCAACTTTAACCGTTTCTTTTCCACATTTAGGGCAAGAGAAGAATTTCGGCAACCGCTTCTTTGGAATCCGAACCACCTTTTTCCTTCTTCGCCCCATGCAACATCGCTTCTACAACGTCGTTTATGTTCCTTTAATATTTATGCTTGCCCTTAAATAGTTGCCTACAACCATAAAAAGGCAAGGACGTGCACATAGATGAAATTGACACCATCTGTATTCGAACTGGATTTGCCTGAGGTTGAGAAGAGAATTAAACGTTTCATTAAAGAATACGTTGAGAACGCGGGAGCAGAAGGCATAGTTCTTGGTCTGTCCGGCGGAATAGACAGCGCCACAACAGCAGCCATTTGCAGCCTCGCAATTGGAGGAAACCGGGTGACTGGGCTTATGCTCCCAGAAAAAGAAACATACAACTCCAAAGATATTGATGACGCAAAGTTTGTGGCAGAAAAATTCGGTTTGAAAGCACAGATATGCGACATAACACCGGTTTTAGAAGGCTTTTACAAGACAATACCAATATTTGATCAAGCAGATAAACTGTGTAAGGGCAACGTGAAGGCAAGAACCAGAATGATTTACCTGTACTATTACGCGAATAAGCTTAACAAGATAGTCGGCGGAAGCTCAGATAAGTCAGAAACCATGATGGGATACTTCACTAAATGGGGAGATGTAGCCGCAGACATTTCACCTTTAATGGACCTGTATAAAACCCAAGTTCGCAAGCTCGCCGAGCACATAGGCATCCCTCGTGAACTTGCAGCAAAACCATCCACACCCGCCCTTTGGCCCAACCAGCTCGCGGAAACAGAACTCGGCATCAAATATGAAACCCTTGACCTCATCCTTTACGGGCTTGAAAGATTCATGACCACAGAAGAAATAGCACAACAGCTAAGCGTTAAAAAATCGTTTATAGAAAAAGTGAAAAGCAGATGGCTCGCCGTGGAACATAAAAGGCGATTGCCGCTGGCGCCGAAACTGGAATATAGAACTGTGGGAACTGATTTCAGGCTTCCACGGCACATATATTAAAATCAAGAAGGTGCAGGAATGAAAAAGAAAATAAAGTTAGCCCTCGCGCAGATAAGCAGTAAACGAGAAAACAAAACAACAAACTTGCAGAAAATCGAAGAGATCACTACAAAGGCAAAAGAGCAAGGCGCGGACCTTGTAATTTTTCCTGAATTATCCTTGACTGGTTACGTTCTACATGATCAAGTTTATGAGTTGGCTGAGGTGATACCAGGTCCGTCAACTGAAAGAGTAGAGGAATTGGCGAAGAAAACAGGGATGCATATCATTTTCGGCATGCCTGAGTTAAGCGAAAAAACAGAAGCCACAATATTCAACACAGCCGTTTTTGTAGGGCCAAACGGTTTCATAGGAAAATTCCGTAAAATGTACCTGCCCACGCACAGCGTCTTCGAAGAAAAAAGATACTTCCGCCCAGGCTACCAAACAGCCGTATTTAACACGGCTATAGGGAAAATAGGGTTATTCATATGCTATGACATTTTCTTTCCAGAAGTGTGCCGTCTTACTCGGCTGGAAGGAGCAGAATTGATGGTGTGCATATCGGCGTCGCCAGCCGTCCGCAGAGGCTACTTCGAGATTCTTACGGCAGCACGAGCCTTGGAAAACACAGCATTCCTTGCCTACGTTAACCTCTCAGGCGTGGAAGACGGGTTGCAATTTTGGGGTGGAAGCAGACTTGTAAGCCCAACAGGAGACCTACTGGCGAAAGCAAAGTACGACGAAGAAGACCTTGTCATCTGCGAAGTTGACTACAGCGATATGAGACCCGCTGAAACGTTTATCCCTATGCTCAGAGACCTGCGCCCAGAATTTTTTGATGAACTGAAAAAATATTCAGAAACGCTATAGCATAAATAACAACTGGTAACCCTTGTCACAACGCTAAAACATAGAAATCACAAATCACAGGCACATCACGTTCAACTGTGATATCCAAGAATCAAGGAACAATCACGTGTGATTTACCTGTGATAAAGTGATGTCACATATCATAGACTGTCATGCGTCCACACGTCGTTTTGAATGTTATTTGGAATAAAAATGAAGGGCAGATATAGGCTAAAAAAAGGGTGAAAGCCACATTCAGCCTAAACTGTTAATGTTAATTAGTTCAAGGTAGATGCGGAATAAATTATGTGGAATCTCTCGCTAAGCAGAAGGTTAAAGGAGATATAACTATGAGGTTTCATAATAAAAAGTGAGTTATGGAAACGTGTTTTAAACAGTTATTTCCGATATTAAGGGTTAAATTTGGCGCTAAAATGATTTTAAACTATTCCCAAACCCTTAAATCTTTTTTTATCTCGAAAAAACAGTTATTTTTGTTGTGATGTTGTCTGGTTGAGAGTTTTTTACTTGCTAAAGCAGCCCCCAATAAGTTTAAAAGTGAAGCGGGTATACAAAAGCGTATCCATTTGAGAGATTGAAGGGGAAGGGATTTTGAAGTTAAAAGAAAGCGTTCAAGCATGGCTAAATGGGGCTTTAAACGACCCCATTGTCAAAGTTCTCGCCAAAAACAGCCAATTAACAAAAACACAGCTCGAAACACTACTCATAGATGTTTTAGCTGAAAATATATCGGGTAAATACCTTAAATACGACGAAAAAGCCAGTTTCAGGCTAACAAAGGCCAAAATAAGCCGCGGTTCCTTTAACAGGACGTTAAAACAGTCCAAGGAAAACGTCATAAAATCGATATACACAGTACTGCTTTTAGGGTATTTAGGCATCTTCGAAAGCACAACTCTTGACCCCTATCTCGAAATAGCCAACAAACTGAAGGAGTATGTGGAAGCACACCAAGACATACCAGATAGGGAAAACGAGCTAAAAGACCATCTAAAAGTCATAGAAATCATACGAGAAGAGCTAGAAACAAGCCTAAAACGGCTCTCCACTCCATCAGAAGATGCAGTGTGACGTCACAAATCACATGAAATAAACATAACGATTTTAACCAAAAATACAAGAATAAATAAAGGATAGTATCAAGGCTAAATCGGAAAATAGGCAAGAATAAGCGTTTATTTTCAAGGGATGTACGTAGTAACCAGGTCATGGTCTTAACTGTGATCTGTGACGTCATAAGAGATCATGGACGATATCACCGTAAAACTTAAATTTTACATGGAAAACTGTGATATGTGATGCAACAGTTTAAATCACGTGTAAATCACAGAAGTGAATGGTGTGATTGAAGTTCTGCTGATGCTTACAGGCGTTCTACTTACCGCAACAATAGTGGCATCTGTTGAGTATTACAGACATGTTCGGAAGGCTCAAAAGGAGTATGAGAAAGCTAGAGAAGCCTTGGAGGACATCGTGCTGAGTTTTAATCGCGAATTAAAGAGGGAAGCTGATAGGCTGGAATTGGTTGCGTATAAGGTAGAGGGTAGCACAGCTAAGGCTAATGCCAGCCTTAAAAGGGTAGAGAGCATCGAACAGAAGATCGCGCCTATCGAGAGTAAAGTAAGTGCAATATATGGAAATGATGAAACCGTTCTATCGAAGATAGCAGAGTTTGACAATAAAACACATAATATCGAAGTAGCGCAACAAACGCTGAAAACGAAAATCACAGAATTAGAGACTCAAGTACAGAAATACGCCGAATTTCCAGAAATAAGGAGGGAGCCAGTTATACCAATCAGAAGGGACAAAGCCATGGCTGCATTAACGGACACGGAAGTTATAGTGTTAGAAATGCTCTCAGTGGAAGGACCAAAGACAGCGCCTCAGATTAAGGACAGAGTCCGGCTTAGCAGAGAACACACAGCAAGGCTCATGAAGAAACTCTACGAAAAAGGATACCTTGAAAGAGAAACGGGTAAAATACCGTTCAGGTACAGCATCAAAGAGGAAATGAAAAAGTTCTTAAACAAAGCAGAAAGCGAGCAGATATAATCACTACAACGACGTCTTTTCTTGCTCACGCAACTTCTTAAGTCGGGCATCCATTTCTGAAAGCGGTGGAGAAGCAGGAAGCTCATATTCCGCTTTAGGGTGTTTCGCTAAGTACTCGGGATAATGAGTAACTTTTATGGGGACTGCAAATTTGATTTTAGGTTCAGATATAAGCAAGGCTTCCCCTACGTCAAGCATTTTAATCTCCGTCTCACTGTATTCCATGTACGGCGTGTTTTCAGTTAAGTACGTCCTGTCTTTCTTCAACTCCGTTTTCATAATGACTTTAGTCCATAACTCGGCAAAAACGTCAAAATTAATCCTTGAAGGTCTAGGAGTCACAGCGTTAAGCCCCACGCGATACTTGCGGTATGTAAGGGCGATATCAGAAAAAATTGACCTCCTTTTGTTCGGGTCAAGAAACTCGTGGGCTTCTTCAAGGGTTATAAGTAGCGTAGGAAGTTTACGCCATTCCTCATAGTTTTCCTCCCACATGCGCTTATAATGTTCTGCAATTGCAGAGGCAGACAGACACACAACGCGGTTTTGGTCTTCGGACCGTAGCCCGGAAATGTCAATCAGGCAACTTATGCCTTTGCATATGTTTTGCAGAGCACTTCCGACAAAAGTATAGTTAGAAGCAGGAAAAAGCTCAGGAGGTAAAGAGGAAAGCTTTTGTATAAGGGCTTCAACAACGACTTTCTGAGCGCGTACACCAGGGTTTCCTTCAGAATTGTAAGTTTCTCTAGCCTTTTCAATCCAGTCTGCCCCAAAATGTTTGTACAGCGCCCAAGCGAGCCTTCTTTGAGGGGGTTGTATATCGGGAAAAAGCATGCACAGTCTAGCAGGAGTTAACGTGCGTAAGCCAACAGTCATCTTTTCGTCCCTTGCCGAGTAATATTGAACTCGGTTGTGGAAAAACGGGTGGTCCTTCAATCCTTGCTGTGATCTGATTTCCTTTCCTTCCAAGAGCTGCCCTGCAAAATCATAAATAAGAGCTACAGTTCTAGGGCTGTTGTCGATTATCTGCGCGTTCAAAATCAGCTCAGTGTTGGTTTTCCCTGACCCCGTCATTCCGAACATGCCCATCATACGCGGTACAGCGTCAACGTTTATGCCGACGGAACTTAGAAGATTGTCTTCTGAGCGTAAGCGTCCAATTTCAAGCTCTCCAGAAAGTTTTAGAATGGAACAGTCCTCTTCACTCGCCGCGTAAACCTTATCTCGGTAATTCGGATTAAAAGTGGGAGAACGTAATTTACCCTTTCTTTTTTCTAAAAACAGTATCGCTGACACGCTCCTATACGCGGAATAAGGTCCAAAAGCCTCTTTGCCTTCAGCCTCCCGCAGCTGTTCTATAGTTTCAAGGGTAGAACTGCTTTCGGAGTTGACAACCCTCGCGTAAAAGTGCCTTTCAACAGAGTCTATGCGTACTATTTGCCCAAAAGACAAACTCACATCCTTGTTAACCAAGAAGGAGACGGCGTCGCCTTTAGTTCCACACACGAACCCTATTGCTTCAGAGCTGGTCATTCCACCACTCCCATTCAAAAGCGTGTTTTACACCATGAATTTCGTCAGCAAAACTGCATGAGCCCTCTTCTCTACGCAAAACATCAAGCAACCCGGCATTTCTTAGTTTCTCTTCAATCCAATCATGATAAGAAAACAACATAGAATCTGAGGGCCCTGAGAAGTCATGTGCCAAATAAAGACTTATGGGATAACCGAGACAGCGCGGATCCTCGGACATAGCAGTCAAAGGTGAGAGCAACTCGATAATGTTCTGTTGGGTCAAGTAATCCATTATATCACAACGGAATACGTGAGAACTATCACCGCATAACTTCACAATTGCAATATCGCCGTATAAACTTCGGTCTTTGTCAGCTTTTCGCACAGGGTAATAAACCCAAACATCATAGGGAGATAACATGTACGTGGTAGCCACTAAATCCCTTCCCTTTTCATCATGTAAAGATGGAGAATTTTTACTTATCGCTAAAAGGTTTATTCCCCTTTTTTCACATTCATCATAGAGCGAAACACGGAACTTTCTTTCCCCACCAAAGTACCCACCCCCATCCAAGAGAAGATACATACTACGTACATCACTATGTACGTAGTAAGAGTCAGAACCCATTTTGTTAAGTACGCTTAAGGCAACTTGACTTTCTAATTCAATCCTGAAATCCTGTAAGAAACTCCTACGTACATGTGCGTCTCCAACAACAGTGCACAGCCTCTCAGAGTAACTCCAATCAACCTCGCGTTTTCTAACCGTGGCACATGAAGCACGCATCAGGTATACTCCCCAGTTGTTGGCCCTTTTCAGAGTACGCGTGGAACAGTCTACAGCAATGAAGCTACCATTGTACGTAGTAACTTTTTTCAAAGGTTTTATTAAGGAAGCATCTGGTCTAACAGAAATTACTGGTTCTTTTCGTAATTCGGCGCTACCAGCCAACCTACCTTTGTCAACGTAACACTTAAGCCTCTTTTCCATGTCGGCTAAGTCAACTTCAACCGTTTGATCCATTCACGTTAACTTCCTTCAGCAGTTCTCTAAAGACTTTACTTTAAAGTTGTATTGAAAGCGTTTATAGTTTATGTGTCGTGATATTGTTTCTTTTTCAGTATTACAACATGAAGTAAAACATAACTGGTTTCTTACAAAACTATTTAATCTGTTGTCTAATTGACGCTTGCGGAATGTTAGGCGGTAATTTATATTTCAAGTTACTGCCTTCTCCAGCCCTTAAGAGTAGCCCTCTGTTGGTCATTCGCGACAAATAAGTTGACACAGTACTCAAACTAACAGGCTCCTTAAGTTCCTGTTCATACATTGACTGAACATCCTTTGAAGAGAACCAAACCAAAGGGAAATTCTTCTGAATAATTAAACGAACCTTCTCAAAGCGAGATAGTTTATTACCAGATAAAGCATTTCCAAGTGTAGAACTTGCACCTTCATTTGGCATGCCACCTAACAATTCCACGAGGTCTAAGAGGCGAAGAGCTTTGTCTCGAGTAACTTGGCCCTCGAAGGCTATAGTATATCGATTACCTTCACTATCAAACAGCTCTACGCGCATTTTACGAGCTGGCATGCTGGTGTACACCTTAAGTGCTGTTCACAAGCTTTACACTTCACAGCTTATAGCTGTTATGGTGAAATTAACGAAAAAAAAAAGGAATTTAAAACCGTTAGATAGAAAAAAGACGTTGAATTGAAGAGTTTTTAGTATTACAGGCTTCACAGGAATTTTAAACAGTAAAAGAAATATCGTGTTAGCTTGGTTTGCTATTTCCAATAGAAGTGTAGGGGTGTCTTATTCACAGAAAAGGAACAGGAAGAAGGTAATATTATGAAAAATAGGGATGATAAAGCTATAATTTAATTGTAATTTCACAGGGTATTCACATTTTGTGAATGAAGAAAGTTTGTCGATATTAAAAAAAGGATATGAATCCTTAAAATTGTTGTATAAATGTTATTTTTTGGGAGAGAAAAAGGGAAGTTGGTTTGTGTCGTATGTTGCATAATTTGAAAAAAGTTTATGCACAGACACCCCTTCATTTCCTGTCGAAAAAGTAACGAGTAAACAAGTAAGTGTTATTGTCGTAAAAATTTTTCCAGAATATATATCTAAAAACTTTTACAAAAATAATTATTATAGTTCAAATTTGTTTTACCTATCAGAGTATATTTCCTATTAGAGGAAATACAATCTATTTTGAACTAATATTAGAATATATTTCCAGTGGAAACTTTGGGGTGTGTGGCTGTCTATGTTTAGTTCTTTTTTATCAATTATTTTCCATTAGTTTTTAGGATTATTGTGCGACAAAACTACTTTTTTATACTGCATACTTTATTTGCTCCATACGAAATAACGGTGTTGCCTCTGAAAATGAAGTGGGAAGTCGATGGGGAAACAAAATATACTGGACGACGTTTTCGAAAATTTCGTAAAAGGTGCAAATCTTTTCAAAGACAGAGAGGTTTTGAGGCATGATTATCTTCCAGATAAATTACCTCATCGAGAAAGTCAAATACGGCTTCTTGGTGGAGTAGTAGCACCTGTTTTGAAGGATGCGCGGTGTTCCAACATTTTTATTTATGGCAAAACTGGCACTGGAAAGACTGCCGTAACCAAATATGTGTTAAGCCATTTAGAGTCTAAAGCAAAAGAGTACGGCGCGTCGGTTAGGTTTTGCTATGTGAATTGCCGGATGACAGGCACTGAATATAGAATCTTTGCCAATCTCAGCCAAAGTGTAGGTTTGATGATTCCTTTTACAGGTTTGTCCGTGGGAGAAGTTTTCGATAGATTCCGTGCAGGCTTAGATGCAACAAGAACCCTTTTCATTGTGGTTTTGGATGAGGTAGATGCCTTGATTAAAAACCGTGGTGACGGTCTTCTTTATGAACTGACAAGAATAAATGAAACTCTTAACAAAAGTCGCGTTTCAATAATTGGTATATCAAATGATCTACGATTGAAGGAGTTTCTTGATCCTCGGGTTTTCAGTTCACTTAGTGAGGAAGAAATGATTTTCAGGCCGTATGATGCAAGTGAGTTAAGAAATATTCTTCTTGAGCGTTCGAAACTATCCTTTAATGAGGGTTCTCTCTCCGAATCTGCCTTAAACGTATGTTCTGCTTTGGCTGCCGCTGAGCATGGGGATGCTCGCCGTGCTTTGGATTTGTTGCGTGTGGCTGGTGAAGTCGCTGAGCGGCAAGGGGCGCAAATGGTTACAGCGGATCATGTTAAAGAGGCTGAGAGAAGTATTGAGCATAATCGAGTTGTTGAAGCTCTTAAGAACTTAACTTTGCATTCAAAGTTGGTGCTCTTAAGCGTGTATCACCTGAATAAGTCGAGCGTTACTACGGGGGAAATCTATGACGTTTATAATAAAATATGCAGTGAATTAGGCGCTGGTCTTCTCACGCAACGACGTTTGGGTACTCTGATTAATGAGCTTGATGTAATGGGGCTTTTAAACGCGAAAGTGGTAAGTATGGGGCGTTATGGGCGAACAAAAAAGATCAGACTGGAGATACCACGTACACTTGTAAAGGAAGTCTTTGGGAGCGACGACAGAATAGGGCGTTTAATTAGTTGCAAACCAGTTTCCCTTTTTAATAATACCAATTGAATCGCAGAGCGCTTCTCTAAGGATTAGATAATTACCGCGTGTCTGTTATATGAATGAGAGAATGTTGGTTTCTAATGTTTGTAGATTTATCAATGGCACTTTTCCAGGTGTTGGAACCAATCCAAGTTTCTGCATGTAGTCTGTTTGGTCTTGCCAGCCACCAGAATTCACAATTAAAACTCCTCGATGGTTGCAGCAGCCCACTACATGGATGTGGCCAGCGTGAAAAATGTCTGGTACTCTTTCTATCACGAGGAAATCTCGGTTTTCTGGTGCCAGCATTGTTTTGCCGCCGTATAGGGGGGCCAAATGCCGGCTTTGCAGAAGTACTTTCATTGCTTTCTCAGGTTGGTTGTGGTCTAGGCCTGGTACTGTGGCTATTATGTCGTCTAAACTGCGGCCGTGGCACATTAACACTTCTACGTTGTGGAGGCTGATGACACAGGGGTTTCCAAGGGAATGTACTCTACCGGATTCTTGTAGTGGTTTCACAAAATCTTCCGCTATTGCTGGTTGAGGTAAGGCTTTTCTTGGGGCGTCGTGGTTTCCTGGTGAAATAAGGACTTCAATATGGTCTGGTATTTGTTCGATTAGTTTTGCGGCTAGATTGTACTGTTCGTGGACGTCTTTTGCTATCAGTTCGTTTATTTGGTTAGGGTAAACTCCTACGCCGTCAACTATATCGCCTGCAACTGTAAGGTATTTCACGTGGCCAGCAAGTTCCCTCATTCTATTGTTTCCATATTTGCCGTTAAGCCATAAAATGAAGCGGTTAAAGGCTTCTTTGTTGAATTTTGTGCTGCCCATGTGTATGTCTGAGGTGAGCACGGCGTAAACTGGTTCTGTGGCTCTACGCTGAGGTTTCTGGCCTATTTCTGGGAGAATTATGTCTTCAGCTAGGAAGAGGTTGCTTCTTGTTTTTACCACGGCGATGCATATGATTTGGTCGGGTAGGAGTCTCTGGGCTTTTTTGTATAGTTCTTCTCGCGCGTTATGGGTTACCAGTATGGTAGCCCTTGATTGTAGGTCTTCAACTGTTAAAATCATGTTTCGTTTTGATTCTCTTTTTTCTGCTATCATGCAAATTATCTTTAGTTTTGTTTTAGCTGGTGATTTTACCGCTTCAGATATCGGAGTTGCGGCTCTAACATCTATTCTCTGTCTTAGTAAACTTTCAACCCGTTTAAACCGGTCTTGAAAGTATTGCATGTATTCTTCTATGGTTCCGTTGGAGGTGAGCTTGCCTGTAGGGTCTTCTATTACGTTAATGTTTGCTTCCACATCTTTTGCGTAAGGGTGAAACGCTCTTTTTCCTTCAGTCATCTGCTGCTCTGAAGGTTCCCAGTTTTCGTCTTGAGGTTGAGATTCTTCTTTTTTTGCAGTTTCTGTAGTTTCTTGTGATTTAAACAGTGTTTCCAGAAAGATTTTGTCGATGAATATTGGTTTTTCTTTCAGTTCTTCTAGTCTCTGTAGCGCTTTGCTCATTATTATGGTTGGGTCGTCTGTGGCTGTTATAGCATTTAAGAAGTCGAATGCCTCGGTGTTCAGCTGGTATCCTGCTGCGATTGCTGCTTCAACGGCTTTTTGAAGTTTTTCTCTTTCAATCATATCAGGGTTTTCCAGTTTCTTTTCTTTGGAAGGATTATGTAGCCTTCTTTGTCGTCACCTATAAGCTCAGTTTGGTCTTGCAAGTGGAGAACTGCTGTTAGAGCGGCTGTGATGGCGTCAATTTCATGTGTCTCTAAAGGTTGTGTTTCTATTTCTCCCTTTAATCCAAGGGTTTTAAGGATTTCTTGGATTGTTTTCCACTCTTTTAGTGGCATTTGCAGTGCTTTACGCGTTGAGGTTGGATGCACTTCGATTGCTTTATACGTTTTCTTCTGTATTAGTCTGCTTAGTCTTATTGCTCTTAAGGTGAGTTGTTTCATGGCGCGGAAGTTTGGGGGAAGTACTCTGTAGCCTTTTCTTATCATTTCTTTGTCTGTTTTTCTAAAGAATTCGCCTTTTTTTGGCAGGCTTAACGGTGCATCTATGGCTATGAGTAAAGGATGATTTTTTAATGCGTTTTCTATGATTTCGTTGTTTGTGTGTAGTAACTGGGTTTTTACGGTTTTGTTTTTCAGCATTGCCCATCCAGTTGGGTTTTTGTTGGATGCTGCTAAGTCTATACCAATTACACATTTGTCTTTAAGTTCTAACATAAGCTTTCAAGTTTATATACGGGATTTATTTTTTAGATATGTTGTTTCCAAGTTTAGGTAATATTAGGGAGAGAGACTTGTAATGGGTGAATTGCGTAAGGTGCAGCGTACACCTACTGGCACGTTTTTTGTTTGTTTGCCGAGGTCTTGGGCTGAAGAGCATGGTTTGAAGAAGGGTGCTTTGATTGCTCTTGATGAGACTGGGGATGGTAAGCTTCTTGTTGATCCGAAGTATGATGTTGAGCAGTTGCCTAGTGTTGTGACTTTGGCTACTGGACCGTATTTGAGTCGGGAGATTATTGGGCGTTATCTGCTTGGTTTTGATATTATTCGTATTGAGGCTGAAGAGCGTATTGACTTTGACGTTAGAAACGTTGTTAAGGCTACTGTGGGGTCTTTGATTGGGTTGGAGATTGTTGAGGAAAATTATTCTCAGATTGTTCTGCAGTGCCTGTTGGAGCCTTCGGGTTTTCCACCGGAGAAGATTTTGCGGCGTAACTACGCTATTGTTGCGGGGATGAATCGTGATGTTGTTAACTCTTTTGTTGATGGGGATTTGCAGCGGGCTAAAAGCGTTATTGCTCGGGATGATGAGAGTAACAGGCTTTATTTCTTGTTGGTTCGGATTTTACGTACGATAATTCAGAATCCGCGTTTAAGCGAGAAGCTTGGAATAACTCCTATAGAGTGCCTTGATTACCGTTTGGCAGCAAGCTTGGTTGAGGCTATAGGTGATGCGTCTGTGAAAATCGCGGCTGAAACCATGGAGCTTAACGGTCAGAAGCCTTCTGAGGCGTTGCGGAAGCTCTTGGTTGGTTTGCAGGCGGTTTGCTATGATGCTCATGAGCAAGCAGTGAAAGCTTTTATCAGCAAGGACATCACTTCAGCTGAAAACGTGCGAAACATGCATGAGAAAATAGACATGTTGTTTACGGACATTGAGAAAGTTGCGAAGGAACAGCCTGTTGAAGTGATGCCGCAAATCTTGGCTGCATCGTCGTTTCTTAGGAGAATTTACGAGCACAGCGTGGACTTAGCAGACTTGGTAGTTTAACGGAAATCATGTGCTTTCTATTATGCGCGGCGAAACTTATACCCCCTCTATATATAGAGTGAACCCGTAGTTGACTGTGCTGTCTGATTCGTGACTGACTGATTGAAATTACTGTTGCTCATTTATATGGCGGAACTATGTGTAGCTTGAAAAGAGATGCTGCGGAAGCATTCTTCACTTTAACTTTGTGTCATGGCGACTGAAAACGTTTTTAGATAGTGAGGGTAAATCCTTCTATTCAAGCCGGGGTGGCGGAGTGGTTATCGCGCTGGCCTCGAAATCCCACATGGGCACAAATAGAGCCTGTGCCAAAGACAAGCCAGCCAGTGGGCCTTTGGCTCGCAGGGGTTCGAATCCCTTCCCCGGCGCC
>CAZINA010000021.1:0-18835 GCA_964540545.1 uncultured Candidatus Bathyarchaeia archaeon
CATGATCATGTATTCGATAGTTATCTGTGGCAAACTTTTTCCTCCATTTTCTAAACTAGACCTAGCGTCACAACCACCTTTCCAACGTAAAACTCAACCACTGAGTCATCAAGCAGAGTTACTGTTTCAGTTATATGATCAAACCTAAAGAAGTCAGCGTCAAACCCTAAATCCGCATTTGGAAAACTAACGGTAATTCGAACTTGGTCAACCCCACTTCTCACCATTTTTAGGATATCGCTACCAGTCATAGTTATCGATTGAGACAGGTATTGATGGTCACCCGGCTCAAGAGTAGGCAGATAAAACTTCGTGTAATTCGTTGAACTCCCAGATGGACCCGCTATTGTCGAATTCAACATTCGTATGGAAGGTATAACAGCTATTCTGGTGTAGTTTCCCTCTTGCATGGGTAATTTTTCGATGCAGAACACTTGACTCACGGGTGCTGAAGAGCCTCGTTGCACGAAAGAACCATTGGACGAAGGCAGTACGCGTTCGAAGTAATTATTGGTGACTGAGTATGTACTTATAGGTACGTTAAACAGGATCATCCCAGTAAAATTGCTAAATAAGGTTTCCCAGTCCTCGCCTCCACCATGAGGGTCAACTTCAAAAGTGTAGTTTACCGCTGTCGATTGGAACTTCATGGTTCCGTATTGGCTTGAGTAACGAACTGTTTGAGTACGTCCTGTAGTCCACGCTATATCGTCAAGTTGAAGACCTGTTGTAAGCATGAATTGCTTGTTAGTGCTGTACTCGTTTTCAGCCATCCGCGAAACTAAGAAATCATTTGCATAAGTCATAGCTACAAGTATCATAACGACTACAGCAGCGGTCATAATGGTTGTTGAAACCGCTGCCGAAACCGCTCGCTTATCTTTCCGTAAACTTCGCGTATGACTGTATCCCATGTTTTCTCCACTCCTATCAAATTGAAACGAAAAGAGGCACAACCTTAGCCGCCACGCACGCAATTATAACGAGTATTGATGCATGCTTGAACCCAGCGGCCACTGATTCCTCACTGATCTTTCCGGCTACGATACCTATCAAATAGCTGTGGAAAATCACTGAAGTCATGAATACCAGCGTGACTCCACTATTATCAGTCGCTGTTTCAGTTGCTCCTGCTACGCCAGTAGGTATGACCCCACCAGTTGTAAAGCTCAACATCATGACTGTGGTTGCCACAAGTAGAATCGAAGCCAAGTAGGGCATCATAATGTAAGGGCGCACAGACATCTTCTTTTCTTTCTCTACTTCCTGCGTTAAGTTGTTGAATCTGGCAAGCGATTCAATCATGGCAATTGTACCTCCTCCAACGTCTATGGTTTCGACGAGGAGAAACATGACTATCTGTGTCATCCAGCTTTTAGTTTTACGTAGAAAGTTCATCATGACCTTCTTCAATGGTATACCCCATGATATTTCAGAGCTTATCTTACGCAAGTCTTTACTGAAGGAGCCGTAATCGCGGTTGGATAAACTTTCGATGCACTTCTCAGGTGACAAGCCTGTCTTTCGCACTTCAGTCAAGTCTCGGAGAAAACTGGCGACACCCATCTCCGTATCGACTTTTTTCTTGTTTAATCTCATGTACACCATTGCTGCAGGTGCTGTAGCGATGAACAGGGCGATTGTTATTGCAACGGGCATATCAACTATTGTTTGGATACCCGCCATGAACGGAAGATTCACCATTCCCACAAAGCTTGTGAGAAAGAGGAAGACTACAATGGCTATTACACCGCATATTCCGTACACTTTGTAAGGCCGCATGTCTGTGATTGGTGTCTTTGGCTGCATACTGTGAGCTAAGTAAATGAACATCAACGATAGCATAGGTGTGAAAAGATACGTGTACATGATGATGCCAGACATCATAGATGTGCCTGCTGTAGGCTGTATCTCATTGACGGCGAACAGGATGTAGAAGCACAATGACATCATGACCATTACTATTATGAAAGTTTCTAGGAGCATGCCAAGGCGTTCTGCGGCGGACTTGACACGTAGCGCGCGTGTCTTGAATATTTCTTCGGCTTTTCGTTCAAGAAAGTGTCCTATGTCTCCGCCGATGATGACTGTGGAGGCGTAGCCTGAGAGGAAGTCTCTGAATATGTCTAATGGATTCTTTTTTGCAGCTTGTTCCAAAGCAGTTAGAGGGTCTCTGCCAAAGATTTCCACATCTTTGATGATTTCTCTAGCTTCTCCGCGCATAGCGGGCATCAGCTCAACTTCTGCTAGCCTTTTGAAGCTAGTGTATGGCGCGATGCCTCCTGACGCCATGACGCTGATGTAGGCTGCTGCGAAGGGCATCTCGCGTTCCAGTCCAGATGCGCGGTCGCTGGCTTTGGACATTGGCATCACGAGAAAACCTACCATTATGTAAAGTGGAACGGGAATTATGAATAGGATTGGCAGGGAGCCGAATATTAGTACTAAAGCTAGTCCAATTATGGATATAGGCAGGGTTAATAATGCAATGAAGAGCATGAGGGACACGTATGTTTCAGGGTAAATTTTGATACGGCCCTTTTCAAGTACGTCCTTGAAATGGTAAACGTGTTTAAGAAAGAATGGGGCTATGCCTCCGAAGAGGCGAAAAGACCATGCCTCAAGATTTTCTAGAAGTGGCAATTGTTTTTACCTCCTCCCCTGCGAGTACTTTATTGTAAATGTGTTTGGGTCTGGCGTAGTATTCTGCTACGATGGCGGCAACGTCTCTATAGCTTCGTATATTACGCTCTCGCATCCAATGCAAAACATCTTTGCGTCTGCCAATTTCCGCTATCAAGTCTTTTTTGCTGATGCCTTGCCGCTCGGCTATGGAGGTTAAAAGTGGGCTCTTGTCGAAATCCACTTGATGGATATCTTCAGCGGGTTGCCATGCAATTGGTGTGTGGTAGTCGTCGTAATCTGCGATTTCGTTGACGGTGATGACTCGCCTGTACGCCTTCTTCTCGTTGTTTTTCACGAGGTGGACTCGCTGGATTGGAATGACGATGTTCATCAATGGGATATATGCGGGAGAGATTTCCATGGGTTTCTGGGTTAGACGTTTGACTGCTGAATCTAGTCCATCAGCGTGCATGGTGCACATACCACCGTGGCCTGTGGCTAAGGCCTGGAAGAGAACGTATGCCTCGTTGCCTCTGACCTCGCCCACGATCATTATGTCTGGGCGGTGCCGCATTGAGGTCTTTACAAGGTCGAATAGGGCTACTTCGCCGACACCGCTTCCGCCTAAACCGTAACTTTGGCGGGCGATAAGTGAAACCCAGTTGTCGTGTGGCAGGTTAAGCTCGGCTGTTTCTTCAATGGTGATGATTTTGCTTCCAGGCTTGATTAGGCATGCTAAAGAGTTTAGTGCGGTTGTTTTGCCTGCTGCAGTTCCGCCGAGAACCATTATTGAAGCCCTGTTTTCGAGGCACATCCAGAAGTATGCAGACATTTCTTCTGAGAACGTGCCGATGTTTATCAAGTCTATAATTGAGTAGGGGTCCTCTCTGAATTTTCTTATAGTGAACGCTGTTCCGAATGGTGTGATTTCTCGTCTATAGGCTACTGCAAGCCTGTGTTTACCTGGGAGAGAGGCGTCAACTATCGGGAAGGCTGTGCTAACGTGTTTTCCAGCCATATGCACAAGTTTGACAACTGTGTTGTCTAGGACTTCGTCACTTGGGAATTCAAGGTTTGATTGGATGCTTTCGTAGTTTCTGTGCCATACGTAAACTGGCTTCTGTACTCCGTCGCATGAAATGTCTTCTATGTTTGGGTCTCGCATTAATGGGTCGATTCTGCCAAATCCGACGAGGTCTCTTTCCGCGTGGTAGAGGATTTTGTACCATGAGACATCTGGAAGCCAGCCTAAGCTGATTCTGTACTTGTCAACTATTTTTTTGGCTTCTTCTGCGAAGAATTTTCTTGGGTCTATTATTTCTTCTTTCGGAGATTCAATTTCAGCAAGCAGGATTTCTAGGATGCGGTCGTAAACGCCTCTTTCGAGTGGGTCAAGTTGAAGTTCGTCAAGAATGTATCTGTGTTCGCCTGTTTTTGGGTTTTGAACTATTACAACGTGTGAGAAAGGCTCGTATAACGGGTATTTCTCGATTACTTTAAGTCCCTTGGGTATTGGTTTTGGTGGTGGCGGAGGAAGGGGCATTTGCTGCTCTTTTTTCTTGAAACGGATGTTAATTTTGATTTTTTTCAGCTTTTTCAAGCCTGAAAGGGACTTTTTGAGGCGTAGCTTTGGCATTGCTGGTTCTCCGTTAGGTAAAATGGATTGAGCAGTCTATTAAATATTGCGTCTCAATACACTATATTGAAGACATGTTAAACACAACTACATATTCACAATCAAAATTAGAACCGAACCTTCAAATCAAACTCAAGGACACACTCATAAAAAACCACACAGTTACAACCTTAACAGGAAAGGATTAACCCGTTTTTCTTCACCTATCGTCGAAGCACAACCATGCCCAGGATACACGACATAATCCTCAGGAAGACCCACAAGCTTCTGCAACGAAACCCTCATGTCACAGTCAGAACCCCCTTCAAAATCCGTCCTGCCAATTCCTCCAGCAAACAAAGTATCACCTGTAAAAACAAGCGTCTCACCCACAAGAGAAATGCTACCTAACGAGTGCCCCGGCGTATGCATAACCTTCAACGTCACATGCCCAAGCTTCAACAACTCCCCATCTTCAAGCAAAACGTTAACAGGAGAAAGGTCATCACCTAAATCATTGAGACAGCCTGCATCATACGTGTGTATGCAAACTGGCACGCCATACTTTCTTTTCAGAAGTAGATTGCCGCTGATGTGATCGCTATGCCCATGCGTATTAATGATAAACTTAACTTGCAATGAGTTCTGGTCCACATAACGGATCACTTGCTCAGCTTCATAATTAGCCTCGAACCCCGGGTCAATCACTATCGTTTCTTTCGTTTCGGGGCAGCTAACAACATAACAATTAGTGGACAACATACCAACAATGAAAGATTGAATTTTCATGAAACTCAACGTCAGCAATGTAATCAGAGATAGATAAAGTGTTTGCCGAGTCACTGGAAAAAACAGTAAAAAAAGGATCGAGAAAAATTCCAATACCCTTTTCTACTGCTGGATTATCTGTAATACAAAAACAAGTCAGGAAATACGTTATGACCGAGATTCCAAGCGATACTGCTGGCGAACAGAGGTTTCAACAAGCAGATTTTGAGGAGATAACGCAGTTTGTCGCCGCCGAGTTCAAAATTGAAGAGTCACTCATGGAGCAAGGTACGCCCACCTATTATTTGATGTGGCCTCAAGAAACTAAGCAACCGTTTCTTAGACTGCTAACGCGCTTGGAAGAAAAGAAGTTAATCGCCTTTCTTCGAAAAGTAGACAACCGAATAGTTTTAAGAGTAGTGCCGAAGCCACCTGTAAAACCCAGCAACCCAAGAATAAACGTAATTTTGCTTTTAGCTACGATTGCCACAACCTTCATCACAGGATACATAAGTTTTCCAAACATAGGATTGGATCCTATCGTCAGCGGTGCAATCTTCTCCGCCGCCATCTTGCTTGTACTTGGAATTCACGAAATGGGCCACAAATTAACAGCCAACAAAAAGGACATTGACGCAACGTCACCATACTTCATTCCAGGACCGCCGCCGCTTGGCACCCTAGGCGCCGTGATAATGCAAAAGTCTCTGCCGCGAAACAGAGACGCCCTGTTTGATGTGGGAGCCAACGGCCCCATTGCAGGTTTCATAGTTGCATTAGTCTGTAGCGCCGTAGGCTTGTTACTTTTGATCCCGGCAGCTATGCCACTAGACGCGGGCACCTTAGATTTGATGCCAGCGAGTTGGATTCTGTTGTCGCGGTTTTTTTCCAGTTTGAATTTGCTTCCTCAGGCTCCAGTTGGCGGTGTGCTTCTTTTGCATCCTATAACTTGGGCTGGTTGGGCGGGTATGGTTGTCACGATGCTTAATTTGCTGCCTGCAGCCATGCTTGATGGTGGTCACGTGGCAAGGTCCACTCTTGCAGGCGATAAACCACGGATGATTTTAACGTTTGCTTCAGTAGCGCTTCTGCTGCTTGTGGGCACTGAATTCATGGTTATGGCGTTTCTGATAGTTTTCATGTCTATGTTTAAGCATCCTGGCCCGTTGGATGATGTTTCAGGCTTATCGAGAAACAGAAAACTGTTAACTGTGGCCTTAATTGCGGTTTTTG
The DNA here is from genome assembly GCA_964540545.1 of uncultured Candidatus Bathyarchaeia archaeon. GTDB lineage: Archaea > Thermoproteota > Bathyarchaeia > Bathyarchaeales > Bathycorpusculaceae > SG8-32-3. The sequence goes on from CAZINA010000021.1 coordinate 6,242, forward strand.
CATTGGCGTTTCCGGTTAGAGTGTGATTGGCAACCTGTATTCTTGTTGAACAGAAAAACAATAAGGTTTATTATTGTTTGATTGCCCGTTCATATGTTGAATATGGAGTCGGAATACACGTGAAAGGGCTACTAATAATAGCATTCTTTTCGATCTTCGCAGCAGCCTCGCTCTTGATTCCCACACCCCTGTTCCCAGGCAGCTGGTTCTGCACGGTTATAGGATCAGGAATCCAAGAATACATCGGCATTTTAAGCGCAGTATTCAACGGCTTATTCTACGGCTCTATCCTGTGGCTAATATTCATTAGCTTAAGTCGGAAACTATCAGAATCAAAATAGAATCAAAATAAAAAGTTTAGTGCTGATGCTTGCTTCGTAACCCTTAGATGGTTGCCTGAAAACCAGTGAGCTTGATGTTGCTTCCGCAGTTACCGCACATTATAACGAGCTCAACAAGTTCATCATTGACTAGCTTCGTGTCCACGATCTTGTAGACTGCCTCGGTTTCATCTTCAGGAGAGATTACAGTTGCGCATTTCGGGCATGGGAACGAACCGTCGCCTTCAATCTCTGCAAGGTTTACTGTGTAGACCATTCCTTTCTTAGACATGGTTTTTTTCATCATGTTTCTTCACGTCTTGGACTTTCATGGATATCAGTTCATAATTAACGATTATGAATCACTAATCAGTAAAATACATACATTTAAGATTTAGCCTAATAATCTAAAGAAAAAATGTAGGGAAACGCCAGTCATTTAAGCTTCTTTTCACCATTCAAAGTTTTCGGGTGATATGTAGTTGCCGTGTTTTTCTTTGGCTTCTACTAGACGCTTGCGTTGTTGGTCCAGTATGTTGAAGAGTTCGGCGGGTGTATCTGTGACGTTTTCTTGGTAGAATCTTTGGACACGTTGAATTTTTGCCAAGTTTTCTGGGACGCGGATAGTGAATTGCTTTATGTAGTCTTCTTTTGAGTAGTCTTTGCTTAGGACTTTATTGAACAGTTTACGCAGGTCTTCATATTTTGGGAGAAAGCCTGTAGGCGACCTTATTGCGCCTGCTTCGCCGTTAACACGCAGTTCCATCCATTTTATCCAAACGTGCTTGTCTTGAGGAGCATTCAAGAATTCACCTTTTTCCCTATCTGTTAGGAAATAGTTTATGCCGAAGACGAGTGGTGCTTTCTTGAGTTTCTTTCCGAACTCCAAGTTGTTGCCTACGTTTTGACCTAATGGAATAGAAATGAAGTCTTGGGTGCTCATCATGTTTATCTCTGGCACGCCTTCCTTGCCCACTGTAGCAAAGGTTGTTTCCGTCTCCAAAGACGCACCATAAGCGATGATCCCGTGCTCCCAATTGAAGCTCTGCTGTACAGGCACGTAGGCCATAGCATCGCGACCGCCATAAATTATACCACTGAGCGGGACACCCATAGGGTTGTCCAATTCGGGGTCACAGTTGTCCAGAGCTTTAAGCGTCACGGCGTAACGGGCGTTTTTATGAGCAGGCGGAATCTCATTGCCATCGGCGTCTTTTTTTCCTTCATGCCAGTCACCAGAAAAGTTTTTGCCCTCTTTCGGAAGTGGACTACCCATACCCAGCCAGTACGGCTTGTCATCCTTAACTAAAACGTTAGAGAATATAATTTCGCCTGGGCTGTGAAGCACCTTGTAAATTGTCGCGTCATCTTCAGGGTTAACGTCTTTAATTATGCCGAATATGCCGGATTCAACGTTAACGGCACGGGCAACTGAGCCAATGTCGCGGATGTATGCGATGTCGTCGCCCAGTATTGTTTCTCCTGGAAGCATAGCAGTAGAGGTCTTACCGCATGCGCTGGGAAACGCGCCGGAGAAGTAGGTTTTGCGGCCGCCGGGACCATGCACGCCCATAATCATCATGTGCTCAGCTAGCCAACCCTCATAGTTAGCCTTGCGAATGGCGAGGCGAAAAGCAAGCTTCTTGAAGCCTACAGAGTTTCCGGCGTATTGGGTGTTGACGCTGTAAATCGTGCTGTCCATATAGTCGATGTAGATGCATTTTTTGTCATGTTCCGCGCTGGTCATGTTTTTGGTTAATTTCCCTGAGGAGTGTAGAACGCGCAGGAATTCCCTGTTTGGTTCTGATTGGCGGAAAACTTCGTAGCCAGGCCTGTAAAGCAGGTCTTCTGAGTGGGCTACATACCAGGAGTCAGTGCATTGTAACCCGAGGATGGTGAAAACGGAGTTTGGGGGACCCAAAGAGATGAAACGTACAATCATGGTGCGGTCTTTCATGGAATCGCGAAGTAACCCTTTCCCTTCTACGAGCCCTTCTTGACGGTCAATCTGGTTTAGGGCTTTGCCGAAAGAGGTTCCTCTGGGAACAAGGTATTTGGTGGCTTTTCGGTCGCGTCCCTGATCATACACGCCGTCAAAGTGGACGGTGTGCCCCTTAAGTTTCAGGGCAGACTCCTCGCCAGTGGCAAGTGCTTGCTGCCTGACATATGCGATGTCTTCGGGAGAATCGCTGCATACGAAAATTTTTTCGCAGTTACAAAGGTCGCTGGATTTGGCGATGAACTCGTAAACTTTATGGTTAGTTATAGCGCAGAGTTCCTTGTAGTCTTCTTCGCTCATTTTTGGGCGTAAAGCTTCTAGGTATCCATTCATCCTTTCATCACAAAGCGTTTACAGATCGTGGACGGTTCCAGGTACTCTTGGGAATGGTTGTGTTTCAGCTACGTGTTTGACGCCACTTATCCAGCCTACTAGGCGTTCCATGCCTATTCCTCCGCCTGCAGTGGGCTTCAGTTTGCCCTCTTTCGCGAGCTTCAGCACCAAAGCGTAGTTGTCTTTGTTGACGTCGTCGCGTTCAATTTTCTTGAGGATTTTCTCGTATTCCCATTCTCTTTTTGCGCCTGACAAAACTTCGCCGTATTGGGGCAGGAACAGGTCGTAGTTGTCCCATTTGCCTGTTGTGAAGTCCTCAAAATCGTAGAATTCACGTGGAATGTTTGTAACCCATACGGGGTCGCTGGTTTCTTTTGCGATGCCTTCTTCCCAGTCTGCGCCGTACTTGGTTTCTAGCTCTTGTCGGTCGTATACTTTGAAGGGTCGTTTGGGTATCTCTATCGTGTCACATCTGCAGAGGAGGGTTAGTTCGTCTTTCATGTCTTGTTTCATGCTCGTCAGCAGGTTGCAGATTACTTTTTCAACTAGCTCCATGACTTCTTTTGAGGAGGCGTTTCTTGCTTCGAAGTCTAGTTGCGTGAATTCGTAGATGTGTTTGCCTGTTCTTGCGCGTTCAGGTTTTTCTATGCGTATGTTGGGGGAGAGAATGAATAGTTTGGGGTAGGCGAGGGAGGATGCAATTAGCTTGTGGATTATCATGCTTGCTGTGGTACGGACTGTTTTCCCGTAAATGTCAACTTCGATGCGTTTTTCTATGGAGGCGCCTGGGTCAGGCCACAGGGGGTCGGTTGACTGGGAAAGGGCTACGGGCAGCAACCACTGGAAGCCATTGTCCACAAACTCTGATGTGAGTTTGTTAAGCGCGTAGGTCATTAGTTTGCCTATGCAGGCTTTTCTTTCGACCTCGCTTTCTGAAAGTTGTTCTAAAGGTTTAGGAACTTCAATTATTGGAGCTTCTTTGCTCAGAGTTTTAATTTCCAAGGATGTTCATCTCGAGTTTCAAATGTTACTTTAGTTCTTTCTAGGAACATGGATTGCTTGTTAATAAATTTTTTATGAAAAATATCATAATTTTTACAAAAACTATAAGCTTTTATATCTTCTAACTGTAATAATTACAATTATGACTGTAAAACTTGACGAAAAAGACCTGGCAATACTCTCGCTGATACAAGAAAACAACAAACTCACTGCAAAGCAAATCGCCAAGCAAATCAACGCACCCATAACCACGGTTTTCGCAAAAACAAAACGCATGGAAGAACTCGGCGTCATAAAAGATCACAAGGCAATTCTGGCTCCTGAAAAGCTGGATTCAGGCACAGCCGCGTTCCTTCTAGCTTCTGTATCTTACAGAGCGAAAACTGATGACGCCCCAGTCTCGCAGAGAACCGTGGCGGAAGAAATCGCAAAGTTTCCAGAAGTGCAGGAAGTGCACATAATCACTGGCGACTGGGATCTGCTGGTGAAGCTCAGAACTGAAAGCGTGGATGCAGTTGGAAAGTTCGTGGTAGACAAACTGAGACTAATCAGGGGACTTGAGAAGACACTTACATGTATGGTTTTTGAAACCGTGAAAGAAACAACAGCGATAAACTTGTCTCTGAAAAAACGTTTGGATATAACGGAGAAAACTTAGGTGGAAATCAATTATCCGGAAGTTGGCGTCTGTGGTCTCTCGTGTAGGCTTTGTCCTTGGCACCATTCAAAAGGCGAAAGCAGATGCGGAGGCTGCAAGAGCAAGTTCCGGATGGCTGCTGGATGCCCTTTCATTACTTGCGCTGTGAAGAGGAAGGATTTGGAGTTCTGCTGGGATTGCACAGAAAATGTGGGCTGTGAGAAGTGGAAAAAGCATAGAGACGCCGGGAGAGAACATGATTCGTTCACGTGTTACCAGAAGCTTGAAGATAACATCGCGTTCATCCAGAAAAATGGTGTTGACGAGTTTGAACGGGTGCAAAAGCGTCGAGAAGACTTATTGAAAGAGATGTTGCAGGAGTTTAATGAGGGACGCTCGAAAACCTATTACTGTATAGCTGCTACCATGTTGGAAATTGAAGAGTTAGAAGCAGCTTTAAAGCAGGCAAGAGCATCAGCGGAGAACCTGGATTTGAAAAGCAAATCTAAGGTGCTTCACGGCATACTTGACAGCATTGCTGAGAAAAGGCAATACTATTTGAAGTTGAGAAAGTAACGTCTCGGAGAGTCTGCTGCGGTTCAGCTTTATGCTGAGCTTGAATAGTACAGCAATGGTAATGCTAGGAGTACGGTGTTTTTTCCTTTCATGGTCAGCGAGTATTCCACTCTTAGGGGTGGTCCTTCGTCTACGTTTCTTTCGATGTAGCCGTGTTTGTTGAGCATCTTTAGCTTGTCTGATAGCGTGCGGGAGTTTACGCCTAGAATCCTTTTCAGTTCTCCGAAGCCAACGGGGGTCTTCAAGAATAGTGTGTACAGGATTTCTAAACTCCATTTCTGGAATAGGAGGTTGAAGCTTTCCTCGAGGCTTTTCAGGTTTTCCTGTAGTTCTTTAGGCTGAACCTCTTGGGTTTCGAGTATTTTGTGGAGGGTGTCTTCTATGCCTTTGAGGGTTTGTTCTAAACGGGCTTCTACGAGTTTGCGGAGTTCGCCGCTTAAGGTGAATTGGGTGCTCATTTCGTTTACACTCGGTGTGGTATGGCTCACTTCATAATTTATAAGGGTTTACTTATACAACTAGGTATACAAAATATATCATGTTGGCAGGTTGATGGTTTCATGGCTTGGAGCATAAACAATAACAAGTGCCTCCGATGCGGCGGCTGCGTCTCCGTTTGCCCAACCGCAGCTTTAGAATTAAGAGACAACATCATTCACGACGAGAAACTATGCACGCTATGCAGCATATGCGAAAAAGCTTGCCCAGTAGAGGCTATAAAGGTGACAAACCAATGAACGACGTCATAATAATCGGCGCTGGACCAGCAGGAACCGCCTGCGCAAAAAAACTAGCAGAAAACGGGTTCTCAGTTAAAGTGTATGATAAACGAGCTGAGATTGGGGCTCCAAAGCGTTGCGGAGAAGGCATAAGTGAAGCATCTCAAGAAGTCGTGGGAAAAATCCCTGACAGGTGCATTGCCCAGAAAATCAAGGGCGCAAGATTGTATGCGCCTGATGGCAGGTACTTAGACGTGATATTATCTTCTGGGGGCTTTGTTCTTGAGCGGAAAGTGTTCGACAAGTGGCTCGCCGAAAAAGCAGTTAAAGCTGGAGCATCAGTGCAGGCTAACACGTTCATTTCCGACATAACCAAGGACGCAAGAGGCTACTTCACTGGCGTCAAAGGCGAGTTCTTAGGTAACGAGTTTGAAGAAAAAGCACGAGTTGTTGTGTGTGCTACGGGCGCGGAGTCACCTTTGCGAAACAAAGCGTTGGGCGTATTCTCGAAATTGACCCTGATTGACTCGTGCATACAGTATGAAATGACAAACATTGACGTCGTCCACGACCTCATTCACATTTACCTGTCAAGCGTGCTGGCGCCTAGAGGCTACGTTTGGGTGTTCCCGAAAGGCGAGCACAAGGCAAACGTGGGACTCGGCATCATACCACAGGAAAAGAAGCCAGGAGCCTACATGAAAGAGTTCCTGAAACTGCATCCGGAAATAGGCAAAGGCTCAATCCTGGAAGTAAACGCCGGCTGCGTCCCTGTTGGCGGACTCGTAGAAGACATGGTCGCAAACGGCTTCGTGCTCTGCGGAGAAGCAGCAAACCACGTTAACCCTATCCACGGCGGAGGCATCAAAGAAGCATTCCTCTCCGGACAGATGGCAGCCGACACTATAACCGAATGCCTAAAGAAAAATGACGTTTCAAAAAAGGCGCTGTCTACCTTCAATGAAACATGGTGGAAAGAAAGAGGCAACCACCTGAAAAAAGTCGAAAAACTTAGAGAGACGCTGGAGAAGCTATCTGACAATGACCTGAACGACCTTGTTGACGCCCTTAAACCAGAAGACATCATAGAGTTCGCTCGCGGCGCAAAACTTTCCGTCCTAGCCAAAGTCCTGATGAGAAAACCACGACTAGTCGGCATAGCAAGGCATCTCTTGTAAACGCGCCCAGCTTATTTTCTTTTGATGAGGTAGAGCAGCAAGCCTAATCCAGCGCCTATTACTGCAACTGTGATAGCAACACCCATGATTATTGTTAACTGTTCTGTTTGTTGAGGTTCTTGGTAGGGTGTTATTGTTGGTATTGGCGTTGCTGCATGCGAAGGAGATGGCGTCGGAGCTGTTGTAGGTGAAGGCGTCGACGTCTGGCCTTCTGGAATAGTTATTGTTTGTGTTTTGCTCCAATCGCTTGTTTGACCAGTAAATTCCACGTCATAAACATCCATAGGATAAAATGGTTGACTAGAATAGATATAGCCTCCTATGAGCGCCTGAACCCGAATATCCGCTTGGCCGCCTCCATACATCCCACCTAACTCGGAACCGCTTAAATCTAATAATATAAAAGTTTCATTTGAACTTGTAGCCTTAAAATAGTCTACTTGGTAAATATTATGGTGGTAGTAAATCCAAGTATTTGCATCATGCCCTTTCCAGCTAACATTATAGAATAAATCAACACTGCTACTATCCGGTTCGGTATAAGGAGTAAAGGGTTGATTCGTAATCGTGACAGCTATTCTTATAACTTCGGTGTCACCCGATCCTGAGATGCTTTGTCCAGTCACAGTGAACTCTGGAACAGACGGTTCAGGTGCTGACTGAGCAAAAGCATAACCAGCCATAACAAAACTAGAGACCACCAAGACCGTTATGAGTAGCAAGGTTGCAAGTTTACTCATATCTACCCCCTACAATAAAATGCCAGTTACACGGGTAAAAGCGTTCTCGTAAATATTTCTTGACTCAAAAAATCTTGACAAGCCTATTTAGAGCCTATTAGGACCCTAATAGAAATAGCATGCAGAAAACGAGGAGGGGATCTATCCCATGACGCTGTTTTTAGGGTTTTCTTGAGTTTATGATGGCTCGGCATTTGTCTGCGTATTCGCAGTATTCTAGGCATGAACTGTTTTTGTCGGGTCTTCTCCATTCTGCGTTGCATTCTGTGCATTCGGCTACGTCTTCGTCGCTCCAGATTTCCACGTCAGCGCCGCATACGTGGCATTTGACGTAAGCGGGGGTGGGTCTCAGGAATTCTCGCAGTCCCGGGCATGTTTCGGGGTTTTTGACTTTGTTTTCTCTATTGCTCATTCAGTTCACCTCCGATGGTCAGGATGTACCGTTTCACTGGAATCTGTTTTCCTGATTCTTGAAGGGCTTTGTCTACTGCCCATTTTAAGCCTGAACAGCATGGCACTTCCATGTGGACCACGGTTACGCTGGCAACATCATTCAGCTTCAAAATTTCCGATAGCTTAGCGGCGTAGCCTCGTGCATCATCAAATTTGGGGCAACCTATCATGACTCGTTTCCCGGGCAACAGATTCTTCTGGAGACCAGAATACGCCACAGGTGCACAGTCCGCAACGACCAGAAGGTTAGCCTTGTCATAGAATGGTGCTTGTCTGGGTACAAGATTGATTTTTACTGGCCACTGCGGCTTAACCGGAGTTTGACCTGCTTCTGCTTTGTCTCCTGCCAAATGTTTTTCCACGGCTTTCTCGTCGAATTCCGCGGCTTCTCGCTCAATCACAGTTATTGCGCCCTGCGGGCATTGACCTATGCAGGCTCCAAGACCATCACAATAGGTTTCACTCACAATCTTCGCTTTCCCGTCAACAATTTGCAACGCGCCCTCAACACACTTCGGAATACACTGCCCACAGCCATTGCACAACGCTTCATCTATATGCACAATTTTCCTGATTACCATTGTTCAGTTCGCCTCCTTGCGGCACTTTCCCCCCGTGGGACAATATTTTTCAGCATGTGTTTCAACCGCCTTAAATAATGTGCCAATGGTTTCTTGATTCGCAGAGTAAACTCGCTTTTTGCCTTGTTTTTTAATGAAAATAAAATTACAGTTAAGCAAGGGCTTAAGGTTGTGCGATATCATGCTTTGCTCTTGTCCTAATGCTTCAGCCAACTCGTTCACACTCATAGGCTTCTCCATCAACTTTTCCAGCGTGGCTAACCGCGTGGGGTTTGAGAGGTTCGTGAAGAACCTGTAGCAGATGTCAGTTAATCCTTTCTTCATCCATTTCACACTCGATGTTTATCCACCACTCAAATGAACTATAATTCATATGAATAAATATTCATTTAAACCTATCGGCAAAAACAACACAACCACCAACAAACCCACCAAGAAGCCACAACCAAACCCAGCCTATTTGACGCCTATTAGGATCCTAATAGAAATTCATTGCAGAAACTATAGAGGGGTCTACCCGAGGCAAAAACGATAGGGGTAGGCTCCGTATTGACGGTTTTCCACACCAATAGCATGCAGAAAACGGGGGAGGGGATCTAGCCGCACCGCTTTTTTACATTAATAACCTGTAAAAAAATCTGCTCAACGATTATAGTTCCTTTATATAAGGGGGGTTATAGTCTTTCCGAGCTTATCAGTTTTGGATGAAAAATGGACTATTAAGACGTGAAAGACCCGTTTTGTGTTTTGCGGAAACTCAAAGATATATAGTTGTAGTGTAATTCGATTAAGTTAATGGAGGTTAAAAGTTGTCTATAGCGCAGAGAAAGTTCTTCACTGAAGTTGCGGCGCTGGTTGATAAAACTGTTATTGTTGCAACCACCACTGGAAAGACATTTACTGGCACGCTTGTTGGCATAAACCCTGACAGTTTAAATCTTTGCATAGCTGAAGCAAAGGATGAAACTGGGCAAACATCACACCGAGTTTTTCTAACTGGGAACGTCGTTGCCCAAATATCAAGCACGGAGAAACCGTTCGACCTGAAAGCTTTAGCGTCACGCCTCGAAAAAGTGTTTCCAACCATGGTCAAGCTTTACGAGGATAAAGGTTTCATCTGGGTCATGGATAAAGTAAAACTAACTGAACAAGGTGTTATGGAAGGTTCAGGCCCAGCTGCCGAGCGCGTGCAAAGAGTTTACGACCAATTTGTCAGCGAAGGCAAAACATAGATAAACCAGCACATCTGCTGCTCCTCTTTCTTCTTTTCTTCAGCAATATCCTTAACCAACACAAAAGACTAACTTTGAGGGTTATTTTTTGCTCGTCCTCTTGGCCAAAAGAATCCGCTCGCAAAAACAACTATGAACGAGATGAATATCAACATAAACAGAGTATCGTACGCTTGCCCGACAGTCGTTATCCATAATTCAGTACATTGGAATGATTCTCGCGCGTAAGCGCCAGGTCCATTCCAACTCCAACCAACACCAGTTGGAGATGCTTCCCACCAAACAGGTCCACTTACGATGAGGTCGAGTTGCCAGAGACTGAAGAAAAGCAAGCCTATTCCAACCATTACTCCTATAAGGTTGATAATGGCGCTTGTTTTTACCAGGTTTCTCCAAGAGTTCTTGAAGCGTACAGAGAATTTTTCTTTTGGCTTTGAACGTTTCATGTCCACATGAGCATTACCTCGTTTGCTGAAGTAGCCCGTTGCCGAAATTCGAGCGGTCTCAAACATGCCGTAAACAAAAACGCTTGTGCCTGCCAATAACATTCCGAAGCCTGCACCATTCATTATCGTATTCTTTGCGTAAGAGCTAGCTATTAAAGAACCGTTAATGAGTAACATTGATCCAATTGCCATTGCCCATATGCTACCAAGTATAAGCCTAGGTTTGCCTCCACCTAGTTTTCCATTTGGGTACACTCGTTTTTTTAGGGTTGCTACAACCCTTTTTGCTATACCTACAGTTAAGACGGCTATACCAGTTAGTAGCGTTGCAAAGCCTGAGTAGTTCTCTATTGATTCCTTTGCATAAGAATCAGCTAATATGTAACCACCTATGACAAGAGCTACTCCAAGCCCAATCAATATTATGTTAGAAAACCGGCCCTTCTGTTTAGCAACCTTTATGCCTGAAGGCTTTGGTCTTCGTCTTAGAGCTATTGTTGTGCCCCCGACTCCGACCAAAAGAGCGCATGCTCCTGCTAATAGCAGTCCATAACCTGCGCTGTTTATTATGGTGTATTCTGCATAGGCATTGCCCACTATGTATCCTATAACAGCTAGAACTACACCAATACCTAATGACCAAATACTAAAAACCAGCCGCTTTATCATTTTACAGTAGATGTCTGCAGGCGTTTGGCGGCTTAAGCGAGTTTTCAAGTACGCTGTAACGGTTACAACTATACCTATAACACAAGTGGTTATTCCACTAAGTAACAAGATGAAACCTGTATAATTTGTTATTGTTTCCTTCGCGTATGCACTAGCAATTAGAGACCCAATAATGGCTGAAACTATACCAATGACAATTATCCTTGTTTTGCTGGTGGAATACTGTTGACAGCTCTCTTCATTACCGCTTGTTGGGGTGCCCATTTCCTCACCTGTAAATCTGAGTACTACCTAAACGTATCACCTCAATGAATTGTTTTTCTTGCCTATAACATTTAGGTTTGTATTCTATACCGCGACAGTGTATTCACCGTTGAAGAACGATCAGCCGTTTAAAACTATGCAAACCACAAGAAAAACGGAAGCATATACTGGTAAAAACCGAGTCACCTTTGCGGTTCATTTAGCGCCTTATTCTTGAAAATTCCTTTAAAACAATCGATTTAATATTGATATCCGCATATTTTGGATAACCTTAAATTTTAGAAGCAATCACCATTAATATGGTGGTAACTTTGCGGAAGTTTACATATGCAATTCTGGTTATAACTGTCATAGTTGGAGGGCTACTGTTTTTTGAAGCTGCCCAAGCAGAAACCTATGTCAACGGAACAATCAATGTAAACACCACTTGGACAAGCGATGACAGTCCTTACACGCTTACAGATGACGTGACTGTTAATTACGGAGTAACTTTAACTGTTGAGCCAGGGGTTACTGTAAATTTCGGCTCCTATAATCTACATGTCAACGGCGCCTTAAACGCGCAAGGCACCAGCGACAACTACATATTTTTCTCAGGCAACGGCTATTCCTCAATTGTCTTTACTTCAACTTCAACTGATTGGAGCGGAACTTCCGGATGCATTGTTGAATACACATATTTTTCCTTGCTCTCTTGCGTCGTTGAGGACAGTTCTCCGAAAATAAGCAATAACTATTTCACCAGTAGTTATGACACACCTATCACTGTTAGCGGTGGTTCTCCTGAAATATCAAACAACGTTATCACTTCTGATTCCAGTGATTGCATTAACATCAATTCGGGCTCGTCTCCAGTTATTTCGTATAACGTGATTGCAGGTAACGAGCAACACTATGGAATCTACACTGAAGGTGCCGCGTTCATTTCTAACAACAATATTACAGGTTGCTGGACAGGCATTTATGCAGTGGGTTCTTCAACAATTCAATATAACAACATTATGGAAAATGAAAACGATGGAATACGTAGCGAAAACGCTGCTACAATCATTCAAAACAATGTCCTCGCCAACAATGATGTTGGAATAAGTGTAACTGGAATCATCCGTGACAACACAATTGCTAATAACTTGGTAGCAGGGGTCTGGGGTCCCAATTCATTGGCAAACATTACTCAAAACAACATTTATGATAATGCTCAAAATGTTCATTTAACCGAGTCATACGATATCGAAGCAGTCAATAATTGGTGGGGAACAACCGACGCCTCAGAGATTAACCAAACAATTTGGGACCAGAAAAATGCCACTAACTTGGGCACATTAAACTTCATCCCATACCTAACTGAATCAAACTCCAATGCACCAACCATCCCGACCAGCATCACCATTCCGCCAGCACCTACTACCCCAACCCCTACACCGACCCCTGATGTTACGCCAACA
>CAZINA010000021.1:18935-20443 GCA_964540545.1 uncultured Candidatus Bathyarchaeia archaeon
CTACACCGACCCCTGATGTTACGCCAACACCCGACTCTACTGTAACGCCGTCTCCAACGATTGCGCCTACTGAGACACCTCAAGAATCTCCTGATCCATTCGAAATTGCAGACATAATTAGCGTAGTGGTTATTGTTGCAGCGGTTCTGTTAGCATTCATAGTAATTGTTTTTATTAACAAAAAATATGGAAAAAGCTAGATAAACCAGCGCATCTGCTGTTGTTCTTTCTTCTTTTGTTCAGAAATATCCTTGATTAAACCAAAAGATTCGAGAGCTTTCTTTGTCTGATCCGCTGTTGCATTAACCATTGACAAGTCAATATCTAAGTTCAAGTATTTTCCCAAGGTGGTTAAAGCGTGACGGGTAGCGTTCGCATCTGGATACATGCCAAGCGTGTCCACTAAAACAGAGAAACCTTTCAGATCCCTTAGTTTTCCCAACCCGATGAGAATACCGGCAATTCCGAATATGTGGCCCACCATTACTTTTGTGCCTAAATTCAACGTTTCCTTCATGGTTTTTAGGTCCGTCGCAGCAGTGTAAACTCCGGGAACATTTTGAACCTCGTCCTTCTTGAAGCCCCCGATAGAAATGACAAAACGGCAACCTAACTCCTGAACCAAGTCCAATACTTTGCCAACAAGCTCGTACTGCCCAGAAGTCGTCAAAGCCTGAGTGTTACCATACCAGATTATCAAGTCGCGGCCTCCATCCTCCCTCTTGTAATAATAAAGCTCGTTTACCGGTGAACTAGCACCGCCATCTTCAGTTGTCACCGCAAAATCCTGAAAAGAAGCTGAAACTATCTCCGCAAAACGTTTCGCTTTCATCTCGTTTATCAAATGCAAAGCAGCAATATTCGCTACAAAACCAATACCAGGTAGCCCTTCAATCAAAACAGGGTCATTAAGTTCTGGCTTCTCGTAAACTTCAATTTTACAGACCATACTTACGCTTCCTCAACTCAGGCTTGGTAATAGAGAAAAAATAAGCATATAAGCCTGTCTAATTAAGCAGTCAGCATACATTCTCGAAATGTGTATTCTGCATCTGAATCCGTTTTTCATAAGTTAGTTAAATACCTTAGACCTATTTCTGACTATCAAAATGGAGGAAAGTACTTGAAGCAACATATCACTGATAAAGATAGAATAGAATTAGAATCGAAAATGGCGACGATTTTCGGGGAAAATATCAAAGGACTCTCGACAGAATTGCAAGAAATCTTGCTAGATGACATGGTTACTGCATTCGAAAATAGATTAAAAGTGTTAAACGTTGTAAGCGCAAAAGGCTCTTGTTGACCCCCCGTGATGAAAAAAAATACTTACTACTGATACATAAATGCTTTATATTAAAAAGGTGAATATGGCAAAAAAAGAGGTATATACATGAGACGTTCCAAACTTGAAATGTATGTTGATATCTTGAAGGTGTTGGCTCATCGAGGCCCACTTAAGTTAACTCATGTCATGTACAAGGCTAACGTTAACTGCAGTGTACTCA
>CAZINA010000022.1:0-19935 GCA_964540545.1 uncultured Candidatus Bathyarchaeia archaeon
AAATTAGGGGGTTGTTGGTTGTATCAGTATATTTCCGTCTTCTATGCCGACTATGAAGTTTACGTTTTCGTTTTCAGCTAAGGTTTCCAATGTTTTTAGGTATACGTATAAGTCTAGGAATTCCATGTAGTCTTCATCTGCTATGCTGTGTTCTGCTACTAGGACGTCTATGGCTTCTCTGATTCCTTCTCCGTCTATTATCTTCTGTTGTGCGGTTGCGTTAGCGCCGATTAACAGGGCTTCTGCGTCGGCGTTTGCTAGGATGATTTTTCTTTCAGCTTCGAAGTCAGCTTGTATCTTCAACTGTTGCGCGGCCAATTTGTCTTCTATGGCGCTTGTGTACTTGTCGGGAAGTCCTACGTTTCTGAGGTCGACTTCAATGTTTATTATGGCTCCTTTAAGCGATTCTGCTCCATTAATTGCGCTCGTTAGTTCTTGTTCTATCTCCAAGCCAATTTGGTCTCGGAGTTCGATTGTTTGTACCGCCGTATACTGCTTCGTGATGTAACGTATGTGTTCCCTAACTAGTGATGCTACAGCTTTGTCTTCCCAGTTCAGCGAAGGATAGCTTTGGTATAGGTCTTTCAGCTTGTTCGTGTCAACAGACCAACGAATCATTATGTCCACTTCCATTTCCAACTGATCGTTCGAAAAACAGCTGATTGCAGGATAATCCGCGAATTTATCAGTTCCGTCACCCCACATTCCAAGAGTTTCCCTTGCGTACGAGACGGTGGTTAGCGAAGTCCAAGGCGCTTTCAATCCAAACGTTGGACCTATTACTGGGTCACTGATTGATCCTGTTAGAGGGTCAACTATCATTCCAGCTTCTCCAACGCCTACATTGTAAAGCATTGTGAAAACCACTAAGCCGATTATCACAGCAACGATGACAATTACTACCATTATCAGAAACTGACCCCTACTTAAACTCGGTTTGGGTCTATATTCATTCATATAACAATTCACCTCCACTCTCTACTTTTTCATTCAAGGTATCTTGTTCAGCTATAAACCTTACGAAATCCATAAAGCTCAGATTGAACCCGCTAAGAAGCCGATCAGGCTGAACAGAAACGCCCTTCACAGTATCCACTTCACCGCAGAGAGCTGATTTGCTAAAAATGGTAAAAGTGAACGGTTGCCCACGTATGCTGCTAGCATCGGTGTAGTAGCTAATACCAAACTGCTTGTTTCTAGATGTTGCTTCCACTTGTTTCTTCTTGGCTCCGTTTTTTCACATGATCAGAGCGTTTCCTGTAAGAAATACTCGCAAGAATAAATAAACTTTGTCTCGTTTTTCTGGGAAAAATTCGCATAAAAGCTTATTAAACTGAGAATATTTCTCACTATTGGGAACGAGATGGATAAAAAAGACGAAGCCATCCTCAGGATTTTAAGCCGAAAAGCAGGATTACCCAGCAGAACCCTCTCAAAAATGCTCAAGATACCAATGTCTACTGTACACAGACGCATCAAGAAGCTCGAACACGAAGGCGTAATCGAAGGCTACAAAGCGTTAATCAACTTCGAAAAAACACCATGGCCCATAAGCGCATTAATAATGGTGAACCTAGCCGAGGTTGTTCCGGGAAAAGGACACATCCCAAAGAAAGACATTGTGGAATCGCTAAGTCACCTAAAAGAAATCGAGGAGATAATTGAGGTTCAAGCAGCAGACTTCGACTTGATAATAAAAGCCCGATTTGAAAGCCTCAGAGAACAGTCCAACTTCGTTGAAAACTTACGTTGCATAGTTGGCATAGAAGAAATATCATCCGCCATAATCATTGAAGAAAACGTTCTACCTGTACCAAAAATGTTCGGCTATCTCTGCGGCGGCGCAAGCGCAAAAAATTGTCCTGCAATGAAATGTTAATAACCTGAAAAAGCAAATAGTTAACCACTCAAAAGCCGACACGTTTCGGAGAGAGTACCGAAGCATGAAAAAACTTAACTTGTTATTGCTATTGCTACTGGGATTTCTGGTAACTGCATGCGCAACGATAACCGTTGTGTCCGCTCAACACGACTTCGACGCGTTTCTAGGCGACACAATAAGCGATGACGACATTGACGGCGACATCGGAGTTGAATGGGATGACGCAGGCAACTATACAGATGTTGAAATTGACCCGCAGGGAACAGCTGAAGTCTGGACCAAACACGATGGAACCTACCTGTACATGGCAGTCAGGTTCACAGCCGACTCCGATAACCCATGGGTTGCCTTCCTCTTCGGCGGAACCACCTGCATGGCCGCAGACACTGACGGAGCCCTCTTTGGACACGACGACTACGCCGCAAACGGCTACCAAGACATATCCTTCAATGGCTACACAACAATTTCCGTAGACGCCTCACAGGATGGAACAGGAGAAATGTTGGTGGACAACTCAAACGTCGTAACCGTCGAGTTAAAAAAACCGCTTAACAGCGGAGACTCAGATGGAAAAGACACCGCATGGACAGAAGACAACACCTACGCCCTGATCATAACGTGGAATTCCAACAGCTACGGCGCCAGCGGCGGCAGCGTAACCCACTCAGAAGGAGCCCTAACAGACAAAACAATACTCATCAACTCAAACGCCATACCCGAACTCCCAGGCTTAATGTTCACCGCCATCTTAGTCGCCACAGCAATCTCAGCGTTCTTGCTCAGAAAACGAATCAGTACAAAGCCCATGACAAACGTAACTTCCTAAACCCCTTCCTTTTTTCTAGAGTTAAAACCAAGGCAAAAAATTTCAGCGGCAAGCTTAGTGTCCGCACCCAATTTTCTCCGTGTGACTTAACTTAAAAATTAATTAGTAAGTTAAGAGTATGCAGATTGCGGTGTGAAAGAGTGAACGGAAAGGTCATAGTGTTAATGGGTTCAGAGAGAGATTTGGAGTTCTGCCGTGGAATAGCAAAATACCTGAAGCTTTTAGGGGTAGAATATGTTTTCCGTGTTGCTTCCGCGCATAAAACTCCCGACCAAGTGCTTGCAATCCTGAAAGAGTTCGAAAAAGAAAAAGTCGCGTACGTAACAGTTGCGGGCAGGTCTAACGCGTTAAGCGCATTTGTTGATGCGAACACGTCGAAGCCCGTTATTGCATGTCCTCCTTACTCAGAAAAATACGGTGGCGCAGACATTTACTCTTCCCTTCGAGTGCCAAGCGGCATAGGCTCCACAGTTACAATTGAACCCGAAGGCGCAGCTATCGCCGCAGCAAAAATCCTCGCGTTAGAAGACAAAGCACTGGAAAAACGCGTAAAAGACCACCAGTCAGCAAAAAAGAAAACCCTAGAAAAAGCCAACGACAACGTGAAGAAACAACAATAACAAATGCTAAACCGACCGTCGTCTTGGCTGAAAAGCGATATAAGCAGATGTTTCTTATTTTAGGAAGTGAAGTGTAAACGATGGGCAGCGTGAAAGACCTAAAAATAATAGAAAAACCCACAGCAAACACGATGGGCGTAGGCAGATTCCACTTTTCAGACCGATACTCGGTTTTTGACTGGGGCGAAATGCCCGACCACATAGACGGGAAAGGTGAAGCCCTCTGTCTAATGGGCGCCTACTGTTTCGAGTGGCTAGAAAGCAAGGGCGTAAAAACACATTACCGAGGCGTAGTTAACGAAAACGGGGAAGTCGTCACTTTCGAAGACTTGAAAGCCCCCGCAAGCACCATGGAAGTTAACTTAGTCAACGTCTACAAACCAGAAACACGTGATGTTAACGGAAAAGTCGTGTACGACTACAGCCATTACACACCAAACCTGATAAACTGCCTGATACCTCTCGAAGTAATATACCGCAACGGGTTGCCTGAAGGCTCCTCAGTTTTCAAACGGCTTAAGCAGGGAAAAGTAACCCTTCAAGATTTAGGGCTAGACCATCACCCGCGCCCAGGAGAACGCTTCACAAAACCCATATTTGACGTCAGCACCAAACTCGAGGAAAGGGACCGCTACGTCACATGGAACGAAGCCGAAAAAATCGCAGGATTAACCACACAAGAAGTCAACGAGGTAAAAACTGTTCTCTCAAAAGTGAACAACGCAATAAGCCGCATTGCCGCCCACGCTGCACTAGTAAACGAAGACGGAAAAATCGAGTTAGCTTTCAACACTGAACGCCACCTCATGGTCGTAGACGTTGTCGGAACACTGGACGAGTGCAGATTCACCTACGGCGGCGTGCACGTAAGCAAAGAAGTCGCCCGTCAATACTACAAGAAAACAAGCTGGTACGACGACGTGGAAGAAGCCAAGAAAACCGCTGAAACCCAAGGCGTCAAAGACTGGAAAGCACTTTGCAAGTCACAGCCTCCAAAACTTGATGCAAAACTGAAAAACATCATCAGCGACATGTACATGGCAGCCGCCAACGAGTTAACTGACCGAAAATTATTTGACGCACCGAGACTTGCGAAAGTAATCAAGGAGTACAAGGAAATGGGTGAAGGGAAATGATGGAAACAAAAATAAAGGAAGTAATAAGCGGGTACGACCCCAAAAACATCCGGGTCGGCGTTTTAGGTTCACACTCGGCGTTGGAGATCGCTTCAGGCGCCAAACAGGAAGGATTTGAAACCGTGGTTGTCTGCCAGAAGGGCAGAGACAAAACATACACCAAGTACTACAACAACATTTTCGACCACACTTTGCTCTTGGACAAGTTCGCGGACATGACCAGCCCAGCAAACGTGAAAAAACTAACCGACCTAAACACTGTTTTCGTGCCTAACCGTTCATTCTCAGTATACGCGGGCTACGAGAACATTGAAGAAAAATTCGCCGTGCCGCTCATCGGAAACAGGTACATGCTCAGAACCGAAGAGCGCAACACACCCAGAAACCAGCAGTACCTGCTCCAGAAAGCAGGTATATACACCCCAAAAATTTTCAAGTCACCCAGCGAAATCGACCGGCTGGTAATCGCCAAGGTTCCAGAGAAAACACGCGCCATAGAACGCGCCTTCTTCTACGCTTCATCCCCAGAAGAATACGAGAAAACAGCCAAAGAACGCATAAGACAAGGCATAATCACTGAAGAAGCACTGGCAGACTCCATCATAGAAGAATACGTCATCGGAGCAAAATTCAACGCTAACCTCTTCTGGTCACCCCTAACCAACAAAATAGACCTTCTGGGCTTTGACCGCCGCATACAAACCGACCTTGACGGTGTGCTAGACCTTCCAGCCCCCGAACAGCTTGAACTGAGGATTCCCACGCAGAACATCGAGATCGGCCACATGGGCGCAACCATGCGGGAAAGCCAGATAGAAAAAATCTTCACAGCTGCAGAACAATTCGTGGAAACCTGCAAAACGGAGTATCCGCCTGGAATGATAGGTCTTTTTGCTCTTCAAGGCGCAGTGAGTAAAGACTTAAAGTTCTACGTTTTCGACGTGAGCCCCCGTGTTCCAGGCTGCCCGTGTGTTGAGGCAACCTCGCCTTACATGAAATACAAGTACGGCATGGAAGTGGGTCCGGGAAGACGCGTAGCCATGGAGATAAAATGCGCCGTGAAAGAGGGTCGGCTCGTGGAAGTGGTAACGTGATAACAAGCAAAGACTCAGCCCAGATGCTGGAAGAATACGATTTAGACAAGCTCGCCATAGGCACGTTAGGCTCACATTCCGCCTTGAACATTTTCAAGGGCGCAAAGGAAGAAGGCTTCCGCACTGTGTGCATAGCTACTGAAAAAAACGCTATGCTCTACAAGAAGTTCCCTTTAGCAGACGAGATAATAATCGTAAAAAACTTCACTGAACTGCTGACTCCAGCGCTTCAGAAGAAACTGCGAAGCTTAAACGTCATTTTGATTCCCCACGGGTCATTCACAGCTTACCTCAGCACCGAACAGTTAACCAGCAGCCTCCGCGTGCCCATGTTCGGAAACCGCCAGCTGCTCCACTGGGAAGCCAACCGCGAAGAACAGGCGGACTGGCTGCGCAAAGCGGGGCTCCTTTTGCCTGCAACATTCAAAAAACCAGATGAAATCGACCGCTTAGTAATTGCCAAATTGCCCGGCGCTAAAGGCGGCAGAGGCTACTTCCTTGCTAACTCGCCGTCGTCTTTCCGCAGGAAGGCTAAGGAGATGGTGGACCGCGGGTTGCTGCGAGAGGAAGATGTGGGTAGGGTTCACTTGCAGGAGTATGCGTTGGGCGTGAATGTTTACCCGAGCTACTTCAGTAGTATAATCAAGGATGACGTGGAGTTTTTGGCTGTGGATCGGCGCTACGAGTCCGCCGTGGACGCCATTGGCAAGATTCCTGCGAGCGAACAGCTTGAGATAGACGTGACCCCCACGTACACTATAGTGGGCAATTTCCCAATAGTGCTTCGTGAGTCGCTGCTTCCTGAGCTTATTCGGATGGGCGAAAACGTCCACAAGAAAGCCGTGGAGCTTGCGCCGCCTGGAATCATTGGTCCGTTCTGTTTGGAGACTGTGATAACGGATGACTTGAAGATTTTCACGTTTGAGATTTCAGCGCGCATCGTAGCTGGAACCAACATTGGCATTGGAACGTCTCCTTACGCTTACTTACGGTATGGCGCTGACATGTACATGGGAAGGCGCATAGCACTGGAGCTGAAAGAAGCGCTTGAACAGGGCAGACTCCCTGAAGTGTTGGCGTGAGATAGTAGACAATCTCCTGTAGAGGTCTAGAAGCTTCATCTAGTATTTTCTTCCATATGAGATAATAAGGAAAACACCATGAGTCTACCTTCGGGAGAAGGATTTGGCGGAAAAAGAAAAAATCTACAGTTGGTTATTTGTTAACACAATCCCATTATTGTATGAAGAGAAAAAGATTGAGCGGCAGAGCAAAATAGAAACTTGGCTAAATCTCTACCAGCTCACCAGAGAACTGAACATCGAAAAACCAGAACAGAGCGTCGCTAACTCACCGATAAACTACGTAAGCTAACGCAGACACGCCTGCAACACACCATCAAAATTCTCACGTTTCCTCTCATTTTTGTAACGCCTCAACGCGTCAATAACTTCTGCACGATCTATTTCACCTAGCACTTCAGCCACTGCTTTCGCCACTGCACCATGGCTTGCGAAGAGAAACTGGCACACAGAAGTAACATTCGCAGGTTTCCGGTCGACGCTAGCGGTTTCAAAATCAACAATGAAAGGAATTTGCTGTTTACTGATGATTATGTGCTTGGGCGCTTTGCTGAGTTCCCCATGGTCCAAAGCGATGCTGTCCAGCCGCCAACACTGCTCCAACACGTCACCCAAAACACCTCGCATCTGCTCCTCATCCTTGTGCGAGTCAAGCCAGCTCGGCAGTAAAAAGCCGTCAGCGAGCTGCATTAAAAGAAAATTCTTGCTCACACCAATCAGCTGCGGTCCAACTTGCACGCTGTTGGCTTTAGCAAGCATCTGCGCCTCATGCTCAAGTCCCGCGCGGTCGGCGTCTACCCTGCGAATCTTCAACGCCACCCTTTCGCCTCCCAAATGGGCAATTACGACTATGCCAACGAACCCTTTACCCAGCACAGGCATGTTAAAAGCGCTTGCTTCCCCAGCGAACTCCACTGCCGTAACCCTGTGTTCACGAAGTTCTTCAAGGCGACTTTCCATTTCAGCTTTGCTTGCTCTGGGATAGCAAAGAACTGAAGCGTAAGGCTCCACATTGAGGTTTTCCGTGAGCACTTTCACTGGCGCATTCAATCTTCTTGGCCTTCTTTTCCAGTTTCAACAGAGTAACTTGTGTCGGATATAATAGTATATGGAATAACAGTTGAGTTTTGTAATTTTCTTTTTTAGGCAAAGTAGAAAGTCTAAGTCGAAGAATAGGCTAAGCGGATTAGTCTGTTAATTGTTCTTCCGATATTTCGTCGATTAAACCCATTTCAACTTTGGCTTCATTCGCAGTTGACTTTTCATCTGGGTCAAGCTCTTTTGCTTTCTTTTTGGTTGCTAATTGACTGTACGCCTGCCTGTCTCCTACAACATAAAGAACCCAACCCAAGAGAATAAGAGGAGCAACAACGGGAAAAAGCAATATCCTTAAACCGCGTATTCTCAAAGCACCCAACCAACAAGAAGACTTTGATTCCCAATTAAAGAGATTTATGAATTCTAGATACTGAAAATTGTATTGATGCAGTTCTAATTTTTCCTCTTCTAGCATTGCACAGGTGATTCCGCCGTTTCTTCGGGATTATAAATTTAACACGCGTGGAGATGGCTATTTTCTTTTGACGAGGTATATCAGTAACCCTAAGCCAACGCCTATTACTGCCACTACGATAGCTGCACCTGTGATTGCCGTTATCTGTTCTTGCGTTAACGCGGGTTCCTGAGTAGACGGTACTGTTGGTTCATCGTTCGGCGGGGTTGGCGTTGTGGCTGGCGTCGGAGTCGGCGAAGCAGTAGGGGAAGACGTAGGCGTGTAAGTGGGCATTTCTGTTGATGTTTCTGGTGCTTCTGAGTTTGGCGCGGTCAGAAACGGGGTGAAAGTTACTGTGCCAACGGTGAAATCGTTTTTGGAGTCAAAAATTGTCTGGTTTATTGCTTCCGTGTCGGTTGTTCCCCACCAGTTATCAGCAACGGTAACGTCGCTTTGAGCTTTCAAACGAAAATTATATTGCGTGTTATTTTCAATGTTGTTGTTAGTAATGGTTAATAGTGCAGTACTGGGGTCTCTTTGGATGCCAACAGTATTTTGAGTGATAGTGTTATCTTGAACTATTGCACCATCCCACAAATTTAATCCAATTTCATTATCAAAAATCGCGTTTTTTATGATTTGCACGTCGTCTGTTGTTGTGACTATGCCTCTCGCGCAGCCATAAATGTTGTTACCTGAGATTACGGCAGAAGTTGGGTACCACTCATAATACGCTCCACCAGAAAAATCATAGATATAAATCCCCGCAGGTTGACGCCCGACGCCCATGATTTTGTTACCATATATTTCTGCATGACCACCTGTCATATATATCGCTGCACTATCTCCTGATTGAGTCAATTCATTGTTGGAGATTGTGATTTGTCCACCATTTAGGTAGGCGCTGATTCCGCCAGAAATTTCATTATTAGAAATCACAAGCGCGTTGCTGACGGCAAGTCCTTTATGGATTGTATTGCCGTTTATTGATGGCTCGCCATCCTCAACTTCGAATTCTCCAGAAATATCATTGTGAGATATTGAAGGAGATCCTTGTCTAACAATTAGTCTGCCAATAGTATTATATGAAATCGTTGAGTCACCGTCGTATACCCATATTTCGTTCAAAGTACTCTTAGTTATTTTTTGAGAACCCATTACACCTACTTCATCATCACATACTGCGTTTTCAATTATTGAACCTGAATTAGTTGCCTCATTCCATCCAGTGCTAAGAAGTTCGAAACTTACTACGCCACCGTTAAAGTATATCTTATCGGTGTCGCTGCCTCGCGCATACAACGTGCCATTTACATAAATGATGTAGCCATTCAAGTTCACAATGGTCCCCGCTTCAATTACCAATGTTACTCCTTCAATTACACCAACTGGCCCTGTAAGACTGTAGGGACTGCCTGCTTTATTCCATGTGGTGTCGGAAGAGATTAGCCCATTAACATCGGTGGAAGCTTTAACCGTGCTGAACGGCATAGTACTTAGAACCAATCCGCCAAAAAGCACAGCTGCAAAAAACACACTTAAGAGCGACCTGCTATTCACCATGTATCCCTCTAACTAGGATAAGCTCTGTTTTCGATAAAAAGCGTTTTTGTAAAATTTTCTTGAGTCAAAGTTTCTGCATTAACTCCATTTATTCTGTTGCTTCGCTCACTTGTTTCGGATTATAAATTTAATAGGCGCTGTTTATTCAGTAAAATCTGTCTTCAAGCGGGTTAAGTGAATGCCAAGGTTCAAACACACTGCTGATATTCTACGGTTGATGGGTGAAAAAGAGTCTATCAGGAACTTGGGAATCCTAGCGCATATTGACCATGGGAAAACCACGTTGACTGACTCTTTGCTAGCTGGCACTGGGTTGCTGTCTCCGCAAGTTGCAGGTTCCGCGAGAGTTCTCGACTACCTTGAGGAAGAGCAGAGGCGCGGCATCACCTTGAAAACCGCCAACATTTCCCTGCTTTACCGAACAGCAGACGGCTCGTTCATAATTAACTTGGTGGACACGCCTGGGCATGTGGACTTCACGGGTAAGGTTACCCGAGCCCTGCGCACCATCGACGGCGCGGTAGTGCTTGTTGATGCTGTGGAAGAGGTTATGGCTCAAACGGAATTGGTGGTTCGGCAAGCGCTTGAAGAACGCGTGCGACCCGTCTTGTTCATAAACAAAGTGGACCGCCTAATCACCGAGCTACAGTTAAACGCGGAGCAAATCGAGAAAAAATTCACCCGCATAATAAGCAGCTTCAACGACCTAATCGAAATCCACGGAGAACCCACATTCAAGGACAAGTGGAAAGTAGACTCCTCACGGGACAGCGTCGCTTTCGGTTCAGCTCTGCACAAGTGGGGCTTCACTTTAACCACGGCTCGCCAGAAAAACATGAAGTTCACCGACATCATACAAGCGTACAAAACCGCAGGGTACGAAGAGTTGCAGAAGCTGCTTCCGCTTTGCAGTGCCGTCTTGGACATGGTTGTCAAGCGTGTTCCGACCCCTCGTGAAGCTCAGAAGTACCGTGTGGGAAAAATCTGGAAGGGCAACATGGCGTCTGAAGTGGGACAAGCCATGGCGAACTGTGACGACAACGGACCAGCAGTCGCGTGTGTAACAAATGTTCAAGCTTCACCAAACGAGGGATTAGTTGTCACAGGAAGAGTGTTTTCGGGCACCGTGAAAACAGGAGACAAAGTTTACCTTGTTAACGCCCAGACGGAAAGCGTGGTTCAGCAAGTTTCCGTTTTTATGGGTGCTTTCAGGGAGCCTGTAAATCAAGTGTCAGCGGGCAACTTGGTTGCTTTAACAGGACTGGACGAGGCGAAGGCTGGCGAAACCGTGGTTGCCGCGGAACGCAAGGACGGCGTGGCTCCGTTTGAACAGGTAAGATATGTTTCAGAGCCGGTGGTTACGGTGGCAGTCGAACCTAAGAACCCTGCAGACCTGCCTGAACTCCTCGAAGCAGTTGACCAGCTTGTAAAGGAAGACCCAAACCTCGCCGCCTCGGTGAACAGGGAAACAGGGGAACACCTCCTAAGCGGCATGGGCGAACTACACCTTGAAATCGCCGTGAAACAGTTACGGGATAACCTCGACAGCATGGAAATTTCTGCTTCTTCACCCAGAGTCGTTTACAGAGAAAAAGCTACACGCAAAGGAATAACCGCCACTGCATTGAGCCCTAACCAACAGAACAAGTTCACGGTGCAAGTGGAACCCTTAACCGAAAAAACCGTCAACCTACAGGAAGATTCCAAGACGAGAAACGTCATGGTGCTGGCGGTTGACGAGTATGAAAACGTGCTGGTGGATTGTACAAAGAAGAACGAGCAGTTACGCGAGGTTTTGGATTTCGTGATTTCAGGTTTCACGTTCGCCTGCAACGCTGGTCCATTATGCGGGGAACCAATGAGAGGCGTACAAGTCAGTTTGCTTGATGTCCAGCTTAGCGAGAACAGTGAGCAAGTTAGTCCGGTGGAGGTTATGCGTGGTGTAGGCAAAGCAGTTTTCGGTTCGTTCTTAACGGCTGAACCTGTGCTGCTTGAGCCAGTCTACAAAACCGTAATTTCAGCGCCTATTGAACTCGCTGGGGCCTGCTCACGGATAGTAAGTAGCAGACGCGGGAAAATCTCTGCGTTTGAACAGAAAGGCGCCTTCACAATTCTCACGGGCTACGTGCCAGTTGCAGGAACCTTCGGTTTATCCGCGGAGCTGCGATCAGCAACGTCTGGCAGGGCTTTCTGGCAATCCATGTTCGACCATTGGGAAAAGATGCCTAAAAAACTTGTAGCTATGACAATCAAGGAACTTCGAAAACGGAAAGGCTTGCCAGCGGAGGTTCCCAAGGCGGAGCGGTTTTTGGAGGAAAACCCGTGAAACTCGACGGCGTTCCCTTAAACTTGGATGCCACGCTTTGCTGCGGACAAGTGTTCAGGTGGGACAAAAAAGGCGACTGGTGGTACGGTGTTGCAGACGGCAAAGCCATCAAAGTACGCCAAGTCAACACAGAACTCGAGTTTGCGAACGCAGACCCCAAGTTTGTCGAGAACTATTTCGGGTTAGACGACGACTTGGAGAAAATAGGCGCCAACATCGGCAAGGACCCGCACATAAAGAGGGCGCTTCGAGAGTTCTGGGGTTTGCGCATAATCAGGCAAGACCCGTGGGAGTGCCTCATCTCATACATCTGCGCAACGTACAAGAATATCCCAGCAATAAGGCACATGCTGCTGAAACTTTCGAGCAAGTTCGGAGAGAAAACGACGCTGGACGGCTTGAAACTGTTCACTTTCCCCACTCCTGAAAAACTGGCAGGCACCACGGAAGCGAGCTTGGCAACGTGCGGCTTAGGCTACCGCGCCAAGTACGTGCAGGACACTTCGAAGCGAATTTTCGAAAACAAATTCGAACTTGAAAAACTACGACAGATGCCTTACACGCAAGCCAAGAAACAAATCTGCAACTTCGCTGGCGTAGGCCCAAAAGTAGCTGACTGCGTCCTACTGTTCTCACTGGGAAAAACCGAAGCCTTCCCCGTGGACAGATGGGTCGAACGCGTCATCTTAAACCACTACGCCGAAAAACTTCCACCTGAGCTAACGCAAAAACTTCAACAACGCGAGGGCTTCACCAACAGCGACTACGCGAAGCTCAACGTCTTCGGCAGAGAATACTTCGGGAAATACGCAGGCTACGCCCAAGAATACCTGTACCACTACGAGCGAGTGAATCCTGCACCATGCACGGCCACGTGAGATGCAGAAGCCTCGGAAAACGTTTAAATTTGGTCAAAAACAGCAATATTAAAGGAAAGCATGTTCGGGCCCGTAGCTCAGCTAGGCTAGAGCGCCAGGCTCATAACCTGTCGGTCGCCAGTTCAAATCCGGCCGGGCCCACCATAACCAACTTGTTTATGTTCGCGGGCAAAGAAGTGCGGTTTTAGCTGAATTCTTTGATTATTTCGTCAACCGTCATTATCTTCGCGTTGTAAACGCTCTCTAAGTACTTCAATCCTTGCTCGTGGTCTTCTTTCGTGAAAGCTTCCACGCCGTCTTTGGCGACGATTATGTGGTATCCCCTGAAGAAAGCGTCTGCAGCCGTGTGCCTGACGCACATGTGCGTATGCAAACCGCCGAGGACTACAGTTTTCACGCCGTCTCCCTTGTACAAGCTTCGCAGAAGCGGGTCTAAACCTGTTTCGTAGAAGCCGCTGTACGTTCGCTTCTCCACCAAGTAGTCTTTCTTGGAAGGCTTAAGCTCAGGAATAACCTCCGCGCCTTTGGTGCCTTTGATAGCGTGGTCTCCCCATTTCTCCACGACCTCCGTGTCCTGCGGATAATGCGCATCATTGCTGTAGATTACTGGCACACCGTTTTTGCGTGCAGCCTTAATCAGCCTTTGCAGGTTCGGTATGATGTACTTGGTTCTTTTAACCTCCAGTTTTCCAGTAACAAAATCATTCAGCATGTCCACAACAATTATCGCTGGATTTTCCAAAAAGAATCACCATATAGAAAAAGTGTAAACAATCATTTTAACGTTGTCCAACTCACTCTGCAGCTAATTTATAGGGCCCGTTGGTGAGTTTTTCTGCGCCGTTTCTCTGCACCAGCACAGTGTCTTCTATGCGGATTCCGCCGTAGCCGACAAGGTAGACACCAGGCTCCACAGTCACCACGTTGCCCGCCGCCAGTACATCTTTGCTATCAGGGCTCAATGTGGGCGGCTCATGAACTTCCAACCCGACGCCATGCCCCAGACCATGCACGAAGCACCCGCCGAAACCCGCATCCGCAATCACCTTTCTAGCGGCAGCGTCAACATCCGCGGCTTTAACGTTCGGCTTTACCACTTCAAACGCTTTATCCTGCGCTGTCTTCACGGTCTTGTAGAGTTTCTTTTGTTTCTCCGAGGGTTTCCCAGCTACAAACGTTCTTGTCATGTCGGAATGGTAAGACTTGTACGTGGCGCCCACATCCACAACCACCAAGTCGCCTTTCCGGATTTTCTTGTCCGAGCAACCGCCGTGAGGAAATGCCGAGCAATCACCGGAGGCAACAATCGTTTCGAAAGCCGTTCCCTGAGACCCCTGTTTCCGCATGGCGTATTCGATTTCCGCTGCCACCTCGTATTCTCTCATGCCAGCCGCCAAGGTTTCGTAGGCGACGCGCATGCCTTCGCTTGTTAACTCAGCAGCCTTGCGCATAAACTCGATTTCTTCCTCATCTTTGACTTTGCGAAGTTCTCGAATGACGCTGTGGTCAGTCTCAAGTATTTTTTTGTTTCCTAACGCCTTCGCTAGAACGCGCCAGCTTTCGATGTTTAAAGCGTCCACTGCAAGCTTTTTGATTTTGAATGCTTTCGCCTGCTTTGCTATTTTCGCCATCAAGTTTTCGCCGCGCTTCACCAATTCCACCGAAAGTTCAGCTATGTCTGCTTTTGCATGTTCATAGTTGACACTGTAAACGTATGCTTTGTTTTCGCCATTCTTCGGAATTAGTAGCGCGCTTGCACCAGAAAAACCTGTGAGGTAACTCATGTTGATGTTCCTGAAAACTAAGTAACCATCGAACCTGCTTTCTTGGAATGCTTTTTGCTTTAAAGCGTCTAGTCTCTTCAAGGTGGTCGCCATTAAGTAGAATTGCTGGAGGCTAGGTTTAACGCTTTCGCTTTTATCCGCCGCTGACGACTGGCATGAAAACTAGGCGGTCGCCCTCTTTAAGTTTGGTTTCCATATCGTCAAGTTGATTGGTTAGCAGGCCGTTTACAGATAGAATGTAGTAGGGTTTCAGGTCGGGTTCTTTAGGTTCGTAAACTGATGTTTTGAAGGGTTCGCCGTGTTTTTCAGCGAGCAGATATAGGAGGTCAAATACTGAGGCGTCTTCTTTCAGTTCGACTTGTTCTGCTTGTTTCAATCCTAATGCTTGTTTAACGCTGCCCAGATAGTCTACTGTCACTTTCAACAGGGGTCACCCCACGCCAAGTATTACAAGTGCTAAAGACGTTATATAATGATTTCTTAACCGAAACAACATAGCTTAACAGTGTAGTTGACGTGAAAACTGTGTTTTCGCAGCGAATTTACTTTTAAAGCATATCGGGGGTCTATTCGTCAAATTTAGGCTTGGAAATCCATTAAGTTAATATACTTTTTATTGACGCTATATAAGGCAATACACGTTTGGGAGAGGATAGTTAAGTGTTCGCTTATGCGGGTAAAATTTTGCGTGTTGATCTTACTACAGGAAAAATTTCTACTGAACCTTTAAGTGAAAAACTAGCTAAGGAGTATATTGGGGGCATAGGGCTTGGCATTAAGTTGCTCATGGATAACTCGAAACCAGGCACAGACCCATTTGACCCTGACAACCCTTTGATTTACATGACTGGACCACTCAGCGGAACCTTGGGTCCAACAGGAGGAAACAGCTACGCCGTCGTGTCAAAATCTCCTGCCACTGGCGGTGTCGCCAATGCTGAATCTCACGGCTTCTTTGGCCCAGACTTTAAACGTGCAGGATACGACGCCATCATTATCACGGGCAAGGCACCCGTGCTGTCTTATCTCTGGATTGACGACGACAAAGTTGAAATCCGAAACGGTGAACATCTGCAGTATAAAACTGTCAAAGAAACCGACGATACGCTTCGGGAAGAACTCGGCGACTTCTACATCCGCGTCTCAGCCATCGGCGAAGCAGGGGAGAAGCTCTGCAGGTTTGCAGCCATCATAAACGACGAGTTCCGTGCCATCGGAAGAGCTGGCTTGGGCGGCGTTATGGGTTCAAAGAACCTCAAGGCAGTTGCCGTGCGTGGAACACATGACGTTGATGTCGCAGATTTTGATGGTTTCAGAGAATTCATCAAAGTTATTTATGAGCGCATGAAGGGCCCGGCGACCAAGAAGTATAAGACTTTGGGGACGCCTCAGAACGTTTTGGTTTTGAATTCTTTAAATGCTTTAGCAACAAGGAACTTTACTAATTCTCAGTTTGAGGGCGCTGATAAAGTAAGCGGTGAATGGCTAAACGAGCATTACATTAAGAAAATTGTTGGCTGCGCAACCTGCGGGATGCGTTGCGACCACATCGCCGTAGTGCCTGAAGGTCCATACAAAGGTTCAACTTCACGTTTGGAGTTTGAATGTTTGTGGTCTCTGGGGCCGTTGTGTGGTATTGACCGTTTGGACGCGATTATTGAAGCTATGCGCATCACGAATGAGTATGGCATGGACGGCATATCCATCGGCGTGGTAGTCGCGTTTGCCATGGACTGCTATGAGAATGGCGTGATAACAAAGAAGCAGACAGACGGTATAGACCTTCGTTTTGGGAATGCTGAGGCTCTCATACAGATCATTCACAAGATTGGGAAGCGTGAGGGCTGGCTGGGTAACGCGTTGGCTGAAGGCGTGGCGAAAGCTGCTGAAATAATCGGCGGTGACGCATACAAGTACGCTAACCACATAAAAGGCTTGGAACTGCCAGGGTACGACCTGCGAACTCTGAAAACTGCAGCGTTAGGCTTCAGTGTCTCGTTCCGCGGTGCCTGTCACCTCAGAAACGGTGCTTACTCGCCTGACGTGAAGGGCAAAGTGAACCGCTTCAAGATTGAGCCGGGCAGAGGCAAAATGATTGTGCCTGATGGCCACGTTTACAACGTTATTGACTCGCTTATTGTGTGTAAGTTTTCGAGGGGCACGTATTATGATGGTTTGAAGGATTTAGCGAAGTATTACACGTTGGCTACGGGTATCCCGATGACGGCGGAGGAGCTTGATAAAGACGGTGAAAGAATCGAGAATCTTGCGAGGTTGTTTAACGTTCGTGAGGGTAAGGGTACGCGTGAGTATGATACGTTGCCTTGGAAGATAAAGAATACTCCTGTGCCTGAAGAGGGCCCTGCTAAGGGCGTGGTGGTCAGCGACGAAGAGCATCAGTTGGGATTGGATGATTACTACGCGGCAAGAGGCTGGACCAGTGACGGCGTTCCTACGGTTGAGAAGCTCAACGAGCTTGGTCTTGGCGATTACGCCTATATTGTGAAAGATATGGTTAAGGGAGGGAAAGCGTGATGGTGCGGGCTCAAGACAGAAAATTTGTTTCCGCCGACCCCGAGAAATGTGTTGGCTGCTGTGTTTGTGAGTACGCTTGCTCCATGACGAATGAGAACACGTTCAACCCAACCAAGTCGAGAATACGTGCCCTACGGCTAGGACCACTGAACAACAT
The DNA here is from genome assembly GCA_964540545.1 of uncultured Candidatus Bathyarchaeia archaeon. Lineage (GTDB taxonomy): Archaea > Thermoproteota > Bathyarchaeia > Bathyarchaeales > Bathycorpusculaceae > SG8-32-3. The sequence goes on from CAZINA010000022.1 coordinate 17,376, forward strand.
AGCTGTAACCTGCCGACACTGCGAAGACCCATCATGTGTGGCTGCTTGCCCACGCGACGCTTTACGCCAAGAAGAAGACACGGGAATAATCATAGTTGACGAGGAAGCCTGCGACGGCTGCGCATGGTGCATAAGCGCGTGCCAGTTCGGCGCCATGATGATGCATCCAGACAAGAAAGTAGTGTTCACCTGCAACAGCTGCAAAGACCAGGAAGATGGGCCACAATGCGTTAAATGGTGCCCTGAAGAAGCATTAACATTCGTCACAGCACAGGAACTTGCCCAGAAATCAAGAATATCTGCTGTGAGGAGCCTGTTCCAAGAAGCCAAGGAGAAAAAACCCGAGCCAAAAGCTAAAAGCAAGTAAAAACGGCAAACCAATCGACCACTTTTTTTCTTTCTACTTTTGTTTTGCGTCAAGGTTCAGTTTTTCTTTTTTTGTGTTTTTTGTCGTTATTGTAGTTTTTTGTAGGCTAGGGTGAGTAGGAAAAGTAGAACTGCGACGAAGACTATTAGGCCGCTGGTTGCTAGGTCGAATGTTGCTGAGAATAGGATGCCTAGGATTGTGCTTGTTATGCTGAATGTGACGGCGGTTAGGATTGTTTTTCTGAATGATAGGCTGAGCTGTAGGGCTGAGAGGCCGGGGAGGACGAGGAGGGCGACGACGAGGACGGTTCCAATGACTTTTATGGAGAGTACGATTGTTGTGGCGACTAGCAGGTCGAATGCTAGTGACAGGGTGTTGGTGGGTATGCCCATTACGCGGGAGTCTTCTTCGTCGAAGACTAGGGATAGGAGTTCTCTGCGGAAGAACCCTAGGAACAGGAGGACAATGATGCCGAGTAGGGATACGACTAGGAGGTCTGCTTGGTCTATGGTTAGTATGGAGCCGAAGAGGTAGCTGAACAGGTCGACGTTGAATCCGCCGGCTATGCTTATCACGATTAGGCCGAATGAGAAGCCTAGGGCGAGCATGACTGCGATGGCGGAGTCTGAGGGTGCCACGTTTTTTCGCCTCATGTAGGATATTCCGAGGACTGCGAGCACGGATACTCCTAGGGCTGTTAGTAGGGGGTTGATTCCGAGGAGGAGGCCTAGGGCTATGCCGCCGAAGGCTGTGTGGGCTATGCCGTCGCCTATCATGGCTTCTTTTTTCAAAATCAGGATTAGGCCTACTGCTGCGCATGCTGCTGCGGCTATAATGCCGCCTAGGAGGGCGTTTTGGAAGTATGTGTATCCTAGGAGGTCTAGTATGCTAATGGGTGTCATTGTTGAAGACTCCGTGGCATTCGTGCCTGTGGAAGACGAAGTGGAAGTGTTCGCCGTAGGCTTTTTTGAGGAGGGCGGTGGGGTCGAGCTCGCTGGTTATTTCTGCGATTTCCACTTGTTTGTTGACGCAGAGGACTTTGGACATTCTGCAGAAGACGCTGGTTAGGTCATGGGTTACTAGGAGTATGGTAGTTTTTCTTTTGGTGTTGAGGTCGCTGAGTTTCTTGTAGAATTTTTCTTGGGTGCCTGCGTCGACGCCGACTATGGGTTCGTCTAGGAAGATGATTTCGGGGTTTCTTGCAAGGGCTTTGGCTACGAAGACGCGTTGTTTTTGTCCGCCGGATAGTTGTCCGATGCGTTTGTGGGCGTCTTGTGTTAGGCCCATGAAGTTTATGCTGTCGTCGACGGCTTGCCAGTCTTCTTGGGTGTATCTTCTTGCGATGTTGCCTTTCTTTATTCTGCCGAGGGCGACGAGTTCTCTTACGGTTAGGGGGAATTTGTTGTCGAAGTTTGTGGCGGTTTGTGATATGTAGGCGACTCTTTCCCAAGCTGAGAATTTGTCGATGTTTGTGCCGAAGAGCTGTATGGTTCCGTTTGAGCGGGGTAGGAAGTTGAGGAGCGCTAGGATGAGGGTGGTTTTTCCTCCGCCGTTGGGTCCCACTAAGCCCACGTAATCGCCTTTGTTTACGGTGAAGTCGGCGTTTTGGATGACGAGGTCTCCTGATCGGGTTACGTCAACGTTTTGTAGTTCCAGAATGGGATCGCCTTGTGGTGTTGCTTGTTTTTGGGTGGCCATAATTTTTTCATCTTTTATGGTTTGAGTGTGTTGGTCATGCTTCTAAGCCAACTTTTAGGTTTTCCAGATTTAATAATTGTTGTTGGATGTAGTTGTTGCCATCGACTGGTCCTGTGGCTAGGTAGAGTTTCAGGATTGTGACTGAATGTCCTGTTTGGATTTCCAGCTCATTCTTGAGGGTTTGGGCGTATTCTTCAGAGTAGACGGGGTCAACGTAGACGACGTATGTCTCGTGCTGTACCATTAGGTTGATTATGTTTGCGATGGCGGTGGCGCTGGGTTGCTGGTCGGCGGATAAGCCTATTACGCCGTGTTGTGTGAAGTTGTAGCGGTGGGCGAGGTAGCCGTATGCTTCGTGGGAGACGAATATGGTGTTTTTCTGCTTGTCTGCTAGTGTTGCGGTGTAGTCTGCGTCGATTTGTTCTAGGCTGGTTTTGAGGGTTTCCCACCTGTCTGTGTAGTAGGTTTCGTGGGCGGGGTCTTGCTGCACGAGAG
>CAZINA010000023.1:0-18590 GCA_964540545.1 uncultured Candidatus Bathyarchaeia archaeon
ACCTGACCTCAGTAATATCTTTCAAATAGCACTTTCTCCCTTTCGATTTTCGACATTAATAGGCGTAACCCTTCATATACATTTTTCTAGAAAAGCGTGAAAATGAACGATAACAAATAATTTTCAGGATCCTTTCTGAACATCTGCTGGTTCTTTCTTCACTTTCCACTTCAGCTTAGAAACCAACATGTTATCCAAATGTAGATTTACTTGCAGAGGGGAATGCGCTGAAATGAAAGTCACTTGCATTAGCACTCTTATTATCAAAAAAGCACACATTTTTTTCGAGTGTATTTTATTGTTTACAACTTGCCCTTTTAGGGTTTGCTGGGCCCTTGCACATCAACCTTAAAGGAGAAAAGGCCAAAACTTAACTAGCGACTATTGCAGTTAGCGAAGCTTTTTATGCAAAGGCCTTTCAGTCCTTTTCTTATACCGCTGAAACTTCTCCAAAAAAAGGGGGAAAACTAATGCGGTTTTGCTACTGCTCAGTGTTTCCTGAAGAGTAGTATACCAACTATGGCTATTGCTATGATTATCGCAATTGTTGAAGCTGTAAAGTATGTTTCAACTGGCGCTTGCGGAACAGGTGTTGGTTCTGGAGTGACAACTGGGGCTTCTTCTACGTACATGTAGGTGGTTGCATAAGAGCTATAGTATGATTCGGAGCCTTCGAACGTAGCAAAGATTGTGTAGTCGCCTGGAACTGCAGGATCAAACATTAAGCCAAATGTGCCGTCTGTGGTACTTGTGGCTGTGCCTACGTTATAGACGTTGCCGTTCGGGTCAAGCACACTTACGGTGACTGTTACACCAGTTGCATTTGTAGGCTCAGGTTGCTGCATGTAAACGTACTCCATCCAGTCACTCATGCTCTCGTCAGAAACGCATGGAAGACCATTGGGGAAGTTTGCGGCAACTGCATCTTGTTGTGAGCCGGCAGAGATGTCAGTTACTGTGCCTCTTATCACTATGGGTGTGCCTAGAGGGTACGCGGCATCGGGTGCTGTAACAGTTACTTTGGTGGGTCCTTTGCCATAGGCGTATATCTGGTTGTCGTAGGCGTTTAGCGTTACCATGACGCCGTCGGAAATAGCTGGACCACTGGTAACGTCGAAAGCGTCTATGCTCCACACTACCTCGCCGGTAGTGAGGTTCAAAGCTAGCTGCTGTGCCCCGTGGTATAGTGGTGGACTGTACATGTGACCTTCAGGCACGAATAGTTTGCCGTCAGCGATGCTTCCTACAGTGAAAGTCCATAGGGAATTGTGACCATATGGAGACTCCTTTCCAGCGGCTGGCGTGTGATATTCCCAATTCAATTCGCCAGTAACGATATTGTAGGAGTAAACATCTCCCCCGTAGAGCCATATGTAAATTTGCCCGTCGGCAACGATAGCATTTGCTCCAAGTGTACTGAATGGACTAACATTTGGAAGGTCAGTGGGACCCCATAGCTTTTTACCGTTTTTGAGACTATACCCTTCGATTGACAATGTTGCTTCGGTTAATTCTACGTATGCTCCGTTTCCAGACCAGACACCACCAGTGTAAATAATTGACAATGGTACTTGGGTTCTATTAACTACGCCCCATAGTTTGTGTCCGTCTGTTGCACTGAAGCCGCCTTCCTCTGACCAGCCGGACTGGTAGAGATATGAACTGCCAGCAGTTGATCCTCTCAGAAGTACTACATCGCTCTGCACTGCCGCAATAGACAGAATATACGACGGAAAAGTCATGCCAAACATGCTCATCATTACGGTTAATGAATCTCCATTTGTGTCTTCAGTAGGTAATGGTACAGACCATTGTACTCCATACTCAAAGTCGATTTGTGCTCCTAGTGGAGGTCTCCACATCCATTGATCTGGAGTTGCACCGCCACCACCATAGTTCGATACATATGGTGAGAGATTAATGCATCTAGTTGAGTTCCACATACTCAGTGACGCTGAAACCTCGCCTGTCATGAAGTTTGTGGTAGTGTTGACGTAGTAACCTATCAAGTTGCCGCCTTCATCTGTTGTAAGTGTCATTGAAGGAGTGTCTGTGATATTCAATATCCAAGCTCCTGTCATTGCATCGTACATGGATAGGTATGCACCCGGAGCCGCAAAGCCAGCTGCACTTAGAGGTATAGCCCACAGGTATGCGAGGGCGCCGTACTGGTTAGGTGTGATCATGTTTATGATTTGACCGCACTTTAACACCTCATCAGTAATATCTGATGTCCACAGCGTTTCTCCAGTGTGTAAATCGACTGCAGCCCAGCCTTGTGGGTAAGTTGAGCTTCCAGGATACATTGAGTAGTAGAGGATACCTTGCATGATTATTGGCGCGAATTTGGGTTCATACTGCGAAGTTGAATAGTAGTTAGCTGTTAGCTCACTGCCGAATTCTCCGCCGATTATGCCGCCGAACGCCTCAGGCTTCGTCCACATAATGTGAGCAGAGTTAGGCGCAGTAGTGTACGGATTATAGTTACCTGTAGCGTTGTACATTCCTGTCGCAGCAAAGGTAGATGCAGAAAGACCAAGCCAAGCCCCACTAATCGAATACCATGCGTTGTTCTCACCGTATATTGGGCGAGTCCAGTAGGTGGTTGGAAGCGGAATCACTTTCGGCTCTGGTATTGCTTCCTCTTGTACTACAAGCGTCATTATATTGCTTTCACTAGGTTCGTAATAGTCCCCAATTTCTGGATAAGCAGACGCAGGGGCTCCCAAATTGTCGCCCTCCAATGTTTCCCCTTCAAAGATCATCTGGAAGGTGTATTCGCCAACTGTGTCAGGCGTATAGGTAGTGTACGTTCCTCCAGTGGCATCTGATGTAAATGGCCCAAGCCTATCCTCATCACCATCAGGCATTGTAACGTCCACGTACATATTATGCCATCTATCACCATATTGAGCACTCGCTGTAGGCGGCGGCAAAGCAAGCCAGAAGTTGACGTTAACCGTTTGTCCAACTCCAATTGGATTAGGTGCAACGCTGAGGAAAGCATATGTTGGCCATGATAATGGAGGGTCATGTGCGTTAGCGGCTGGCAAAACAATAAGTGAAGTAGCCATAGCAAGCATCAGAAACAAAGCGATAAAAGTAGCCATAGTTTTGCTTTTCAAAAGTGACATTCTTCTTTCTCCTTTTTTCTGTGAGAATAGTTTATGATTCAGAGAAGTTTTAAATAATGGCAAGAACATAATATTGTGACAGTTTTTTAATGTTTTTAGGTATTTCCTACATGGCTATTTTTGAACTGTAGAAGGCGGAGAACATCGAAACTCTAAACAGTTCAAGAGGGTTTTACAGGCAAGGTCTTATTATGCTTTTAACGTATAACCCTAATTGTAGCCAAAAAAACGGGTGTAATAAAAGTTATATTTGAGTTAACCCCTCCTAGAAAGTGCAACGTAGACTTCTCCAGTTTAAACTGAATGAAAGCGTAGGAGGGCGAAAAAATGGCGGAAGTGTTGTTAACCGCTGACAGAACTCTTATGAGCAATTACCATGACAATGAGTTCCTAGGCTTTGGAACATGTGCTCCTCCAAACTTCATACCTGAATGGTTCTACGGTTTCTTGTTTTTTCCCCGTATAAAAGCAGATAAAGCTGGTCCTTCAGCAGCGCCCTACGGTTTAAGAAAAACCGAAGCTCAGCTCTTGAAAGAAGGCTTTGACGTTGTAACAATTGATCCGGATCAAATAGAAGAAGCCGTTGGCGAAGCCAAAGTTTTGGGCATTTACACAATGGACCCTTTCGGTTTAGGTCCAGCCTCGAGCACTCTCGCAGCAATCTTTAAGAAAGAACCATACTTGGCAAAGTACTTTAACATGTTAATCAGCAACCCCGCAATTAAGGCGGCGAAAGAAAGCGGGCTAAAAGTCATAGTGGGCGGTCCGGGGGCATGGCAGTTTCGTTATCGAGAAAAATTCGTTGAAGAACACCCTATAGACTGCATAATTGAGGGGGAAGCAGAGAAAGTTATTGGCAAAATTTTTAGAGACGCTATCGAAGGAAAAGACTTACCTAAACACTATGAAGTTCCCCTAAGTGAAACGCCTGCTTTGGAAGATATACCTGACATTGTGCAGCCTTCAATCAACGGTTTAGTTGAGCTTGGCCGCGGATGCTGCAGAGGCTGCGAGTTCTGCAATGTCACGCAGAGACCTCTACGATGGTATCCTCTTGAGAAGATAATAAGAGAAATAAACGTTAACATCAAAGCCGAACATGTGACGGGTTGTTGTCTCCACGCAGAAGACGTAATGCTTTACGGTTCTAAGAACACTATTCCAAATGAAGAAAAACTACTCAAGCTCCACGAGTTTGCCGTGAAAAACACTAACGGCGGATTCAGCTGGAGTCACTGTTCTTTAGCTGCAGCGGCTTCAAAGCCAAAGCTCTTCTCAGAAGTCGCTGAGCTAATTGTTCAAAAACAGCCTTGGTGGGGCGTAGAAGTTGGTATCGAAACGGGTTCTCCAGAAATCGCTAAGAAAACAATGCCTGCTAAAGCACACCCGTTCAAGGCAGAGGACTGGCCGGAAGTCGTCCGCACTGGCATGGGCTTGATGCATGATAATAAGCTGGTTCCAGCCTGTACGCTTATAGTGGGGCTTCCCAACGAGACTGAAGATGATATAGTGAAAACGATGGAGCTGGTGGACGATCTTAAGGGTTGTCGAAGCCTGATTGTGCCCTTGTTTTTTGTCCCGTTGGGTAGGCTGAAAAGTAGAGATTGGTTCAGAAGAGCAGAGATGAGTGAACTGCATAGACAGTTGCTGTTTCAGTGCGCGGAGCATGATTTTCACTGGGTGGACGATCTGCTTGAAATATCCTTCGAGGGCAAATGGTATGGGCGTTTCCTGAGAGAATTCTATAAACGCTTCTCGGGAATAGCCAAACGCAAAGTAAGACAAATAGAATAAACACTCTTCCAGAAATGACTATCCTTAAATACCTTTAATGAACTGAAAGTGGATAAGCGCCACGCTACGCCGCCGTAGCTCAGCTAGGTAGAGCGTCTGGCTGTTAACCAGTTGGTCATAGGTTCGAGTCCTATCGGCGGCGCCACGCAACTATCCGCGGTCAAAATTGAACTCCTGATTTACTTGTGCTTTCTGAGCAATTTCAAGTTGTTGTTATTTTTTCAGTCTTTTTCTAAAAATTAATCCCAATAGTGTTGCTGCCATTAGGAAGGGTAGAAACAGCCAAGCTGCAAAGTCAGGCACCACTTCAGTTGAAAACAAATCGATTATGTGTGAGCTGTGAGTGTAGGTTATGCTAAACAAGTAGTGAGTGCCATTATTAGACTCGATGTAATCCACGACTTCAACCAAAGCTATGTCGTCCAAGTAAAGTGAAAAGGTTCCTGACATTAACTCGACTGGTACAGTTATATTGCAGAATCCTGTTGTTCCAGAAGGGCCTGTTACATTTATGCTGAGCTTTTTCAGCGTTTGGTTGAAACTCAAGTCTGACACGGTGGAATTGCTGACCGTCGTGATAACGTAATCAGTTTCGCCAACGGTAACATTGAAAGACTTCTCAACAGGAGAGCCAAATCCAGTCATAAGTGGATAATTGTCAGTGTTGTTTCCATCGATAGTGTAAGGTGAATCACCGATTCCATCACCATTAGCATCTGAACCAGAATAATCACTCCAGTAGTTCCCGCCTGAAGGGTAACCATCATCCCAAATGTTAGCATAACTATCGCCCGAGAAAGCGACTTGTTGGGCGTTGTCTATGAAGTTGTTGTGCCAAAACTTGTTGTCAGGAGATTTGTAGAAGTAGACACCGTAGTCGCTGTCTACTACATTGTTTCCGCTAATATTGTTGTAAGATGCTCTATCGACGTAGAAGCCATAACCAGTGTTTCTTATGTTGTTTCCACTTACGATGTTCTGGTTGCCCTTATACTCGATCCTGATACCCCAGCCATACTCAGTCATATCAACGAAGTTTCCGTTAACAATGTTGTCGTTGCACAAGTTGCCGATGGTGATGCCATACTGGTTGTTTATCATGTTGTTTCCGATAATTGTGTTATTTGAAGACTCGTTAGCCAATCCAATGGCATCCCAGAAACATAGTGTAATGTTATTTCCGATAATATTGTTATAGTTGGAACCCAAGTCAAAGCTGATAGCAGTGTCAAGCCAGATGCCATTTCCGTTGTCTGTCAGGACGTTTTCGCTAATAGTATTATGGGAAGACACGGCAAGTTCGACGCCGACCTTGTTGTCTACAAAAGTGTTTTGGGTAACAGTGTTATTGCTTGAATACGCTTGGAGATAGACGCCAGACGCGAAGTTTACGATGTGCGTGTTCCTGATGGTAACGTTTGTTATTCCGATCAAGTCTATTCCAAACTCGTTGATGCCGCCTTCTCCTTGAAGCGTGTAGCCTGCTCCGTCAATAACTATGTTGTTTCTCTGAACTAAGATGGAACCGTTAATGTTGTCGGTGAATGTGTACGTGGCATTATCTGCAGTTACAATTTTTGTTGTGCCTTCAACCGAGCCAGAAGCTCGTATGATTATTGTTTCGTAGCCTTTGACTAACTTAACATTAAAAAATGCAGTGAACGTCGTGAATAGAAGTAAAAATGCCAAAACAAGAACTAATCCAACTCTCCTCATTTTCAATCACATCCATTCGACGTATAATCATGAAGATATTTTAAGATTTAGCAAGAACATTGTGAGCTTAGACTCATTTGTTCCACTCGGTAGCGGTTACTCATATTCACGTTATTGTTTTTTCGTTCACTGCTGTCACCATCTCAGAGAAGAGAGGGAAGTTTTCGTTTTAAATGGTCCCCGTTCATCATTGAGAAAACCGCCAGAAAATGAGTCAAAAAAAAGGGAAGGCTGTGCGGGTGATATCTCCACTGGTCGCTGATTCGAGTCCTATCGGCGGCGCTTTTCCCGTACAAAAAATACCAAAATTTATAACATAATAGAAAAGATACATTCTTTTTGGTGAGTCTTAATTGTCAGTAAAAGCGAGTATCATGAACAAAGACAAGATTTTTGGCCTATCGTATGATTTATATTATGAGGCAAAGGAACAAGCGCTTGCACACACCTACGCTGCAGATTATTGGGGTGGCAGTCATTTGGCCTTAGGACTGACAATAACGGCTTTGTCAGCAGCAGTTAGCGCTTCAATTTTTGCGACATACGAATTTCTAACAATTATTGGAGGCGCTCTTTCGCTTTTATTAGTCGTGATTTCTGCAGTGTCAACCTTCCTAAATCCAGACCAAAGAACATCTTCTCATCAGAAATCAAAAACTATTTACCAAGGAATAGCGGACAGGGCTAAAGCATTATATCAGGTTGATTTGCAACTTCGAGAACAAACTGTTGAAGACTTATGCGAAACATATGAGCAATTAATGGATGAAATGATTGAAACGAGGAAGAATAGTCCCAGAGTGCCAATGAGGCATTTTAAGCGAATTGAAAAGGAAAAGGAAATGGAAAAGGAAATGGAAAAGGAAAAGGAAAAAGAAAAGATGCAAAAAAAGGCCACATGACGCACTGACTTAGTTTTAGTTTTTTTATCTATTCAAAATTTCGCTAGTAGCTCTATGAGGTTTCTTTCTGTTCTCAGGTTTCATTCAAAAAAGCCTCCAAAAAGAAAAAAGGGAAAATTTTGCGGGTGATATCTCCACTGGTCTGGTGTTCGAGTCCTATCGGCGGCGCTTTCTCTGTACTTCATCTTAGGCTATTGTAGTAGGTTGAGTTTTTGGTTTCTAGTATTTCAAGAATTATTTTCTCTGTTTCTTTTCCAACGCCCTTGATTTCGTTCAGCTTGTTCTTCATGGTTGACAGGGGTGCTTTTAACTGTGAGATAGCGTAGGCGGCGTAACCAAAAGAGGAGCGTTTGCCTTCTAGTTGCAGGAAATAGTTAAGTTGCTCCAGCATTACTGTCACCAAGTCGTTTTCTGATAAAATGTCATTGTAAAGTTCTGGAGGCATGCGTCTGGCGATTTTGTACTTTTTAGACATCTCGTTAAAAACCGAGGAAATAACGTTGTAGTACTTGCCTGTTGCTTGGCCCCACTTGTTCTCTCCATCATAAAGCTGCTTGACCTTTGCTGTAAGCTCAGGATGCTTGTCTCTGAGTAAACTGAGGAAGTATTCTTTTTGTCTGCCTTCTTTCAAGGTCATGCCACCGAAGACTACGAAGTCAACACCTATTTCATGTGCATTTCGTAAAGCTTCAGCAATCATTTCTGGCGTGTCTGTTATAAATGGAATAACAGGAAGCAGAAACATGCCGGTTGCGATTCCGTTTCTTTTGAAGAAGGCCAGTGTTTTCAGGCGTTCGCTTGGAGGCGGGACATGTGGTTCAAAGATTGCGCTTGTTTCATCGTTTGTTGAGGAGAAACTGAAGCTTACAATTGCTCTGTTCTGCTGGTTTATTCGTTTGAGGACGTCAAGGTCTCTCTCGACAAGTGTGGATTTTGTTAGTACGTGCACTGGCCACCTGTATTCACGTAGAAGCTTCAGCGTTCGTCTGGTTAACTGATACTTTTCTTCTATTGGCTGATAGCCGTCGCCTACACCCCCGCCCACCATGATGTATCCTGGCTTCAGCTTGACTCGTCGTCCAATTGGACGTAGTTCTCTGCGCAGGATTTCTATAGCGTTTGTTTTTACTACAACGTTTTCTCCGAAGGTCCCGTCAACTTTGTAGCGTTCTGAACGGCCGTCGCAGTACGCGCAGTTATGAGTGCAGCCTCGGTAAAGGTTCATCCCGTAGCGTGAAACGAACCATGAGTCGATTTTCTTGTGCTTACGTAAGATTGATTTTGCTTTAATCTCTTGGATATTCACTTCGTTTATACACCTTTTTCTTATATCGGTACTCGCCAACGTGCAGGAGGTTCATTACTTTGATTGGCTGCTTTTTAACGAGGTTTCTACATGCTCTATAAGCGATCCAGTAAGAGTTACGGTCGCCGCTTGCAACAAGCTCTTCTACTAGCTCAAGAACAAGATCAGGAAGATGTCTAGCCAAATCGCTCAAGTTGTTTCCTACGGATGTACGTGCATATTGTGCTTTTTCTTTGAATAGGTTTCTCAAAATGGACAAAGAGTAATCTGGACTCTTGTAGAACCACCTGTTTTCCTTCACTGGACGAAGAGTTTCACTGACAAACCTGCGGATGTTTGGGTCCCTGTGCCCTGTTAACTTCAGCAAATATTCCCGCAGCTCATCAGGCCATTTTCGAATTAGCTTACGAAAGAACATCTGAGCAAACTCTCGCATGTTCCAGTCAACGGATGCTGCGGAAGCTTCAAAGAAAGGCAAAACTGCCTTGTAATCGCCAAGGCCATGAAATGAAAGGATGCCCAACGCCACCCCTTTGCTTTGGAAGTCCTCCCTTCTCTCAAATAGTGTTGCGCCAATCTCGTATACATTTGCGTTCCGTTCTACGAAACAAGTAAACAAGTGTTCGCTTAATACTTGAATAGTGTAAACTATGCCGAAAGATATGCGCTTGTTTTCGGGGATGCCATCGTAGAGTTCCTTCAATATGTCTGCTACATGCCTTGTTGCCTGAGCGTGTTTGTTTTGCAGAACGTTAGTTATGATGTCTTGTTGAATTCTCTTTTTGATGTCACGAGTGAGTATCTGCAATCTCAATCACTTTTGTAGCGCTTATCTTCCGTGTGAACTGTAGTTTGAAATCTTCAGTGTCTTATCTGTTTCTAGCGCTAAAAATGTTAGTCTTGCGTGTTCTGCTCGCGGCGTGATCTTCATGTATTAATGCAGTTTTTCAAGAAGGCTTATTTGGATGTTTTTCTCGTTGAGTTTAAAGTGTGGTTAAAGGTTGTAAGATGGTGGCTGAACATCCAAGGATAAGTCGCGAGAAAAAGACCATTAAAGCGATGGTGCACATATATTGCAAGAATCATCATGGAAGTAAAGGGGACCTTTGTTCGGAATGTAACGAGTTATTTGAGTATGCAAAGACGCGTTTGGATAAATGCCCCTTTCAAGAGAAGAAACCTACCTGCGGCAAGTGTTTAATACATTGCTACCAGCCTCAAATGAGGGAAAAAGTGAAGAAAGTTATGAAGCACTCTGGACCGCGCATGCTTTTGCATCATCCACTTCTAGCTATTCATCACGTTTTTGACGGGCGCAGAAAACCGGAAAAAATGAAGAAACGGGGTAGCGCTTCACAGTAGTCTTTCATATGGTTTTTTCCACAAGACATAAAAACCATTTGTTGCGATTTAAATCAGGTGGTTTAGGATGGGGAAAAAGAAAAGGTCTCGTTGGCTTCTAGTAGTCGCTGTTGTGTTAATTCTAGCTATAGTTTCGGCTCTCATAATCTTTTTAATGCTACCGTCCAGCCAAGGATTTGTTCCGGGAGTTAAGGTGGGGGACGAATTCATCTTTGACATTAGGGGTTCATGGAGTACTAATGACTCTAATGCAACAGTGCCTGAGGCTTTTCTACAACTAAATACGACAGAATGGTTCAAGGTTACGGTGATAGACGTAGACGGCACAAAAGTTTCAACTATCACTACTTGGAGTTTTGAGAACGGAACTGAGGTTGAAACAACAGGTTATATAGATATAAAATCAGGAACAGTCTTTCCAACTGGCGGCTTTTGGCTGATTTTTGCTTCTAATCTTAAAGCAAACGATATCCTTCGCCCCTCAGGAATGGAACAGCTTGCTATTAACGAGACCTCCACTAAAGAATATGTTGCAGGTGTCACACGAGAAATAAATTTTGTTTCGTGGACCCGAGAGAGATACGATGCTGACGACCCCACTGGCAAAACTACTTGGACTCAGTTTATTACTTTCAGATTTGATAAGCAGACAGGAATGCTTGTTCAACTGACTGACGTATCAATATATACCAATCCGCAACTTTTTCTGAGCACTACTTGGACTCTCAAGGAGTCAAACGTTTGGGAAGTCTCATAGTCCATGTTAACCCTCAATTTCACCTTACCCAAGATAACTGTGAATTGTTAATGCCAGTATCTTGAAACTTTGTGCGTGAAATCTTAGATTTCGGCTTTTGCTAAAAGTTCTCTTGCGTTGTTAATGGCAATTCTATAGAAAATTGCTGTTAAAACTACTGCGATGACTGCGCTTATCAAAAGCGCCAAATAAGGGTCCAAAATGCCTATTCCGACTAAACTTGGGAAGAATTCTGAGGCCACAAGTGATAGTGCATAAGGTAAGAAGGGAACAAGTATCGCTATGCCTGCTACAAGACAGAAACCCAAGTTAATCAAACTCCACGACACACGTATCATTCTAGGTCTAGGGATTTCAGTAAAATCAGCGCCCTTTATCCCATTTGATAATGAAACTGCTGCTATGGCGATTGCTAGAAAAACTGCCTCGCTGTAAGCAACGATTGTGGTTCGTATTGACGGGTTATATATTGTGAACCCGACAACGCCGGTAATCGCCAAGACTATAATCGAAAAGAAAACTATGAAAAAGTATTTGCTCTTAACCAAGGACTCAGCAGAAATCGGAGAGGCATAAATTCGCCAAACAACTTGGCCTTCTTCACCTATCATGAAGCTGCCTAAGCTCATGGCCATTATAACAGCTGGAAAAAGAAACGGCGTAACAAGCATCAAAGCTGAAATTTGGGCTGGAATTGGTTCGGTTGACTGCATAGTTTGCATTAGGGGCACTAAGATGACAACTATTGGAATTATGAAGATTGTCATCAACTCTCGTCGGCGGGTAAACGCCTTTAAGTCTTTTCTAATTAATGCGGCTTCAACCGTGGAAAATCCAAGTTTACCTAAGAAACCAGTTTTTGGGGCGTAGCTTCCACGCGAAACGGTTATTGTCGGCGGCTCGTAAAGTCCAAATTGTGTGTTTAGCAAGGTAGCGAGGTAAAACAACCCAGTGATGAATATGAGAGAAAGAGAGAGAAAAATAAAGCCTTGCAGCAAGAGGTTACTTGCTAAAGAGTATAAAGTCATGCCTAGCCATACGAAAGGTATGAACCATGCTGCGGTCTGAGCTGATGCAATGGTTTCGATGACTGTTAATCCTCCTCCCGAAGTCACGTAAAAATAAATGGCGTAAGCTACTAAGAAGAACAGTAATGAACCGATGAACCTCACCCATACTGCGGCTCGACCAGAAGACTTGTAGACGGCGCCGATGAACCTTACCTGCAAGATTCTCAGGATTTCTGTCGTAGCGCTTGCCATAAAGGCGGAGGCAAACATAGCAAAGGAGGTTAGAATCGCGATAAGAAAGTGACCACTGAATAACGAGAAAACTGTTATGATTGAAGTTACTAGCAGCGTTGTCGCCAGAGGAAAGCCCATTAGACTAGCCAGAATAGATGCCATAGTGTGTTCCCGCCACGTTATGGGCAGCCAATAAGGCACCTGAGTGGAAGTTTTAACACCGCTGATTTGAATTTGCTGTATCATCGTGAAAACCAAACTCATAACTAAGACAAGGGTTGGCAACGCGAAGAAAATGCTCATTATACCGTCTTGGAACAAATTGAGGAGTTCAGCATCATTAATTACGAATGAATTATAGATTAGGCCTGCGCCCACTCCGGCTGCTATGCCAATGCCTAGAGCAAGCCAGTAAGGCCAGTATGCTAAAAAACGATTTTCACGGTACTTTGTCTTTTTTTGTCCTCTGATGAGCCTGCTAGATTTTCTTTCAACGTGCATCAGACTGAGGACGTTTTTCCAATTCATTTCACGAGTTCCTCAACCACTGCTCTTATGTCGTCATTGCCAGTTAACTTCAAGAAAATATCCTCAAGGCCGGAATCGGGCAATTTAGCCATTTCCCTGAGCTCTTTCATGTTGCCTAACGCCAAGATTTTTCCCTCATACATTATACCTATGCGATCACACACGGCTTGAGCTATTTCTAGCACGTGAGTTGACATTATGGTGGTTACGCCTTGATTTTTCAGTTGATGCAGAAAATCCTTGACTATACGTGCCGACCGCGGATCCAAAGCGCTTAAGGGTTCGTCTAGAATCAACAGTTTGGGTTTGTGCAGAAACGCTGAGATTAGAGCGATTTTCTGTTTCATTCCATCTGAGTACCCGTTTATCATATCGCCTTCTCGTCCTTCAAGCTGCAGGGCTTTCAGGTACTCGTTGATTCTGCTTTTCTTTTCTTCTACTTGCATGCCGTATATGTCGCCTATGAAATCCAAGTATTCAATTCCCGTCAGGAACTCGTACAAGCGAGGTGATTCAGGAACGTAGCCTACCTGCTGCTTCACGGCTACAGGGTCTTTCTTCACGTCAACCCCAAGAACATTAACTGAACCCGAGTCGTGCTGAACTAAACCAATAAGCATCTTGAGCGTCGTGGATTTACCTGAACCGTTTGGTCCCAACAACCCGAAAATTTCCCCTTTTTCAATGGTTAAATCAACTTCGTCAACGGCTAAAATCTCGTTGTAACGTTTCACTACTTTCCTGAGTTCAACAGCAAATACGTCGCTCATAGCTAATACCCTCGCGGTTGTACTAGAAAAAATATGGAACATATATAAGCCTAACGTGAATTCACGACTACTTACACTTCAGCTCCAAAACTGCTCGAACTCTATTTCCCGGCCCTATCAAACCTTTCTCACCCTACTTGAACCCAACGCAACTATATATAAGGGAGCTATAGTCTTTTCTACACAACAGAGCAGACCTCAGTGAACCTAAGTAGAATCTATATATGGAAACTACATTCTTCTTCGAATTTGCCTAGGTATCTGTTGTATAGAGGGTGTATTTTGGCTACATTGTGGAAATTTGCTCTTTGGATCGTGGAAATACTGAGCCACATCGAGCGATGGTAATTTCAATTATATGTGTATGGGGGATCTTCCCAACTTTTTGTCTGATTTCAAACAACTCCTCGAGATCCCTTATCAAGAATTCCACGCCTAGGTAATTTTTACCGCCTTTAAGTGAAAGGATTACTATGCAATTTTTCACTTTGGACAGTTCCTCTATTGTATCTTTATAACCTGCTTCCTTTGATAGCTTTACAGCCAAAGAAATAAAAGCATGATAACCTAGAGCTTGAGGATTAACTTGAATAATCGCCTTTATGGTTCCATTTTGTTTTAGCCTTTCATAACGTCTTGAAACTGTGTCTGTGGCGATCCCTAATTCCTTTGAGATTTCTCTAAAAGACAATCGACTATTCTCAGATAATTTATCAATAATTTTCAAGTCCATTTCGTCAACGTAATTCTCGGTTTTGGGTTCAGTATTATTCAAGGTTGGATTCTTTAAAAAATGATTGATAGGTTTTTTCTTCTTAATCAGTTCAAAATGCTGCGGTTGATTCCGAATACTTGTCCAAAGATACACGCTAAAATTTAAGATTGACCTTAACTGTCTAAGTTCTTCTATGGCTTTATCTAGTT
Source organism: uncultured Candidatus Bathyarchaeia archaeon (assembly GCA_964540545.1). Classification (GTDB taxonomy): domain Archaea; phylum Thermoproteota; class Bathyarchaeia; order Bathyarchaeales; family Bathycorpusculaceae; genus SG8-32-3. The sequence goes on from CAZINA010000023.1 coordinate 14,438, forward strand.
CATTAGAATTCCTAAATGTGAAGAGAGCATGGGCATTATATTCTGAATATTCACGTGTAAGTACATACAAGTTTTTCATTCTCCTTATTTTTTCGAAGGTCGGCTTCATCTGTTCGGAGTCAATGCTAATTGTCACAGACACTATGAAGTCAAATCCTAGGTGTTGATAATTAATTTGTAGTGTAGACCCGACTATTACTCCCTTTTTTTTCAAGTTATTGAAACGCTTGCCCAACGTTATAGCAGATACTTTGCACTCTTTTGCTATCTCTACTAAACTCTTTCTTCCGTCTAGAAACAAGTTTTCAAGTATTTTAGCATCAATGTCATCTATAGTATTCATCAAGTAAACTCCTATTTCTCACCACTCGAAAGTACAAACCACCTTTAAAGTCTTATCTTAAACACGGGAGTATTTATTAGTGTTATTCGACAAATAACGGCATTATCCTACAAACCATAAGTAAAATTAGCAAATTGGGAGCGTTTATAGAAAATTTAGTTATGTTATCGTAAAATATATAAGCTGGTGCCATCAGATATTGAACACTAAAAAGGAGTAAAAAACAAATGAACACTAAAAAAAATGAATTAATGGATACAACAACTGCTTTTCTCAGCACTCGCTCTACTATAATCAAAGATAACACTGCTAAACATGGCTACACATTAACCTCCATAGCAATGCGGAACATACATTCTTGCATATAATCTACATAAAGAGGAAATGAAAAAAATGAAAACACTGCATAAAATATTTACATGGGCTTTAATTGTTCTAATGACTTCTTCTGCAGTTTTAATACTCTCAAACTCAACATCAACCGTCACGAAAGCACAAACTACAACAACCAATACTCCAACAACCATTTCAGCTGACATGCTGAATTACACCTGGAACAACGTTCGAGCTACTCCTGAGGGCACATTTGCTAGTACAGGTCCAGGACCAACAACAGCAAACATTGCTTGGAAAGCCGATATCCCCCTTGCTGGCTCCTCTATGGGAGCCTTCGGCGGTTTAGTTTTTGTACAAAACCTATTGGGAACTGTATATGCACTCAATGCCCAAACTGGCCAAACAGTTTGGACACAAACAGGATACGCAACTGATGTAATAACGTACCTCGACAACACATACATGCTTATAGGCGGCAAATGCGTTTTTATCGCGAATGGCACCACAGTATGGACTGGCCCCCCTGGATTTAGTCCTGCAGTTGCAGCATACAACGGCATCGGCTATGTACCTTCGCTAAAAATGTTCTTTCACGCGGGATGTGGCTGGAACCTACCTAACCCTTCGCAACCTCCAACGCTTGCATGGAATATAACTGGTTCTCTAGACAACTGTGGCGGCTATGGGACACTTTTATTGGGTGGTGTTTACGGTGATGGAATGATTTTCTGCGGCGGATCAGGGGTTCAAAACGATGGATTTCTTAGAGCATATAATGCTACTACCGGGTCTATTATCTGGAGAACGCCAGTGACGACTCCTTTCCTTTATGGTATGACTTATGATAATGGCATGGTATTTCACGGCGGCCTCGACAACAACATGCGCGCATGGAATGCTTCTACCGGAGAACTCCTCTGGACGTACAACCCCCACACACCCTATGGACAATGGGCGGCATCAACCGCGGCAGCATATGGAATCGTTTACGAGCACAACCAAGACACTTACATATATGCTATCAACCAGACAACAGGACAACTTATTTGGCGACAGAAAGGCCCAGGCGTGGGCTACTCAGGCGAGCTATGCATTGCCGGAGGGTATGTTTACTGCGAAATGGGCGATAATCAATACCGTGACCCGTATACAGGTCAATTCGGAACCTCAGAGTACAACTGTTACAACGCTTACACGGGACAACTAACATGGACTTTGCCAATGGAAAACGGAGCTCCAACGAACGCGCAGTGCATAGCCTATGGAAACCTCTACGTGTGCCCAGCAATATCGACCGGAGCTCCTGGTGGGTGGTCATACTCCTATATGGGATTTGGATCAATCGGCCAAGTTTGGTGCATCAGCAGCACACCCAAAGATTGGTCTATGTTCGGCGCTGACCCAACGCATAGCTGTAGCGGCAATGGGCCTGTAGGGAACTTAACAGAGCAATGGAGTTTCAATACTGGTGCTCAAGTCATTTCTCCTGTAACAGTCGTTGATGGCACTGCTTATGTCGGGTCTACAAATGGCAACATATACGCCTTGGACGCAAATACCGGCACGGAAATCTGGAATTTCACGACAGGCTACCAAGTCCGTTCTGAAGTCGCAGTTGTCAACGGCAAGCTCTACACAGGCGCAGACGACGGAAACATATACTGCTTAAATGCCGAAACAGGCCAAAAAGTCTGGGAGACTTCTGCTGGAGGCGAAACAATCAGCAACGTAGGCGGAGGAATCTTCCCGCCCGCACGAAGTAGTCCTATAGTGGTTAACGGCAAAGTTTACGTGGGCTCTCTTGACGGCAACCTCTACTGTCTCAACGCTAAAAGTGGAACTGTTCTATGGAAATTCCAGACCGGTGGACCAATTGAAGCCACACCCGCTCTTGACAGCACAGGAGTGTACATCCATGGCAGCAACCCAGGAAACAACGGCTTGAACTTCAACTTCTACAAGCTTGACCCAGGCAATGGCAGCGTAATCTGGAACGCCAGCTTCCCATACCTGAGCCAATTGAGTAATCTACCCTATGGAGTTGTCGCTTCTCCGACTATAGCACCTGACTTGGGCATGGTCTTCGTCAGAAGCCAATTCATTGAAAACTACGCTCTCAACACCACCAACGGCGCACTCATATGGATGTTCAACTCGACAACCAACGCTGCAGGGACCTCGTTCCAAGCTGGGGGGGTACCGCAAGCGTGCGCTCCATTATACGCTCACGGTCTTGTCTACTTCAACGACTACTACTCTATAACCGCCGTCAACGCACTCACTGGTCAAGAAGTATGGTCTACGTACCTATCTAGAGAAGATCTCAGCCAAGGCCTTACGTACTCTTATGGCAGAATCTACTCCGTTAATGAGCTTGGGACTCTTTATGAGTTAGACTCGCTGACGGGGGAGAAAGTCTCATACTACAATTTAGGGTGTAATTTACACTCTATGCCGACGCTCTACAACGGTAGCCTTTACATGGGAGCCAACGACTGGAATGTGTACTGCTTCAGAGGAGCCCTATCAATGTCTCCTGCCATTATTAGCACTGAGGTTGCTCTAAGTTTAAGCACTGAAAGCATTACCAAAGGCGATGTTCTCTACATTACTGGCAGCATCAGCAACACCGGCAGGGTCCCAGCTACAGTAACTCTTGACAAGCCTGACAGCACTTACGTGGATGTGCCTATAATGACTGATGAAAACGGCAACTTTATGGTGATTTATACGCCTGACATCTCTGGAGAATGGACTGTGACGGCTTGGTGGAATGGAGACGATTTGCACACAACCTCTGCAAGCGAAACGTTATCGCTATCAGTAACTGACCCTGTAGTTCCAGAACCAACACCGACGCCTCTGTCGCTGTCTGACATATATCTGTTGCCTGCAACAGCCGGAATCATAGTAGCAATCGTAGTAATCGGCTTAGTGCTGATAATGATGCTCAGAAAACGCTAAACAACCACCAAAACAAATCTTCCCCCATCTTTTTTCGGGGTTAAAAATCTCATCGGCATAGGAGAAATGGGCTGAGTGGGCTCTGGATGTAAAGAGTGAATGTTAATTCCACCACCTTGGATTTTCGTTCTCTTTTTCTCCTTTAAGTTTGTCATCCAGAGCCCCAGCAAACCTTCCAGTTTTCTTTGGAACGAAGAGAAGCAACAGTTCACTAACCCTTTCACTCTTTATATAGGGGGGCTATAGAAAAAAATCACAAGCCTATCCTACATTCTCCAATTACATGGCAACTGGAGTATCCCACAAAAACTGTTATGCTGCATTCTTCTTAAAGCTTGTAAGGTCTTGTTATCTTTTCTGCAGGCAGCGATTTTTTATGGTACATCAGCATTGTTTGGATAACCTCTTCTTTCCCAGTAACCTCTGAAATCTTCGTTGTCGGATAGCTCAATTTGTGTTATCCATTTTATCCATTTATACCCGTATTTACTTTCAGCCACAAGTTGAAAT
>CAZINA010000024.1:0-18066 GCA_964540545.1 uncultured Candidatus Bathyarchaeia archaeon
GAGCCAACTATTACCTGAAAAGCGTGCCTTTAATGTCAACCGAAGACATCGCAGGTGTTTCGCCGCCTAGCGTGTTCATCGGAAGAATCGGTTACCCACACGTTTATGTTGGGCCTCTCGTGCCACCTGTCCACGAAGACACCAGCATCTACGACCTGCCAGAACACTGGTTTGGAAGATCAATCGACGAAATCGTGGGGTTCCGCTCAATGCTTATTCGCGGTAAACACCGTGTTCACGTGCAAAAGTTCACTGAGGCAGGCAAGATAATGGAGCAAACCCGCGATTTAGCCCTCGCAGAAAACAGCGTGGACACTGAACTGAACCTTACAAAGAAGCCTCGCGGATCCTTATTCATGGACGACAGCGTCCAACCTTTCGGTCCCTCTGCTCCCATAAGAGACCTGCACGTTGGCAACGCACGTTTCGACCACCGCGTAGAAAAAGCTTACTACGATACTGATTTACGGGCTATGCAGGCTGTGCTTGAGCTTTACGACCGAGGAGTCATGGTCACGAAGATACAGAAAGCCTTCAGCGTCGGCGCCTTCGGCATAAAGAAAAACAGGCGTCTGGTTCCAACCCGCTGGAGCATAACCGCCGTCGACGACATGGTCTCTAAAAACATGGCTGAGACAGTGAAAACGTTTCCTGAAATAAACGAGTACCGCGTCTACGAGTCGGTTTATCTGGATAACGTTTTTCAGGTTTTAATGATTCCAGCCGCTTGGAGCTACGAGACCATGGAGGCATGGTACCCAGGCACGGTGTGGAATCCCAATGGCAGGAACACCGCCATATACTCGGACTACGAAGGCAACAACGGCCGAACAACTTACGCGCAGATAGGCGGCTGCTACTACTCGGCACGGCTGGCTGTTTGTGAACGGCTCATAAAAGAGAGGCGCCAAGCCACCGTGATTGTGTTGCGAGAAGCGCGCCCAGGCTACATAATGCCCATAGGCGTGTGGCAAGTCAGGGAAAACGTGCGAAACGCCATGCGCCAGAAACCACATCTCTTCAACACTCTGAATGACTCCCTACAATTCATCAGTAGCCGATTCGAGATTCCACTGCGACGTTGGATAGTGCAAAGCGCACTTTTGAAGAACGCTCTTTTCCAAAAAAAGATAACGGACTTTTTTTCAGGCAAACCGACTTAAGTGCAGTTGGCGCGTTGTGAGTAGCGCAATCGTAATAAAGGCTTTCAACTCTTGAGAAACTGAGGTTACTGAGATGCCTCATTCAATTCGGTACTGTTTCAGTCAAAGGTTCTCTGTTTCCGCTCGCGAAGCTTACAATTGGTGCACCAACTGTAGTCCTCAAGACCACGCGTTGATGGGAGACGAAGCAGCGGAGCGGCAGATAACCCGCCTCGCGGAAGACACAGTAATACTCACTGACATTTTTCACGTTGGAACGGGCACGGTTGAGAAGCAGAAGATCGTGCAACTCTATCCAGACCGTTTATGCTGGGTTTCCACGCATTTGACGGGACCGAACAAGTATTCGCAGTTCATCTACGAGATTTCAACTGAAGGCAACGGCGTTTCTCGGCTGGACTTCACTGCCCTGCATCTTGAGTACAGCGAAAAGTTGGGTAGCGAAGCCATTAAGTCGCTTGCTGGCAAGCTGAAGGCAGAGGATTCTGCGGCTTGGAAGCTTTTAGCTAAAGCGATGGCTAAAGAGCTTTGCAGTGAACCTGAAAACAAGGAAAAACCTTAATGATACCACCTGCAATTATATTGAGGGAATATCATGTCAGGAAATGATTGGGAAGTCAAGCAGTTTAGTTTGCCTTTTTCAGTTCTTTCAGAAAACCGTAAAGAACCCTTCACACCCGATTTGGAGGTAGCAGCCGTTTTCTCGATGGCAGAGCTAGAGCGAGCAAAAGGTGGGGGCTTCTTTTCAAAGCGTCCTGAAGAAAAACTGGTTTTCATCGCTAAAGTAGGTTATCCCGTTTGGGTTTTTCCATGGGCTGAAACCGCCCTGATATTCGACGGATTGAACAGGTCAAAGTATACGCTGGCGTACGCTGTAGTTCCAGACTCGAAAGATTTCATAGAGAATTTGAAGCGAGGTTCCAAAACACATGAAACACATATGGCTTTCCTCTCCGACCACCTGAACTATTTCCAGACTCAAGTTACCGAAAATAAGGTTGAAATAAACGGTTTAATAACAGACGCAGAGTTCTTGAGCGAGTTTGACTCTTACCGACACGAAGCAACGGCAATGGAAACCCGACCCCCTAACGCTGGGTTTATTTCTCCAACTATAGATAAATCAACAATCTCGTCTATACTGCAGGAACTTATGCGCCTGCATTCCTCCTTCAAAAAGGACGTTGAAGGTCTCAATCAGTGTATTAAGTTCATAAACGAGGCCTCTCAGCATTACATCAAGGTGTTGCGCAGCAAAGCCAAGGCAATCAAAGAAGAATTTGATGTTAAGATCAACGCGCAAGAAGAGCTCATAGCTCCTAAAGTTAAGCGCCTCAAAGATCAGTATGATCATCAACTTATCCAGTCGAAGAAGTCTTTCGATAAGCAGCGACTACCCATTCAAAAGACAAAAGTGAAACTTGAAAAGTCCAAGGAGCGAGCCCTCACAAAAATTGAGAAGTATAAACTAGAAGCCAAGACGTGTGCGGAACGGGACAACTATGTCGGTGAAGACAAGTGGAAAGAGAAAGCCAACGAAACAAAGAAGGAACTTTCAGAAATCGAAGATCAATTGAAACAGACGGAAAAAGAGCTTGATGATTGGGAAGAGCGTAAATCTCTTCAAGTTTTCAATTTAAGATCCGAATTAGAGACCAAGACTAAGGAAGCCCGCCAGCCCCTACTGGATCTCGAGTCTTCCCGTGACGCGGAGGTTTTACTTTGTCAGCAAGAGATAGAGGAGCTGGAAAAGCAGACCAAGCTGATACTTGATCAAGTGGGCCGAACAGTTAAGCTAAGAGAAACAAGCATCGAAAACTTCACGAAGCTCGGCATAAAAAGAGACTCAGAGCTTAAGGGAATCTCTTTGTTTTATGTCCCGTTCTATGTAGCCTGTTATGAAGTGAACTCAAAAAAACGTCACCTATTTCTTCCGCCGTCAGAAGCCAACGCATACGGGCTTTCCACCAAACTCAAAAGCGCCTTGGGCAAAGCAAAAATCAAGCAGCTACTTGTTCCTCGCTTCGAATTGATAACTTCGCTGATGGATACCCTTCAGGTACTAGCACATCAAAACGCAGTGTTTGAAACTGAAATGAGAGAAATGGGCGAAAAAACAAACATTCTGAGCACAAAGTCGACGCGCGAAAGCATCCAAAAAGGCTTAGAGTACATAAGAAAAGAAGGCTGGATTTCAGAGAAGGAACATCAAGAATTAAGCCAAAAAATAACCTAACGCTTAAGCCCAAAAGAAAAAGAAGAGGTTACTGTACGCTATTTCTTGTCCAGTTGTTGGTATCTTTTAATGGCATTTTCCACGATTTCCATGGCTTCCGCGGCGTTTTTCCAGCCTTTTATTTTAGTCCACTTGTGCGGCTCTAGTCTCTTATACGTCTCAAAGAACTCCTCAATTTCTTTTAACTCGTGTTTGTGTACGTCGGATACATCTTTGTAGCCTTCGAATCTTGCGTCGTTTACAAGTACTGACAGTATTTTCGGGTCTATGCCCTTCTCGTCTTCAAGTATTAATGCTCCTATTACTCTGACTCTGGCTACGGCGCCGACTTCTAAAGGTTCGAAACTCATCGCCATTATGTCTAGAGGGTCGTTGTCTTCGTACCATGTTTGCGGAACGAAGCCGTACTCAACTGGAAAGATGACTGATGAAGGAATTATCCTGTCTAACATGAATGTCTCCCACTTCGATTTATACTCGTATTTGTCGCGGGAATTGCTTGTCACTTCAATAACCATATTCAAAAATTTCGGTGGCTTATCCCCAACTGGAATGTCCTTCCAAAGATTCATGTATACTCTTCACCTTCGAAAGGCAAAAGATAACTCGACCGATTTAAGCCTTCTTGCCCAGTCTCGCCTAAATCGTATTTTCTATAATGTAATCTTGGTTGTAAGAAAAGTAAGAAATATCTGGCATATCTGTTTATAGCTATACCCCAGAGTTGAATGAGATGAAAAAAGGCAAGTGTATGAAAGAAGCAATTGTTTACGGCGTGTCCACAGTTAGCGATAAAGGTCAAATCGCCATTCCCGTGAACATCCGAAGAGAACTAGGCTTGGAAAAAGGCGACAAACTGTTAATCATAAAACGAAGCGACAACGGCGGTTTCACCTTCCTAAAGCTGGATTTGATGGACAAGCTAATGCGCCAAATAAGCAAAGATCAACAATTCTTCGAAAAAATCGACTAGAGGAGGTGAAGCCTTGCCAACATGTAAAGACTGCCAGTTCTACAAACCAAAAGACGAAAACAAAGGAGACTGCTTCGGACACGAAGTCTTAGCAAGCATGCCCGCAGATAAATGCCCAGCCAACGCCTTCAAACCAAGAAACTAAGCGCTGTTCTATATTCTCTAATTCGCCAAACCACTTCTTTTGTTAATCCTCTGTTTCTTCAAAGAATGCCTCAAGTTTTGCGTTGTGGTCTTTCTTTAACACTGCAGCACATTTTTTCGGGTCTAACGCCTTGAACTCCAATCCTAGCGTCACCAGCATCCTCTGCACATCTTTACCCAAGCTTGGTGCAACAAGTACCCCTCGAAGTTCACGGTCCGCCTTACTCTTTATGGCATCAATGTACTTGGCAAGTTGCAACACAGCTTCTTTCCCAGCCGTTTTCCTCTTAACCTCAACAACCACAAGCCGTCCGTTCTTGTCCACGCCGTAAACATCCACAAATCCTGGCTCAACCTTTTTCTCGTAGCTTATGGGTGTGAATCCTTCCTCCAAGAGTGAAGGCTTCCGTAGTATCGCCCGGTGCATTTCCTTTTCGCTTGCATACAGCGAGAACTCTCCCGAATCGTTGAGGCTTAAAGCTGAAACCATCAAAACCTCGTAAAATATTACACGCACGTTTTCTCGGGGTTTCTGCCTGACCGCATGAATCTCGATTGCGTCGGCTTTAGTTTGAACGTGGAAAACGCTTCCCGCGGGCTGCCAGTTGACTGGTTCGTAGCCGACTGGGCGGTGAACAAGAAGCGAACCGTCTTCTTTAATTACCAGTATGCGCTCGCCGGGTTCAAGAGTTGACTTTGCTCTGCCCGTGTAGAGCACCTTGCACTTGCCCGCCACGATGACTGTTCTTTTCTGCCCTAACGCTTTCTCAATAGCCGCCGCGGCTTCCGTCAGCGTCGGGTTCTTGAGAACCAATAACTTTTGTTTCTGCAATTTGGTTTCAGCCAAGTATTTTAGAGGGTTCCAATGTACATAAGACTTCTGAAGGTTTAGCCCGTGAACAAGTGGAACCAAAAACGCAGAATAATGCGGCGTTACGACTTAACTGCTGACATGTACGAGATGCGGTACGCAGAGGAACAAGCGGCAAAGTACAAAGCAGCCCTAGAAAGCATCAACATAAACCCCATGAGCAGAATTCTTGACGTTGGATGCGGCACCGGTCTCCTGTTCCAGCATGTCGCCGTAGCAGCCCAAGCAGTCGTGGGCGTTGATGTTTCCCTCAAGCTGTTGTTTCAGGCAAAGAAGCGTGCGCAAGGGTTCCACAACGTATACTTGGTTCAAGCGGACGCTGACCACCTTCCCTTCAAAAGCAACCACTTCAACGTAGTTTTTGCCTTTACCGTACTTCAGAACCTGCCGAAGCCCTTGGAAACACTAAATGAGATTAAACGAAACGCAAAGAATGACGCTTTAGTTGTGGTAACTGGGCTGAAGAAAGTTTTTCCTTTAGAAGCTTTCCGAGATATGCTGCAAAATACTGGCTTGAAAGCAGTTTCTCTAAAGAACGCTGATGAGTTGAAGTGCTATGTTGCCGTGACAATTCAAGACTAACCATTTCTTCCCTGCTGATTTTTCATTAAATCCATGAATAAAACGTCTTCATCAGCAAGCAATATTCACGTCATCAGCGCCGCAGTGAAATGTTCTATCAGTCATTGGTTTAGCGTTAGACAGTTTGTTACGACGCCTATAGTGTTGGTGGCGAGATGAATCTGTTTCTAACTATGCTAAGTACCTGCCATTCAGATGCTTCTTTGGAAAAACATGATCTAACTTCAGTTTCTAGAGGTGGGTTGACCCAGTTATTACCTGCTCCGATAATAAGTGTATGTGCCAAGCTATCAAACAGCTTTTACCAAAGATTTTTCCGAATGTTCACCGAACATACTAAATATCTGTTTTAACATCTATTTGTTTTAACATCTTTAACTCTTGAAAAAATCAGAGACAAGTCTCCAAAAGGTAAAAGCGGGATCAAACAACTCACCTGAGAAACCTCACAGAAATACAAAGTATCCGTATCCGTTGCCTGCATCTGCTCTTTGCCGACTAGGTCCCTGATCTGATGTTCAACAATGAAGTTGAAAGCAATATGAGCGAACTTGCCACTCGTCTACGGCGTATTACAGGCTCCGAAAGAAATCAGTATTGCCATCAATGTGGGAAATGTTCCAGCGGTTGTCCAGTTGCGGATTTTTTCGAATTCAGCCCTCGCAAAATTGTGGCTATGGTCCAGCTTGGTATGATCGAAGAACTCTTTACATCTGAGGTTATTTGGCATTGTGCACAGTGTTTGCTTTGCAAAGAAAGATGCCCACGAGATGCTAGTCCTTCCGATGTTATTCAAGCCTTACAAAACTTGGCCTATAGTTCATCAAATTTTGTTCCTGAAGGTTATCCTACAATCCTAAATTCTATTATTGAAACTGGGGTTGTTCAAACACCAAAGAGAGTCAGAGTTTGGAATGAATTACCAACAAAAGACGTCCCAAGACAAAAATTTGAATTTCGGGATCGCCTTTCATTGGGTTTGCCTCAACTGAAAAAACCTGAGGATATTCAAAAGTTAGCAAATGCACTCAAGGAGGTTTTGAAATGGCAAAAAGTATGAAATTCGCATTTTATCCTGGATGTACGGTGGAATCGGAGCAGTACGCATACGAAATGTCTGCAAGGGAAGTTTTTCAAAAAATCGGCATTCAATTGATAGATGTTGAAGGTTTCAGTTGTTGTGGTTACCCGTTGAAAAGCTTTAGCCTTCCCGCTTGGTCTTATCTGTCAGCTCGAAATCTGGCTATAGCTGAAAAGAAAGGCTTAGATCTTCTTCCATTGTGTAACGGGTGTAATCTTTCCTTTCGCGAAGTTGGTCATTATCTTGAGGCGAACCTTGACCTCAAAAAGAAGGTAAAGAAGTTGCTTTCTTCTGAGGGTTTACCTTTCAATGGAAATGTAAAATCTTGGCATATTTTGGAAGTTTTACACAACGTAGTCGGCATCGAGAAAATTCGATCTGTAGTGAATAAACCCCTTAAAGGACTAAAATTGGCTACTCATTATGGGTGTCATGCTCTCAGACCCGGAGAGCTGAAAATTCTGGATGATCCAGAAGACCCACATTACTTAGAAGAACTAATAGCTCCTCTCGGAGCCGAAGTAGAGGACTATCCTGAACGTTTAGATTGTTGTGGTCAAGGATTAGCCATTACTACTGGCAAGACAGCCCTAGCTATTTCAGGTGCTAAATTAAAAGCGATCCAAGATCGAGGGTTCGATGCAGTTGTAACCGTGTGTCCATTCTGTATGAAGATGCTTGACTCTAAGCAAAACGCGATTAGGGTTACAACCCAACAGAAAGACATCAATGTGCCAGTTCTCTACTATACCCAGTTGCTCGGTTTAGCGATGGGAATATCAGCTGAAAAACTTGGATTGAATCTCAACCTAAGCCCAGTTGGCGAGATTCTGAAAAAGTTGGAGGGGAACTAATGGAAAAAAGCGCCAGTGTGCTTGTAATTGGTGGCGGAGTAGCAGGAATGCAAGCTTCCTTGGATTTGGCAGATCGCGGGTTCAGGGTCTACCTTGTGGAAAAAACTCCTAGCATAGGCGGAAGAATGTCCCAGCTTGACAAGACCTTTCCCACTATGGACTGCTCTATCTGCATTCTGTCTCCGAAGATGATGGATGTTAGTCGCCGAGAAAACATCACCTTGCTCACATATTCTGAGGTGAAGAAGGTCGAAGGCGAACCAGGCAATTTCAAAGTTAAAATCTTGAAGAAAGCACGGTTTGTTGACCCCGAAAAATGTACGGGTTGTAGTGAATGCACCGATGCCTGTACGGTATCATTTCCAAGAGAGTTTGATATGGGCTTGGGTTCAAGAAAAGCCATCTACAGACCTTTCCCTCAAGCAATTCCCAACGTTTTTGTTGTTGACAAGAGAGGGACTCCACAATGTCGAGCAGCGTGTCCAGCCGGAGTTAACGTTCAAGGCTATATTGCACTTGTAAGGCAGAGAAAGTACAAAGAAGCTTTAGACCTCATACGAAGAGATAATCCCCTGCCCATTGTTTGTGGTAGAATCTGTTTTCACCCCTGTGAAACCAATTGCGAACGCGGCAAACTTGATGAACCTGTGGCAGTTAATGCTCTCAAACGCTTTTTGACTGATTGGGAGCTTAAGCATGGCAAAGATGAAAATGTGGAGCCAATCGAAAAGAAATATGAAGAAAAAATCGCTGTGATTGGTTCTGGTCCAGCTGGTCTTGTAGCTGGATATGAACTTGTTAAGAAGGGATATCCCGTCACAATATTTGAATCACAAAATGAAGTTGGTGGTATGTTGAAGATGGGCATTCCCGACTATCGCTTACCCAAGAATCTTCTTGAACTTGAAGTCAAACGCCTAAGGGATTCGGGAATTGATATCCAAACAGGAGTCACAGTTGGAAAAGATTTAACAATAAAACAGCTCCAGGAGAAGGGTTACAAAGCAATTCTGATTGCTGTTGGAGCCCAAAAAAGCTGGAAATTGGGCATTGAAGGCGAAGACCTGAAAGGTGTATTTCATGCTTTAGCTCTTTTGCGAGATGTGAACTCGGGAAAGAAAATTGAGCTCGGGAGCAAAGTGGCTGTAATCGGCGGAGGAAATGTGGCAATAGATGCTGCGAGAACTGCCTTGCGTAGCGGTGCTGAGGAAGTTAGCGTTTTGTATCGCAGGTCCCGAGAGGAAATGCCTGCTTTTTCGGCGGAGGTAGAAGAGGCGGAACGAGAGGGCGTAAAATTCCAGTTTTTGGTGGCGCCTCAGAGAATTTTAGGCGAGACTGGTAATGTTAAAGCTCTTGAGTGCATTCAAATGGAGTTAGGAGAACCTGACGAAAGTGGGCGGCGCCGTCCAATTCCGATCGCTGGATCAAATTTCGTCAAGAATTTCGATACCGTAATAATAGCTATTGGTGAAGCACCTGACCTTTCATTTCTGCCCGAGGGCGGCAAAATTACCAAACGGAAAACGATTGAATGCGACTCTCTTACATTGGAAACTGGTTTGCCAGACATTTTTGCCTGTGGAGACGTAGTTTCAGGACCTGCAACCGTGGTTGATGCGATAGCTGCTGGTAAACGAGTTGCTGTTTCTATCGATCGTTACTTAAGGGGTCAAGACCTAAGAGCTGAAAGAGAAGAAGAAATCAAACTTGTGGAAGAAGTTTCCAAAGAAGGTGTTGCAAAGAGGCCAAGACAGGCTATGCCTCTTCTTCCAGTTGAAAGAAGAATCGGAGGTTTCGAAGAGATTGAGACTGGTTTCACAGAGGAGATGGCTTTGCAGGAAGCTGAGAGGTGTTTGAATTGCGGAGGTTGTTCTGAGTGCTTAGAATGCGAGAAAGCTTGCGAACCCAATGCAATAGTGCATGATCAAAAGGAAAAAGTTATGGAAGTTAGTGTCGGAGCAATAATACTTGCAACGGGCTTTGACTCCTTTGATCCTTCTGGAATTAAGGAGTACGGATATGGAAAATATCAAAACGTTCTGAGTTCTATGGAACTTGAGCGGCTACTTTCGGCCTCTGGTCCAACAAGTGGTCACCTTCTGAGACCTTCTGACAACAAGACACCGCATAAGATAGTGTTCATTCAGTGTGTGGGTTCCAGAAGCCTGAAAGGTGAATATCCATATTGCTCAAGTGTCTGCTGCATGTACGCTACGAAAGAGGCTGCCTTGATTAAGGAGCATGAACGTGATACTGACACCTACATTTTCTACACTGACATAAGAGCCTTCGGTAAGGGATTCCGGGAATTTGTAAATCGAGCTGAATTGGAATGGGGCATGAAATACGTGCGAGCCAAACCCTCGGAACTAAGGGAGGATCCTAAGACAAAAGATCTTTTGATCAAATATGAAGACACGTTAACCGGAGAAATGAAGGCTCTTCAAGCGGAACTAGTTGTATTGTGCACTGCGTTGATTCCACATCAAGATAACAGAAAACTGGCAGACACTCTGGCCATAGAAGTTGATGAATTTGGATTCTTTGAAGTTCCTGACCAACTACAAGTACCTATGGATTCTACATCACCTGGTATTTTCCTCTGTGGCTGTTGTCAAGGTCCTAAGGATATTCCTGATTCAATTGCTCAAGCTAAGGGGGCTGCGGCTAGAGCAGCTGAGTTTATTGCTCAAACGGGTCCTGCGGAGGCGACAAGATGAGAAAAGAACCGAAGCGAAACGAAAAGTCGAGAATCGGTGTTTTCATATGCCATTGCGGTATTAATATTGGTGGAGTAATTGACGTTCCCAAGGTTGTGAAATACGCCCAGACTCTGCCTGGAGTGGCTTATGCTGAGAGCAATCTTTACACGTGCTCATCTGAGGGAACAAGAAAAATCACTGATAAAATTAAAGAGCATAAACTCAATAGAGTCGTTGTGGCGTCGTGCACTCCTAGAACGCACGAACCTCTTTTCAGAGAGACTTGCGAAGAAGCTGGACTTAACAAATATCTTTTCGAGATGGCCAACATTCGAGAGCATTGCTCTTGGGTTCACATGAAGGAAGCAAAGAAAGCGACAGAGAAAGCCAAGGACATTGTGCGAATGGCCGTCGCAAAAGCTCGCTTACTCAAACCGCAAGAAGAAACAGAAGTCGATGTTACTCCATCCACCCTTATAATCGGTGCAGGCATTTCCGGAATGATGGCCGCTCTCAGTTTAGCGCGTCAAGGCTTTAAAGTCCACCTTGTGGAAAAAGAACCTGAAGTCGGCGGCATGTTGCTGAAGCTTAACAAGCTATACCCTACTAATGAAGATGCATCCAAACTCTTGAATTTGGCGATTAGAGCTATAAAAGTAAATAATAAAATTGATTTGCATACTTCAACGATTATTCAGGAAGTTGAGGGCTACATTGGCAACTTTGAAGTTACGGCATTAGAGAATGGAAAAGAAAAAATTGTACTTAACGTCGGAACCATTATTGTTGCAACTGGGGCAGAAGAATTCAAACCAACTGGAATGTACAGTTACGGCGAGCAGAAAAACGTGGTAACGCAACTTGAACTGGAACATCTCCTCAAGACAGGGCTTCCAGAAAATGTAAACAAGGTCGTTATGATTCAATGTGTTGGAGCCATGGAAGCGCCATTTCCTTGGGGAAGGGAATACTGTTCAAGAATCTGTTGTGCAGTAGCTTTGAAAAACGCTTCTCTTATCAAAGAGTCAAAACCAAACGCTGACGTTTTTATTCTTTATCGCCAACTCCAGGCATACGGGAGAGAATATGAAAACTACTATTTGGCAGCTCAGGAAAAGAATGTGAAGTTCATAAACTATTTGCCCAAAAAGCCCCCAACGGTCAAAATTGAACCTGACAGGCGGCTAAAAGTCAACGTTTACAACACCCTAATCGGCAAAGAAATTCCTATAGACTGCGATATGCTCGTTCTATCCACACCTCTAGTTCAACATGAAGCTGGCAAAGCGTTATCTCCACTTCTTAAAGTACCTCTTGGTGCTGACGGATTCTTCCTTGAGGCTCATATAAAGCTGAAACCTGTGGACTTCGCAACAGATGGGATATACGTTTGTGGAACAGCCCATAGTCCAAAGGCTGTGGATGAAAGCATAATTCAGGCTCATGCCGCCGCCTCTTCAGCGGCTATTCCAATGGCTAAAGGGCGGGTGCGCTCGGAGGCTATTACTGCTGGTGTAAATGAGGACCTTTGCAGAGGTTGTGGTAAATGCAAAGAGGCTTGTGAATTCAACGCGATAACCTTGGAAAAAAAGGTCTTCGAAGTTGAGCCGTTTTTACGCGCGCCAATTCTCATCGCCAAAGTAAACGAGGTTGTATGTAAGGGCTGTGGTTCCTGCGCGGTTGCTTGCCCAACAGGTGCTATTGCCATGAAACACTTCACTGACAAGCAAATACTATCTGAAATCGAGGCGGCTTACAGGAGTTGACGGAGTGAAGGACAAACCAGAGATTCTAGCATTTCTATGCAATTGGTGCAGCTACGCAGGAGCAGACCTCGCTGGAACTAGCAGAATCAGCTATCCAGCCAACGTTAGATCTGTACGAGTGATGTGCAGTGGAAGAGTCGAACCTTCATTCATTCTAAATGCTTTTGTGAATGGGATCGATGGTGTTTTGGTCTCTGGATGTCACCCAGGTGACTGCCACTATATCAGTGGAAATTTAAAAGCTGAGAAGAATGTTGAAAACACTAAGAAAATACTCAAGCTTTTAGGTTTAAATCCTGAAAGACTGCGTTTGGAATGGATCTCAGCCTCTGAAGGTCAGAAATTCGCCAATGTTATAACAGACTTCACAGCGAAACTGAAGAGTATGGGTCCAAACCCATTAAAGAAAACGCATGAGCAGGAAGAGACTTCTGCCAAGAGGGAACCAATTTCAGAGGTCATAGAGAACACCAACATAAGACTATGTTTGGAGTGTGGCAAGTGTTCTAGTAGCTGCCCGATAACTAGAATGAACCCTGAGTTCTCTCCGAGAATGACCGTCAAGAGGATCTTAAGTGGCGCTGAAGTCTCCGTAGATGACCCAAGCATCTGGACCTGTCTAACTTGTGGTCTTTGCCAAGAGAGGTGTCCGTCAGACGTTCACTATGTTGATTTCGTGAGGGCTTGTCGAGAAAAGGCGCGACTGATAGGTGTGACTGGAACTTGCTCTCACAAGGATGTGCTTCTAGACTTGCAGAGAATAATGGCAAATCCTATGTTAAATCAAAAGCGTCTTGGTTGGCTTCCTAAAGACGCCAAGGTCTCCGAGAGTGGAGACATTTTGTACTTTGTTGGTTGCCTCCCCTATTTCGATGTAATCTTCAACGATATCAAGGCAGATTCTATTGAAACAGCAAAAAGCGTAGTAAAAATAATGAATAAGGTAGGTATTGAACCCGTACTTCTCAGGAACGAAAGGTGTTGCGGTCACGACCTGTACTTCACAGGAGATACGGAAAACTTTGCGAAACTGGCGAGAATGAATGTTGATGCTATAAAACAGGCAAAAGTGAAAAGAGTGGTTACTTCATGTGCAGAGTGTTATCGAACCATGAAGTTGGACTATCCGAAAATAGTTGGTGATCTAGGCTTTGATGTTATTCACGTTTCAGAATTCCTTGCTGACATAATCGAAAAGGAACAGCTCGAGTTTCCTGAAGTATTCAAGGATAAGAAGGTAGTTTACCATGATCCATGCCGGCTTGGTAGGCACATGGAAGTGTATGACCCCCCTCGTAGCGTGATTAAGAACATTCCTGGAACAGATTTGTTGGAGATGGAAAGGAGTCGGGAGAACTCCCTTTGCTGTGGAGTGAGTTCATGGTTGAACTGTGGAAAGCTCTCTAAGCAAATTCAAATAGATCGATTAACGGAAGCAAAGGCAACTGGGGCAGAGTGGCTAATTACAGCCTGTCCTAAATGCCAGATTCACTTGAAATGCGCGATGAATGGTGAGTTACCAGTTAAACGATCAAAAATTGATGTAAAAGTGCATGATCTGTCAGTGCTCGTAGAAAGAGCCTTGGATAAAAAACCCTCCAAAAGGAGTAAGTGACAGAAATGGCAAAACAAGGAAATGAAGAAAAAATAACTGAAGAGCAAAAACAGCAATCAGAAGAGCTTAGAATAGGCGTTTATGTCTGTCATTGTGGTAAGAACATTGCGGGTTCCGTAGACTGTGAAGAAGTAGCCAAATATGTTTCCACTTTGCCTCATGTAGTTTTAGCAAAAACTAACTTGTATAGTTGCTCTGACCCTGGACAAGAATCTATGAAGAAAGACATTGTTGACAATGAATTGAATCGGGTCGTTGTAGCTTCTTGTACTCCTCGACTTCACGAGCCGACTTTTAGGAGGATGTGCGAGGAGGCTGGGTTAAACAAGTACCTGTTTGAAATGGCAAATATTAGAGAACATTGTAGTTGGGTGCATCTGTATGAGCCAGAAAAAGCTACAGAGAAAGCTAAAGATTTAGTTGAAATGGCGGTAGCAAAAGTTGCCAGACTTAAGCCGCAAAAAGAAGCTGTTGTTCCAGTAACAAGAAAGGCATTGGTTATAGGTGGCGGAGTTGCAGGTATTCAGGCAGCATTAGATTTGGGCGATACAGGTTACCAGGTTTATCTTGTGGAGAAGAGTCCCAGCATAGGCGGAAGAATGGCTCAGATCGACAAAACCTTTCCCACTATGGATTGTTCAATCTGCATTCTAGCTCCGAAAATGTCGGACGCAGGAAGGCATCCGAAAATTGAATTGTTAGCAAACAGTGAAGTCTTAGAGGTAAGTGGATACATTGGGAACTTCAAGGTTAAAGTAAAGAAAAAACCCCGGTACATAAAAAAGGAATGTACAGCGTGCGGCGACTGCGTCAAAGTCTGTCCAGTAGAAGTGCCTAACGAGTTTGAGGAAGGTCTTACCTATAGAAAGGCAATCTATATACCATTCGCCCAAGCCGTCCCGGCCGTCTATTTGATTGATGAGAAAAGCTGCCTTGGCATAGGCGATAACACCTGTGCAAAGTGCAAGGAAGTTTGCGGTCCAGATGCCATAGATTTCACTGCAAAAGAAGAAATAGTAGAACTAGATGTCGGAACAATTATCGTAGCCACTGGCGTAGATGTATTTGACCCAGCTGCCTTGACTGAATACGGCTACATGAAATACCCGAATGTAATAACTTCCATGGAATTTGAACGAATAATAAATGCTGGTGGTCCCACCGGAGGACATTTAGTCCGACCCAGTGACATGAAGCTTCCCACTAACGTTGCCTTTATTCAATGCATAGGTTCTCGCTCTTTATCTGAGAAAAAAGGGCACCCTTATTGCAGCAACGTATGCTGTATGAACACGATAAAGGATTGCCTGCTGATTAAAGAGCACTGGCCTGAAATTAAGCTCTACGTTTTCTACATGGACATAAGAGCTTTTGGCAAAGGCTTTGAGGATTTGTACAAAAGAGCAAAGAAGGCAGGGGTTGTCTTCATTCGTGGTTTGCCAGGAGAAGTTACTGAAAATAAAGAAAATCATAATCTAATTCTGTTCGGGGAAGACCTGACATCAAACAAATTTTACAAAATGGAAACTGACCTGTTGGTTTTGTCAGTAGGTATTGAACCCCGAACAGATAGCAGTGTAATCCAGCGTCTTCTCACATTGTCTAAAACATCAGACGGCTTCTTCATGGAAGCTCATCCTAAATTGAAGCCTGTGGATACCCCTACTGGCGGCGTCTTTCTTGCTGGTTGCGCTGAAGGTCCCAAGGACATAAAGGACAGCGTGACCCAGGCTAGTGCTGCAGCGGGTCGTGCCGGGATTCTTATGGCTAAGGGAAGCGTGACGGTTGAAGCCATTACATCTATGGTTGATGTTGAAAAGTGTGTTGGGTGTGGTTTATGTACAAAAGTTTGTCCCTACAACGCTATTACTGTGGATAAAGAAACGAAAAAAGCCGTAGTGGTGGAGGCTGCTTGTGCGGGCTGTGGAACGTGTGGTGCTGAGTGTCCTTTTGGAGCGATAGAGATGCGGCACTTCACTGACGAGCAAATTAATGAGCAGATAGATGCGGCAACCAGAGAAAATGCAGACAAGAAGATTGTGGCTTTTTGCTGTAATTGGTGCTCATATGCTGGAGCCGACTTTGCGGGGGTAAGTAGAATGCAACATCCCCCAAGCGCTCGGATTATTCGAACCATGTGCTCAGGGAGAGTAGCCCCAAAATTCGTGGAAAGAGCATTCAGAAACGGTGCAGCTGCCGTACTGGTAGCAGGTTGTCACTTGAACGATTGCCACTACATTGACGCCAACTACCAAACTAAGAAACGAGTGGAAAGACTGTGGGGTAAATTGGAGAAGTTAGGTATAGACAAGAATAGGCTTCAGCTTGCTTGGATCAGCGCGGCAGAAGGCGAAAAATTCGCTTCAAAAATTAAGGAAATGCAGAAAATCGTGGAAGGCGTAACAAAAGCAGAAATAGAGAAGACAGTTGCGGCGCTCACTCCTAAAAAAGTTAAGGAAGCGACCTAAATTTATGGTCAACAAAAAATCAGCATTAATTAGAGGGTGAGAATCTTGCGAGGAGAAACAATTAAAAAAGAAAATAGGAAGGAAATCAGGCTCAGCCGGGATTTTCTTACGAGAAAGTATCTTTTACGCTTGGACAAGGAGCTATGTATTGGATGTGGGATTTGTGCTCAAATTTGTCCTAAAGAAGCTATAAGTGAAAAGCCACCTTCGGTTGTTGATGGGCGTCTTAAGAAGAAACCGGTAATTGACATTGACTCTGACTCTTGCGTTTTCTGCGGTGAATGTGTAGTGTTGTGCCCTTATAATGCTTTGAAAATGGTAATTGACGGTGAGGAAACCACAAATGTTGTTAAAAACGAAGCCTTTCCAGTTTTGCTGAAAGAAGTCCAAGTTAAGGCAAACATTTGCTATTTTAAGCCAGAATGCAACCTCGAATGTAAAGATTCATGCCCCACAGAAAGCATTGAAATTGATGCCAAACGTTCAGAGGATGGAAAAATCCTACGTGTCACCAAAATAAACATCAACAAACCTCTTTGCTTGTATTGCAAAATTTGCGAATCGGCATGCCCCTTGGGCGCTATACATGTGAAAAAGCCTTTTCAAGGAACTATTGAGCTTAATGCCGATCTATGCCCAGAGGGATGCAGAGCTTGCATTGACATTTGCCGTACAGGTGTGATTGAATTGGATGAAAACGGCAAACCTGTCGTCTCACCTGAGTTTTGCCTTTTCTGTTCTGCATGCCAGAAAGTTTGTCCAAAAGAAGCTATCACAATCAAAAGGTCATGGGTGTTTCATTCGGATATTAAGGCGGCAGCATGGTTGACCGCGCTTAAGAAACTAACATCCAATGAAACCGTTGTAAGACAGCTTCAAGCCAAATCTGGGAAGAAACGATGTTCACTGGTAAAGAAACGAGGGCTAGACGTAATTTAACGGTTTCAAGTCGATTATTTCTTTGAATACTGAGGATAATCTTAGAGTGCAGTCACGATTTTCATGAGCCTATTGGTATAAGTTAAGAAACGCACCCATTGAACAGGAATTTTTGTATTAAGTGATGATACACCCCTTAGTCAAAAAATTCCTGAAATGATTCAGTTTTAGTCAAGAAAGTTTGAGTCAAAGAATCTTTACAAAAACGCTTTTTTTCCAAAAAAATGTGTTATTCTAGTTGAGGAATGTGTTGTGAACAACCGGTCCCTTTTAAGCGCGTTTTTGATATCCATTTTGATATGTGGTCTAGTTTTTGTTAGCATATTTCGTTTTGGCACGGCGCAGGGTTCAAATGAGCCTTTTAGTATTTCAGGCTACATCTTGGACTCTGATGGGAACGGGATCTCTGGCGCAAATATTATTTTTAATGTGCCTGATATTGTTCCAAGCGTTTACTCAGATTCCTCAGGCTATTACCTGATTTCTGCTCCAGCGGGGACTTATCATGTTAATGTGTGGCCTCCGTTCGATTCAAACTATATTTACTATGATGAACCAGCGTTTGTTGTTGACTCGGATGTAACCAAAAACATCACGCTAAATTCAGGCTACAAGGTATCAGGCTACATAACCGATTCTTCTGGGACACCGGTTGTAAAAGCTGTTGTTTCA
>CAZINA010000025.1:0-3135 GCA_964540545.1 uncultured Candidatus Bathyarchaeia archaeon
GTGTGCTCCCAGAATTCTGGGCAACTATTGGCTTCGTGGAATACCACTTCGTTCTTGTTTTTTTCTATGCTTTCGTCTATTATGCTTTTGACTTTTTGGTAGGGTTTGGTGCTCATGTAAGTTTGGAACACGGCTTCTAATTTAGTGTTCCAGCTTTGGAAGTCCCGCAGGCGATTTTCATCCTGTTTAACTTTTCGCACTTTTTCAAACTCCGCAGCCGCCTTTTCGAGGTCCGATTGGAGCTCCATGTCGTCCACGGTTTTGTTTTCACCTACGTCTATCATGGCGTCTAACGCGAACACCCAAGCTTCAGAGCCTTTGCCTAGGGCTTTGCCGCATTTCACAGCTAACTCTCTGATGCTACCTGGGATTTTGGCGTCGAAAACCGTGTTGCCTAAGTAAGTGTTGGTCCGGAAGTCTTTGAAGCCGCCTCGGGCTAATGCAATGGGGTGGCAGACAGCGGGGTTTCCTTTTTCTTTGTAAGCTATTATGCGCAGGTCGTAGAACCATTTTTCCACGGCTTCTTGTGCGGTGACGCCTACGGGGTTTATTATCGACGGTTTAGTTTCTTGGATGCCGGCAACGAGTTGGTCGCGGTTTTTGGAGAGCATCATGCCTTTTCCGTGGGTGCCTGCGTCGGGTTTCACTATGATGCCTTGGTCTAGGGCTATCTCTTTCTCTATCAGGTCGGCTATGTCGTTTTCGTTGTGGATGGCTCTGCCGTTTTTCAGGGTGTCGGTGGCGTCGCAGGGAACATAAACCGTTTTGGGAATTGGGATTCCTTCCTTCCAGAAGTGCAGCAGGGTACGCAGTTTGCTGTAGCAGATGAATTCTATTTGGCTGGAGTTAATGGTTTTTTTGCCGAGCATCTCCATGAGGTAGCCTGCTTGGAGCCGCCGGTTTTTGCTTTGGGCTCTGTTCAGCACTACGGTCACGTCTTCTAATGGGCCAGTGTAGTCTTTGCCTTTGGTTTTGGCGGTGACCCCGCTTTTGCTTACGGTGAGGGCGATTTTGCGGAACGGTATGAAAGTCAGGTCTATACCCATTTTCTGTGCAGTGAGTTTTATGCCTGTTTCATCGGTTTCTGAACGTTCATAAAGAAGGGCTATGCTCATTGTCTTTGGCTCCTCGTAGAAAAGATGTGGTTTAAAAAATTTTGGTAGCGTTCTCACTTTGTCGTGTAGAAACGAGTACGATTATTCGCCCCAGTCTTCTCCTTCGATTGTTAATTCTTGAAGGTCGACGCATCCGCCTTTGATTTGCTTGACTTCTAGTTCAAGCCCGCAGCCTGGGCAGCTTAGGATTTCGCCTTTCTCAGTGTCTGTTGGCACGTTGAGGTCTGCGTCGCAGTCAGGGCATTTAGCTGTAATCATTACGTTCACCTCTTCTGACTTTAACTTGGTAAGTTGCTTCATTGTTTGCTACCACCTTTTTACGTTGGAAATGTCAACTTGATTAAGGCAGGTTTCTTTTAAACATTGCGACTTATTTGTAACAATTTAAGGTTTTACTGTCCCATTTGACACAAAAAGCCATGATTAACCGTTTTCCAACGGTTTCCGAAAACAGCACCATAAACCCCGTGCCGCAATGGATTCCGAACTATCCTCACGGAGCAGCCTTCAGAAATCGTTAAATTTTTCCGCTACTTACAAACAAGCAGTGAAACAACAATGGACGACAAGGACAAACAGATACTCAAAATACTGAAAAGCAACGGACGCGCAGGCTACAGCGCGATAGGTGGAAAAGTAGGCTTATCCGAAGGCGCCGTTAGAAAAAGAATCAAAACACTTGCCGATGCTGGTGTCATCAGAAAATTCACGGTTAAAATCGGCGTTGCAGAAGGCGCAGAAGCCATCACCTTGTTGGCTACGAACCCAGCTCACCCAACCCAAGAAGTCTCCAAGAGAATACGGGAAATTCCAAACGTAGAAACCATCTATGAAGTCACAGGTGAATACGACATTGTAGCAGTCATCAGCGGAATGAACGTAGTCGAAGTCAACGAGTGCATAGAAAAAATCCGCAGAGTAGAAGGCATAATGAAAACCAACACCATGATCGTCCTACGCAGCTGGTGAACAGCACAACCACCACCCCAACCGCTTCAAGCAACATAAAAAAGAGAGACTTTCACTCCAAGAGCACACAAAGTCAACCCAGCATATTTGAAACCTATTTGGATCCTAATAGAAATAGCATGCAGAAACTATAGAGGGGGTAGAGGCTCTGCGGGTCATGATTTTTGTGGGATTAGAAGTTGGGAGAAAGAGGAAGAAACTCTCGTGTGTGTTTTGAGAGAAAGGACACGTTCGCGCAACGGTTAATGTGAGTATGTGAAGCTTGATTTTACTCGATTACCTGAATTGCGCCTTCAGGACATTGGGCTTCGCATGCTCTGCAGACAAGGCACTCGTCAACGTTATCTGGGGAGGCTTTGCCGTCTTTGATTTCGTAGACGCCGACGGGACAAGTGTTTGCGCAGGTTTCGCATCCAGTGCACTTATCTTTATCGACTACAATTTTTACCATGTTCTATTACCTCTGTTAAGATTGATTCAAACTCGCTCAGTAAAATAAAAGTGTTTAGGTGAGTTAGCGGGTTTCTTCACGTAGCCTTAACAGGATTCCGTTGATGGTTGCTTCAGCTTTCTCTTTCCGCCGCTGGTAATCCGCTTGTGCCTTCTTGTACGCGTCCAACGGTAGGGCACCTTTTCTGTGGCGAACAGCAATATTTCTAGTGTTTGCTTCAACTTCAACAAGTTCGGC
The DNA here is from genome assembly GCA_964540545.1 of uncultured Candidatus Bathyarchaeia archaeon. GTDB lineage: Archaea > Thermoproteota > Bathyarchaeia > Bathyarchaeales > Bathycorpusculaceae > SG8-32-3. The sequence goes on from CAZINA010000025.1 coordinate 2,773, forward strand.
TTCTGCAACATCAAGTTGCCGCACCAAATTTGCATAATTGCCGCCGGCGCTACGGAAGGTCTTTTTCAGGTCAGTTATGTTTCTGGAAATGTTGTTAAGGCGGATTTGTAACGTCCTCTTTTGAACTTTGTATCGGCGCCTCGGAATTTTGCCTTTCTGAGCGCGGATTTCAAGAGTCTTTAACTCTGAGTTTAGTCTGCTTTTTTCATCGTATGCATCAGTGAATGCTCTAACTTCTTCGGAGCTGAGGCGTATGTAGGCTTCTGATGCTGTAGTTTGCAGGGGGGCTGACGCCTTGGGTCTTTTCCATACAATCACAACCACGCATCCAATCACTGCTAGAAGCCAAACCCATACAGTGGG
>CAZINA010000025.1:3235-10617 GCA_964540545.1 uncultured Candidatus Bathyarchaeia archaeon
ATACAATCACAACCACGCATCCAATCACTGCTAGAAGCCAAACCCATACAGTGGGTCGGAAGGACAGCCACAAGGGGCTGTAATCATAGGTGACTTGAACAGCTTCGGAGAGAATAGTTGAGTCTACTTTGCTGACGCCGTCTCTGCTGATTGAAAGGGTTTCCTGGAAGGCTTCTCTGATTAGTGTTGTAGAAGTATCAATTTCTGAGACTGCTGGTGTTAGAAACCTTGCCCCTTCGGGAAGAATTACGGAGACTTGTGCCGCCTCAACGTAGTAGTCGAAGTCGGGGAAAAGATCTAAGTTTAATGTGAGGGGAGCTGTAGAAGAGACACTGGGCAAAGTGTATTCAGCGGTCAGCGTGGTGGATGCGCCACCGTTTACAGAAGATATCAATGTGAGGTTGTAGAAACGTGTGTTGTCACTGCTTGTTAGGGTGTCGATTGTTAGGATTCTGCCAAATTCATCTCTTACAACGAGGTTTGAAGCTTCACGAGGCACCCCTATTTTCAGAGAACCCATGCTGCTGGGTGAATCGTTTGTAAGTCGGTAACTGTCATAAGCCATGGTTTCGCCTGATGGGGTTATTGTGATTTGACGGTCCAGCTCTCTTATTGTAAGTATCTGAAGGTTTCCACCGGTTATTGAAAACGTGGCAGACGCTGGGGAATAAGCTAAAGCAGGCAGGTTTGACCGAGCGAAGGTAGTTGTGCTTACTTCTTCATTGTCTATAGTCACTGTTAGAATCGTGGGATTTTCAGGGAGAACTATATCGACTTCGCAATAGGCCACTTCTTTCGTTAAGCTGGGGTAGGCGGGAAAATCTAGGGTGAACAGTGTTCCAGCTGATTCTTGAGTGAGAAGACTATTCGAAAGAATAAAGACCACCGTGAAAACCTGAGGAGCTCCTTCTGTGAAACTTGCTTCTGCGCCGTAAAAACCAGTTTCTGCTAATTGCACGCCGAGGCTTAATGGGAAAACGTTGTTGTCTTCGTCATACACTAGACCTTTAAGGACATAGGCGCCGTACTTGTACGGGAAACCGATTAAGAAGTCACCTGTTAACTGCCCGCTTATCGTTATTGTATCTCGGATGACCACATGTCCAGAATACAGGACCTCCACTTCGTGGTCAACACGTTGTATAGTGTAGCTATCCTGAGCCGAAACAGTTGGAGTTGTAAGAGTAAATGTCGAGAGAATAGCCACTGACAAAACCAATAGCACTATGACCGCTGAAGCTCTCTTCACTCAAATTCACCTGATTTAGGTTTTTTTATGTTATTGTAGCTTATTTACCTTTAGAATAGAACACTGCATCCTCCGCCATTCAATTTGGATGTTACATGGCTGTTGTGAAGCCATGCAGTTACCTTGATTATTAGTTCTACAGTTTTCAATCTGCAAAAACAATTTTCCAGCGTCAACTGCAGGGTATAGCATAAAACTTATAGAAAACGGAGAACTCAAAGGTACATAGGTGAAAAGTGAATGTCACATGACGATGAAGACTACCCAGAATGGTACAAAAAACGGCGCAGACCTGTTAGAGATCCCTTCTTCGGCGATGTTGACCGCATGTTCCGTGAAATGGAAAAAATGATGGAAGAAGAATTCAAAAATTTCTCAGAGAAGGTCCCCAAAGACTACGTTAAGGAACGTAAACTTCCCGACGGCAGAACCGTCAAAGAGATGGGACCCTTCGTGTACGGGTACAGTATGAAAATTGGTCCTGATGGCAAGCCTGAAATCCGCCAGTTCGGCAACATCAAAAAGAGCCTCAAAGGTCCACAGGTTAAAAATGAACGTGAACCGCTCGTGGATATAGTTGAAACAGACAGTGAAGTTCGTGTAGTCGCGGAGTTGCCTGGCGTGGAAAAGACGGATATAAAGTTACATGGTACAGTAGATTCGCTTACGGTGTCGGTTAACACGCCTCAAACCAAATACTACAAGGAAGTTGAATTGCCAACAAAAGTCAAAGTGAGAGAAGCAAAGTCATTCTACAAAAACGGCGTTTTGGAAGTTGTGTTCCCCAAAGCTGAACCCGAAAAAGAGCCGAAAGGCGAACCAATAGATATAGAATAACTGCCACAGTTTCCCTATACACGGTTCTGTCCTGAAAAGTTTGTGCCCTTCATGAATGACAACTCGGAAATCGACGCGTTAAACGCTATTTGCCGCGAAGCCAAAGCAGAGGGCAAGCTGTCTGGCAAAAGTTTGACTGCGCTTTACGAGCTTTTCGGTCAGCGGTTCACTAAGGCGCTCGGCACCCTGAAGGAAAACCGTGTGAAAAAGTACGTTTTCAAGCCAAGCGGCAGAACCGTTTGGATAGTAATTGGAAGAGAACGTGATTACCTGATAATGCCTGAAGCTGAATTCTGCATGTGCGACGACTTCTACTTCCGCGTGTTAGACAAAAAAATCCACCTGTGCTACCATTTAATCGCTCAGAAAATCGCGCGCAATCTAGGATGGTACGAGACCATAAAAGAAAACGATAAACTCTACGACACCTTAATGAACGAGTGGAAAAAAGCGACCGCTTAAACATTGCTGGAATCAGTTGCTGAAGCGTTTTTGGTTTTCTGGTTTGTCCTTCTTGTTTTGATGAGGTATACTACCAAGCTTACACAGATAACGGCGGCTACCGCTGTGGATGCAACCGCAACAGTTGCTACCGGAAAAGGCTCTGGCTCAGTCATCCTGAAGGTTACAGTCTCTGAAGCGCCGACGTTTCCAACAGTGTCCCAAGCGTAAACCGTAACGTTATGCACTCCAACAGGCAAACCAGCCAACGTTGTGTTTCCAGCAACCGTTATATTTGCTTGTCCATCCAAACTATATGCAAGCTGTGAAACTGGCTCGGTTACAGTGAAGTTTAATGCAACGTCTAATAGCTCGTCAGCTAACTTGCAAGAACCGTTTTCCGGAGACAGAACAGAAACAAATGGAGGAGCTGTATCTATGGTGAAGACTACCAAATCAGACGTAGCATTATATGGTAAATAGCGCTCCCAAAACCCGTGAGCCTCCAACTCCCATCCGTCACAATGAGCTATTATAGTTAAGTTGTGTGCTCCATCTTCAAAGCTTGTCAGGTTTTCATGATAGCTGAAAGGAGAAGACAAGTCATTCTCCGCTTCAAGTGAGCGATATAATTTCCCATCTATAACTATGCTGACACGGGATAGTTTGTTTTTGAATATTTTTTCAGGGTCACTTGATACTGTCCAAGAAGTTAGCCACCCATGCTCTGGCTTTGTTATTGCAAAGTTTAATTGAACATTATTGGAAGCACATGTTTCATTATGCAATGGTGAGGCTATACCAATGGTCGGAGGTGCAGTGTATGTATATGCTTCATAAGGTTGAGCTTTACTCAGTCTGACAAATTGTGTTGTAGCTATCGCTAAGAATAGAACCACTGTCATTAAAGCCACCTTTAACAGTGTCTCCTTATTCACAGTCGTCCCCTGAATAGAACTTTGCTGTTTCTATAGAAAAACATTTTTGTCAAGCTTTCTTGACTAAACAGGCTTTCTTCTTAGTCAAAGTTTCTTGACTAACTTTTTTTCCATTATAAATTGCTAAAAAAGGGAGATATTGGTTAGTTTTGTATTGGCTACCAACCGTACCAGAAGTAATCTGCTGATACATAGGTGTCTTCGGAAACCGATAAGGTCATCGGGTTATTGTAGTTCGTAGTGCTACCGTAGGTGTAGTGGTCAAAATAGAACCACCCGTAATTAGGGTCCTCGACCCAGTCTTCCACTTCAAACACGTGATTTCCCTGAGCCACAACTTCAATTTTATAGCAGTAGCCGACTCCTTGACCATCTATCTTGATTTCGGAGTATATAGGGTAATAGTCATTATAAAGACACGCGACTGTTAACCAATAGTAGGGCACGTTTGCATCATAATAGATAGAGATTTCGTTTGCTGACAGCGCACGATCGTAAATACGGACCTCGTCAATGACACCGTCTACTTGCCTAGCATCGCCTGAAGGCTGCCGTCCAATCCTCAAAGCACCCGTTGTCGAAGCAAAGCTACCCGATGTTGAAGCGTAAGCATCCAACGCGCCATCAACATAAATCTTTTTCATTGAACCGTTGTATGTGAATACTATGTAATGCCATTTGTCATCATCAACCACTGTCGACCCCACCAGCCAAGCCGGAGACAACGCGTTTCCACCCACTTCAATCTTACCCACGTTTGCTCCACGCCCAGTCCCAAAAACGTTAAGAATGTAATCGTAACCGTTTTTAGAAACAATAATCTGGTCACTGCTATCACCAGATTTCCGCGAGATCTTTATCCAAGCGGCGATAGTAACAGCGTTTGACACCCTAAGGCTAGGGCTACTTGGAACTTCAACATAATCGTCATTGCCGTTGAAACTTGATGCTAAGCTGTAGCCGCTGGAAGTTCGGAGTCCAGTTACCCAAGAAGCGCCATGTACCGTTCCAGTGTTCCCGTAAGGCGAACTGTCGTACGCGTAATCTCCGCCGTTCAAGTGAAGAGACGCCACAGCCGCTTGATCAGCTATCTGGCTAGCTGACAATGCGTAATCGTAGATGCGCACTTCATCAATGGCACCTTCAAAATCATTTGAAGCCAACGCAATCCTAACTGCATAATTCAAAGACAGCGTCTCATCTTCAGTCGCAGATGAATCAACCCCCCTCACACCATTGACGTAGATCTTGTTTGGCTCACCCTTCTTGAAAACCCCAACAACATGATACCATTCACCCGTGCCAATTGAAGCATAAGCGCTTTTCTGACCCCCAGAATCTAGCGTAGCAAAGTAAACTCGGTCTAAGTCATTGTCTAAATACATGACAAATGCACCTGTATTCTGCCAGCCTTTGTTGATTATCTGTCTGTAGTAGCCATCCGCTAAAGCTGTTGGGTATATCCAGCAAGATATCGTCAACTCGTCAAAATCGTCTAGTGAAAAATCATAAGGAATATTGACATAATCATTTACACCGTCGAAGCTTAAGGCTGAGCTAAACTTGCCAGTTGTCGATGTGGCTCCATAGATCGTGCCGTCGTTGTCGTGAAGATCGTCATCAGCGTTTCCGTCAAGATGCCAGATTCCGCCGTTTCGGTATAAGTGAATGTTTCCATTTCCATAAACTACCATTTTACAGTTGGGAAAATAGGGGGTCTCCCATTGCTGAGATGTGTAATTATACATTGGCCATGCGGCATTGAAGTAATTTGCTAGGGCAGTGTAGCTGAAAAGAACTCCACAGTTGTCTAATGAAGCGTCATCCAAAGCGTTGTTAATTGAATTGCCAGGGTTTGATGCATGCCAAAAGAAATCCCTGACCCATAACCAATGTTTTGTACCGCCTCCACTTGTTGTCTGGCTTAGGGATGCTGAACCGTATGGAAAGCCTATGTAGCAACAGTCGCCACTATCAGGCGCAGAGTAACCATTACTGCTCATTTCAGAGCCTACAACGCGGCGTGTCCAAGCGAAAGGCATGCCCCTTGCTCTATCTGTCTCAGGCATCAGTCCCTGCCAAGCTTGACCCGTTTCAAGATTCGTTAAGTTTGCTGACCCACAGGTATTAATGAAAGCGAAAACGACCTTGCCCAAGGCAGTCCTAGGATATATGTCCATGTCGTAAACACCATTATTAGCAACCCACTGTGGAGCGTTTGGAGGACCAGTTCCAGTACCAATATTGTCTTCGAACATGAAATGAAATTCATCTAATCCTTGATAGTCATCTCTGCCCATACCGTGATCGAAAGCAACCACTGCCACGCGCGGGTAATTCGCCTCAGCATACGAAATATCGTCTAAAATCATGCTTTTCACCGAGTCATCTCCCTGATTGTCATATGCATGATAACCGTGATTATAATCACTGAAATAAACGTCGATCAAATAGCTGACTTGATCTTGGCAGTCAATCTCATTTGTTGTTTTGCGCCAACTGGCATTATTCGGTGGAACCCCGTATGCACCAGCGCTTTCTGACCCCCAGATTTCTATGCATTCGTTTTGTGACGCAGCGCTAACAGTTGAAACCTGACCCAGCAGCATTGTAGAGGAGATTAAGACACAAAACAGTATTCCGCATATCTTGAGAAAGCCTCTTTTAGGCAACTTCTTTTTAGCCAACCAGACTGGCACGATTCCCAGCACAGCAAAGGCAAAAGCCGGAAGCGCAAACCATGTAATCGATAATACATCAAACTGGGACGCGCCTGTAGATATTTTATCGTTAACTGCTTCAACTGTGAAGTCGTCCATGGTAGCAACTAGATCAGCTGGTGGGTCCAAACTTGAAACTCGTTCATGAATGTAGGCGATGTTTCCAGTGTCAGCCCAGACGTAAACGTTTATCCCATGAACGTTGCCAGGATAAAACTTGTCTAGGCTAACCCACACGTGCTGTATAGGATAAAGCATCAACGGGTCCTGACTTCGAGGCGTATCTGCATGGATATTACTTAAGAACACCGTTTCCCAAATCATTGCGTTGGTGATGTGGAAGTTCTTCACTTCAGAGATGTTATCATCCGTTCCCATCCTCCACGAAAAAGTTCCAGAGCGCTCCAGCGCTATGTCTATAGCTTCTTCTTCAGAAAGGTTTACTGTAGTGCTACCAATCTCATAGAGGGCCCAGTTGTCAAGGAAGTACTTCAGGAACCCATTTTTGTAGCCTAAGGCAACGCACTTGTCGGGGGCTTCGATATTGTTAAACATGTACGTCCACTTGAAAATTTCGTAACCTTCTGAATTTGTCACTTCAAGTTTTGTATTCCCCGATGTCTTTGTCAGGTTATTGCCGGCATCAACATTGTTGAGCATTGCACCTAATTCGGCGTAAAATGAATCTCCAGAATAGTCTTGATAGCTGCTTAGGAAGTCCTTTGCCGTTTCAATAGTGTTAGTTGCGGTTTTTGTCAGGCTTGGGGAGCCTTCACTTTTAAGAACGTGTATCTTTCGAAGTTTCCCGTCTGCAAACGTGTAATGTATGTCAACTTTGCCATCATTAGAGTTAAGGGTATAACGTATGTTTTCTTGCGGAATCACACCCAAGTAAGAGTCTGACGGTGATTCCTGTATAGTCTTAACGTAGTCTGTTAGGTTTAGACCAACAACATCCTTGGAAATTATTTCTACTTTTTGATAAGGCGTTGATTCAGCCGCTTGAATGTTAGGTATCAGAGATGTATATGTAATAGTAACTAGCATTAACGTAAGTAAAAGCGTCGTGAATAGTAATCTGTGTTTGGACTTTTTTCTCCTTAAGTTTATTGGAGTTTTTTTGCTTCCAAAAGTTAAATTGCGCAATTTAAGTTTAAGTTTTTCTAGTAGATTCATTATAAAAACACGTGCTGAGAT
>CAZINA010000025.1:10717-15508 GCA_964540545.1 uncultured Candidatus Bathyarchaeia archaeon
GCAATTTAAGTTTAAGTTTTTCTAGTAGATTCATTATAAAAACACGTGCTGAGATAACGAAAACGCCTCGTAGAAGAATACATAAAAGTGTTAACTTTTATTTTAAAAAAAGGAACAACTATCTTGCTTGTTAAACTTGTAAATTCCCTTGTAAATTGGTAAATTTCGTCAGGGTTCTTAAGGGACCCTGTTTTTTCAGGTTTGTGGGAGGTGGAGCCAAAGCTAGTTTAAGCCGCTTTTCTGGGCTATTCTGTTTACGCCCAAATCATTGGTAAACCAGCATATTTGAAGCCTAATAGGAGCCTAATAGACAATGTATGCAGAAACCTATAGAGGAGGTCTACCGTATTGGCGTTTTCCGCAAACAATAGCATGCAAAAACACCTTGACTTCTTTCAGAACCCTTTTTTCTATATAAAGGGGGGCTATAGTCTTTTCCGAGCGCTAGAAGAACCGTGAAAGGAAACGCATTCGAAGAACCAGGGGTTAACATGGATTAAATTAACAATGCACAACTAAGCCATCAGAACCCTGCGCGAAAAAAGCTACTGCTTAAATATTAAAACGTTACATGGATAAGCAAGAAACGGAGAAATCTCTATGGATTTAAGCTCGTACTTCCTGACGTTGGAATACATTCTCATGACGTCAACGTTTATTGCGTTAATCCTGATATTCCTGTACACGTATTACGGCAAGGAAGACGAGCAAACAAGAGAAAGCTAATCCCCAAACAATCGCATCTTTCTTCTCAAAACAAAAAACACCACAACACCTAGAACAGTCAAGATTACGCTGAACAAAACCAGCCACGCAACATCTGAACCTGCACCAAACACTATCGGAAACGGACCAATGAAAATAATCGCACCACCACTCACCGAACCGCTCCCAGAAAACACCGCAGCAACAAAAACAACCACCACACCAACCACAACCAAGACAAAACCCGCCAGCAACAACAAAAAGAACCTACTGGAAACGGTTACCCCTTCCTCAACATTTCCCGAGTTCTCTTCGTTAACGCTTCGTATTGTGTCCACCCTTTTTTCACCTCAACAGCAAATAATACACGACCATGGCGACTACAAGCATGACTGTAACCGCCAAAGAAAGCAACAAAACGGTTTTAAGCGACTCCTTATCAGTTCCAAAAATTATCGGAACCGGACCAATTATGATGGCTCCTCCACCTTTGACTTTTGCTTTTCCCGCTCCTGAAACAAAGAGCAGGACTACAGCAACTACGATTACCAGTACTCCAACGAAAATCAACGCTACACCCAGCGCATAAAAAGCCGCAGAGTCAAACACTTTCTTGTCCCCAGCGCCACCTTAAAAATGGATGAAGAATTTAATAAACTTAGCCAACCCGCCCATTAGCCCTGTGAAGAAGCAAAAATATAAAGCGTGCAGAGCCTATATCGGTGCTGGCACCAAAACATGACAGGAGAAGAAGTGATTCAGCAGATTCTGGCGAAGCATCCGGAAGTCAGCAGAGACCAAATTCTTGAAAGCTTGAAGGTTGCGAAAGAAAAGACTGGCGGTTTGATAGCTGACGAGACTCTTTTAAGGTTAATTGCCGCCAGATACGGAATTGAAACAGTCAAGCGCAAAGCCATTCGCAGGTTATCCATAAACGACTTAATCGCAGGCTTGAACGACGTTACGGTAACAGGTCGCGTAGTCGCGGTTTATCCACCAAGAGCCTTCACAGGCAAAAGGTCGGGAAAAGTTGCAAACTTGATCATAGCCGATAAAGACGCTACACTCGGTGTGGTGTTATGGAACGATAATGTTGACACGGTAGAGTCGGGTGAACTGAAAGCAGGTCAGGTTGTCCGTTTCGTTCATGGATACACACGCGAAGACCGCGAAGGCAAAGTGGAATTACACATGGGCAACAAGAGCCGAGTTGAAGTAGACCCTGAAAACGTGAAAGCTGATGAATACCCTACCCTCAGCAAATTCGCAGCTAAAATCAACGAGGTAACCCCAAGTCACAACAGCATACATCTTGCAGGCACAGTGAAAGAAGTTTTTCCCGCATCAACATTCACAAGAAGCGACATGACCACAGGAACAGTTATGCGGCTGAAACTGGCGGACGAAACAGGCGAAATTCAAATCGTGGTTTGGAACGAAAAAGCACAAGAACTTGAAAAGGCGGTTAAAGTAAACTCTGGTTTACAGTTGGTGAACGCGAAAGTTAAGGAAAACGGAAGCGGCGAACTGGAAGTTCACGTTAACGCGTACACTTATATTGAATTGTCAGAGCGCCCTGACTTTTGACGCTATAGCCTCGCTCATCTCGCTTGTGGTGGATGAACCGCCTAAATCTTTTGTTCGCACTTTTCCTTCCTTCAGCACTTGAATCACAGCGTTTTCGATTTTAGCTGCGGCTTCCTTTTCACCTAAGTAGTCCAGCATCATCTGCACAGCCATTATGGTAGCCGCCGGGTTAACCCTGTTCATACCAGTGTATTTAGGCGCTGAACCGTGGACTGGCTCGAACATACCGTACGAGTCACCTATGTTGGCTCCAGCCGCTAAACCTAAGCTTCCAGTGACTTGAGCCGCCTCGTCCGATATGACATCGCCGAAGAGGTTCGTGGTTACGATAACATCGTAAGTTTCAGGTTTTTTAACAAGATGCATCGCCATGGCGTCTATGTGAACATCATCAACAGTTACGTCGGGGTGGTTTTTGGCTGCAGCTTTGACAGCGTCGTTGAATACTCCGCCTGTTACTCTCAGAATGTTGGCTTTGTGAACGTAGGTCAAGTGTTTCCTGCGTTTTTCAGCCAGTTTGAAGGCGTACTCCGCCACGAGCGCTGAGGCTTTCTGGGTAATTATGCGCATCGCAACCGACACGCCAGGCGAAACCTTGTATTCTACCCCCGAGTACATGCCTTCAGTGTTTTCACGCACCACAACAAGGTCAATGTTAGGCTTCAAAGCTTCGACGTTCGGGTAGGAACGGCAAGGCCTGACGTTAGCGTAGAGATTGAATTTCTTCCTGATTTTCACGGCTGCACTAACAGGCGCGCCGGGCTCCTCAGGCGTAGTCATCGGCCCCTTGACGCAAGCTTCTGTTTGCTTCAGGAGCGCAACGGTCTCTTCAGGCAGGTTAGTGCCGTATTCAGCTATGCAATGGTAGCCTGCTTCACCGTAAAGAAAGTTAAGTTTAAAGTTGGAAGTATCTTGGACGGCTTCAAGTACCTTCACTGCCGCGTCAGTGACTTCAGGTCCTATACCATCGCCTTTTAACACCGCGATATTGTAACTTTTAGACATGAAACATCAGCCTTCTGTCTAAATATACACTTCAACTTATCAGTATTCCTATTTCACCGAAGTATCCATGAGACCCCACGGAACTGCTTAGACACCGACGCGAACTCTGTTCATAAAAGATCCTACCCCTCTATAGTTTCTGCAATGAATTTCTATTAGGATCCTAATAGACGCCAAATATGCTAGTTGTTATTCGTGTTCTGTGGATCTTTCCTTAAAGTTTCTGTGATTTTTGCTGTTGTGTATAGTGCGTAAACCGTGGTTTAATGTGAGTTTATCTTATTTCATGGTTGTTTTTGTGCGTTATTCGTAAAATATTTACTGAATACGTAAAGCTTAAATAATGCCGCCGCTAACTGTTACCGCTAAAAAGAGGCATGTAAAATGGTAACGTTTAGTGGTTGCTACACCGCGCTCGTAACCCCCATGACACCGGATCGCCAAGTGGATTATGAAGGGTTACGCAGGCTAGTTGAATTCCAAATAAGAGAAGGCGTCAGCGGCATCCTCGCCGTCGGCACCACAGGCGAAAGCCCAACCTTAGACTGGGACGAACACAACAAGGTAATTGAGAAAGTTTACGAGCATACTGGAAGCAAAGGCTTAACCATAGCTGGAACAGGAAGCAACAGCACCAAAGAAACCTTGGAAGGCACAGAACACGCCGCACACATAGGCGTGCAATGCGTCCTGCTCGTCGACCCATACTATAACGGGCCAAGCTCACTTGAAATACGCAGAGAATACGTTGAACCAATAGCGAGCAGGTTCCCAGAAGTCCAAGTAATCCCCTACGTCATCCCAGGCAGAACAGGCACCCAACTCTACCCTCAAGACCTAGCGGTTCTCCACCAGCAATACCCGAATGTAAGCTGTGTGAAAGAAGCCACAGGCAACCTCGACAACATGTACCTAACCCGAAAACTCTGCGGCAACGACTTTGCAATTCTCTCAGGCGACGACGACAAAACCTTCGCCATGATGACCGCACCCGACATCGCAGCAGCAGGCGTCATATCCGTCGCATCCAACATCGCCCCACGCACAGTACAAAACCTAACGCAGGCCTTACGCGCTCATAGAACAGAAGAAGCCAACAGGCTCTACGCAACCTTGAAACCACTCTTCAACATGGTAACCGTGAAAACCCAAGAGCAAACACCCTTCGGACTCGTAACCTGCAAAGCCCGCAACCCCCTCGCATTCAAAACATTAATGAACGTGCTAGGCATGCCCTCAGGTCCATGCAGACAACCACTTGGAAAAATGACGCAAACCGGACTTGAAATAGTGCTCGCTAACGCCCGCAAAGTCTACGAAACCAACCCCTCGATACTTCAGCCCATAGCAGACTTCTTCAACGTAGACCTAAACGAACGCTTATACAACGAACAGTACTGGCAGGGACTCACTTATGCTTAGACTGTGTGTAGCAGGCGCCGCAGGCAGAATGGGCAACGCCGTCATCCGCGAAGCCACAGCCAAAGGACACCA
>CAZINA010000026.1:0-1790 GCA_964540545.1 uncultured Candidatus Bathyarchaeia archaeon
GACAGACTCTGGGAAATCTACGACAACCAAGAAGACTTCACCAACGGAGCCCTCATGATCGCACACCAAATAACCTACGTGGAAACCACACCCGGCAAATACCCAGTTGAAACAATGGCAGACGGACAAGGCGACTGCGACCTTTTCTCCTTCATCACTGCCTCAATACTAAACGCCGGCGGCTTAGACGTAGTGCTTCTGTATTATGAAGAGCAAAGCCACATGAACATTGGAGTACACCTCTCCACCGCCCCAGAAGACTGCAGAGACAGCGTTTTCTACATAACAAATGACAATACACGATACTACGTTGCGGAGTGCACAGGCGGAAACTGGAGAGAAGGCTGGAGAGTCGGCGAGTGTCCACCAGACCTGAAAGAAGTCTCAGCAGAAGTAATCACTCTTGAAGACGCCGAGCAAATGGCGCCTGGACAGGTCTCCGCAAGCTTCTCATCGATGGAGCCAAGCGCCCTCTCGCTGGAAGTTTCACCAATAATCTCCATCCAGAACACTGCGATAATCCTTGCAGGTCAACTTGCCCCTGAAATGTCGAACGAAAACGTAACGTTCTACGCAAAAATTAACAGCGGAACATGGACTGTAATAGGCTCAGCGACAACGCAGCAAGATGGAAGTTTTGAATACGTTTGGTCAGCTGACATTGCGGGTTCACACGCCATCCGCGCTGGCTGGTCTGGCAACGAACTGTACACAGGCGCAATGAGCACAGCCAAAAACGCCACCGTGCTACCTCTATTCTTAACCGCGCTAATAGGCGTCGCCGTTATAGCAGCAATCATAGGCGTCGTCGCAATGCTCGTTGCAAAGCATGGACAGCAAGAATACTTGGAACCGCCTGAACCGCAACCTTGGTAAAGCGGTTCCGCCTCTAAATTTTCAAGTGTTTTGAGTCTTGTAATCACAATTGTTACTTGCTGAAACGGACTTCTTTTCTGAACCATGCGAAACCGGCGACTGCTACGGTTATGGCTGCTGCTGCGGCTACTGGGTTAATCTCTGCAAAAACTACCGTGATTAACGCGTAAAGCGTTGCTATCGCTATCAAAGCTGCACAAATAATGATTAACGCGATGGCAAGTTTTCCTCTGCTCAAATCTGTCAAGCCTCAAACAGTTTACCCTTTAGGTCACGTTTAGAATGGGTTGCTGGTGATTTAATTCTAAGCTTTAGAACAGTCTGTCCAGAGATTAGAACACTCGCTAGGCGTTTCATTGAATCGTTGGCAACAGAAAAGTTATTACATCCAAACCGATACAAACCGCACGTAAAGGAGAAACAAAAATGCCTCTCGCGTTTATAATCGGAACCGCAGGCTCAGGCAAGTCCCTGTTAACAGCAGCCTTAAGTGAATGGTTGAAAATGTCAAAACAAGACGTAGCCGTCGTTAATTTGGACCCTGGAGCGTTGAAGCTGCCGTATTCGCCTGACGTTGACGTGCGAAACTACGTGGATGTTGGCGATTTAATGGAGAAGTACGGTTTGGGACCAAACGGCGCCTTAATTTTGGCTGCTGACCTCATAGCCGACGAAATCGACAACCTCGCAGGAGACGTCGAAGCCGCGAACGCAGACGTCGTTTTAGTGGATACGCCAGGGCAAATGGAGCTGTTCGCGTTCAGAGCCAGCGGACCGTACATAGTGAACGAGCTTACGAAAGAGCCTAAAGCCTTAGTTTACATGTTCGACGCAGTTTTCTCCATCAACCCGCTTAACTACGTTTCCAACATGTTTCTCTCAGCCGCTGTTTACAACCGTTTCTTCCAACCGCA
>CAZINA010000026.1:1890-15083 GCA_964540545.1 uncultured Candidatus Bathyarchaeia archaeon
ACCCAAGCACGCTACGTTTTCTCATCGTTGCCGATAAGAACCCAGCTTGCGGCGAAAGCGCCGCGCTTTGCTTTCAACTTATTATCTGAGCCAGCGATTATTATCACATCGTTGTCTTGAGGCGTGAGGTCTTTAAGAATAACAGCTGCAGCTTCTGGAAAATCCTTTTCCAAACTGTCACTTATCGACTCTATCATAAGGCGACCTTTCTTGAAAACTATAACAATAGCACGCCGTGCTCCACCCATTATAGCCGCATCTCGCTGGTCTATGCCAGATTTAACCTTATCCCCCTTGTTCTTAACCAAAAAGGCGTAACTGTACTCCGAAGTTGTCAAAGCGGTTTTCCCGACTTCAACCCGTTTTGGAAAAACAGATTCAAAATTTTTCCAGACGCTCACCCCCTTGTCTGTGAGAACACACCCTGCTTTTGAGGTTACAATCAAACCAGAATCTTTAAGGCGGCTGATTATCGTGCGAATGGCGCCCTCTCCAACGTTCAGTTTCTCAGCCAACTTATTACGCCCGATTGGCTTCTTAGCCATAAGCTCCAAAGCATAGAATATGTGAAACATAGAAAACGTAGTGGATGGCCCTGGACCTTTCGGGCTAGCAAGGCTCTCAATTAGTCTTTTGAAGGGGGAAGTCATAACAAGTGCCACACACTCTATTTAAAATGGCTAATTATTATAATTTATGACTTAAGAAAACGCCGGGACAACACGATTAAGCTCTGGGCACGGTGTTTTCACTCTTTGTAGGCTACCACCGAGATTTCCACCAGAGCACCAGCCATCAGTTCCACACCAACTGTGGCGCGGGCAGGAAAAGCCTTGTCAAAGTACTTCGCGTATTCATTGTTGAATTCGCTGAACAGCTTCATTGACGAGAGGTACACGTTGAATTGGACAACATCGCTTAAACTGTAGCCTGCGGCTTGCAGTATCGCCTTGATGTTCTCCATGACCCTGACGGTTTGCTCCCTGATGCCTCCTGCGACGATTCTTCCTTCTTTTGGGTCTATTGCCACTTGACCCGAAACAAAAAGGAACTTGCCCGCTTGGAGAGCTTGACTGTATGGACCCACAGGTGCAGGCGCGTTTTCAGCCTGTACAACCTTTTTCATTATTTCCCCTCATGTTTCTTCGGTGTTAAGTCTTAAAATGGCTTTTGCAGAAACAAACAACTGCGGAACAGCTTGTTCAATTCTGCCCAGTAATTTAGAAAGCCTTTTAAGAAAACACGTTTTATTTAAAACTTCATTACAAAGGCAATTGGCGATTCTTATGAGAAAAACCGGAAAATACTTGTTCACTTCAGAATCTGTGGGTGAAGGCCACCCAGACAAAGTTGCAGACCAAGTTTCAGACAGCGTTGTAGACGCAATCTTAGCCAAAGACCCGAAGGCAAGAGTTGACTGCGAAACGCTGGTCATGCAGGGAAATCTTGTAGTCACGGGTCAAATAACCACTTCCTGTCACGTGTCGATACCTAAAATTGTTCGGAAAACACTGAAGGAAATCGGGTTTGACAACGCCAAAGACGGTCTTGACTGGGAAACCTGCGGCATCCTAGTTTCCATCGAGGAGCAGTCCCCAGACATTTCGATGGGAGTAACTGAAACAGAAACTCACGAGCAAGGCGCTGGAGACCAAGGAATGATGTTCGGCTACGCCACAAATGAAACACCTGAGTTGATGCCTCTGCCCATAATGCTTTCACATAAACTTGTTAAAAGACTGGCAGATTGTAGAAAAAAAGGAATCTTGCCGTATCTGAGGCCAGACTGCAAATCCCAAGTTACAGTGGAGTACTGCGATGGAAAACCAGCAAGAGTAACCACCGTCGTAATCGCTGCCCAACACACAGACGAAGTTGACAACAACAAACTACGGGAAGACATAATCAACCAAGTAATCAAGAACGTCATCTCCGCTGACAAGCTAGACGCAGAAACAAAATACATCATTAACGGAACGGGAAGGTTCGTGATTGGAGGAACCTTAGCGGACTCAGGGTTAACAGGACGAAAAATCATCGTTGACACCTACGGAGGCTTTGGAAGCCACGGCGGCGGATGCTTCAGCGGAAAAGACCCCTCAAAAGTTGACAGGTCAGCCAACTACATGGCAAGATACATCGCCAAAAACATTGTCGCCGCAGGATTAGCAGAACAATGCGAAGTCCAATTATCGTACGCCATCGGCGTAGCGCAACCAGTTTCCGTGTTTGTAAACACGTTTGGCACGGGAAAACTGTCCGACGAAGAAATATTGGCGTTAGTACATAAACACTTTGACATGAGACCTAAAGCAATCATAGAGAAACTTCGCCTGCTCAGACCAATATACAGAAAATCAGCCGTTTTCGGGCATTTCGGAAGAGACGACCCAGACTTCATGTGGGAAAACACTGACAAAGCAGCAGAACTACGAAAAGCACTAAAATAAAAAAACAACTTAATCCTTACAGTTGCTGGTTTTTTTCTGCCAGTGTCCTCTTTCATTTTCTATGATTATAGCAAAATTCAGACAATGACAAAGGAGAAATTGCTGGGGAGAAATATCGTTTCCATGGTTTTTATTTAAAAATGTACTAAAAGCTGATAAGCTACTTTTTTTCTCTACTTGTCACCATCGGAAGAGGGGATTAAAAAATAGGCTGCGGTATCTTCGGCGTAATAAACTTCGAAAAGAAGCAGGTTTGCCCATACGTGTACTGGGGTCTTAGAGCACAAAACCACAGAGGCCACCAGTCCCACGGGTTCCTCACATACAACGGGGAACGTTTTTATGTTTACAAAAATCTTGATTTGATCCCGAAATTGAAGTCCAGCGCCATACAGGAATGGTTCGGGCGGCTTCCAGGCTCAATAGGCATAGGAAACGTTCGATACACCACTTCAGGAAAATGTGATGATGCCTCGATTTTGGAGGGCACACAGCCAATCACCGCGTCGCTAAATGGGTTGCAACTTGCGCTCTCATTCAACGGTAACCTCGTTAACACGGTTCAGCTTAGAAAGGAAACTGACCCCCATTTCGCCCATTTGCCTTACACTTGTGATTCAGACCTGGTCTGCCGCAAACTGCTCCTCGAACTGGAAAAACGCAAAGATTTAGCATCAGCCGTCGGCGAGTGCATGAAACAAATTGACGGTGCATTCTCCGTAACGGGCATAACTGGAGACGGAGACTTCTTCGCTTTCAAAGACCAGCATGGAATCAAACCGCTTTGCGCAGGACACAGCCCACAAGAAGCAACCTACGCTTTTTCTTCAGAAACCGTGAGCTTAGAAATAAACAGTCTCATAAGAGACTTCGAACTGGAACCCGGCGAACTAGTCACAGTTTCAAAAGACGGGTTCAAACGCCAACAAATCATTAAGAACCCGCGCAAAGCCTTCTGCGCTTTCGAATACGCCTACTTTGCAAGGCCTGACTCGCGTTTCGACGGCAAATACGTTTACGAAATCCGAGAGGAATTCGGCAGAAACATCGTGCGCGAGCACCCTGAAATCGTGAAAGACGCAGATATCGTGCTTTCGGTTCCTGAAACAGGCGACGACCCCGCCATGGGCGTTCACGAAGAGTCCGGTCTCAAGTGGGAACGAGCGTCCCGCAGGCACCGCTACGTCACCGAACGAGCTTTCATACTGCTTAGCAGGGACCGTTGCTCCACCATAGACAGAAAAATAAACATTTTAGGCGGCAAAGTTAACGGAAAACGGCTCATAGTTACCGAAGACAGCATAGTCCGCGGAGACACCACAAAAGTCACAATAGAAAAAATGCGCAACTCAGGCGCCAAAAAAATCTACATGTTCGTAACTTTCCCGCGCATAATCGGGCCATGCTTCTACGGCATTGACATGGCAACCTACGGGCAGCTAATCGGCTCGAAACACAGCCCAGAGGAAATCGCGAAAATTATCGGTGCAGACGCTGTTTGTTACCAGACAGTCGAGGGGTTAGTGCGCGCCACAGGTCAGAGACGTGACCAGTTATGTCTCGCGTGCATCACAGGCGAGTATCCGACGCCGTTAGCTCAGAAGATGGCTGATGAAATGAAAAAGAAGTTCCTTAAAGGCTATCAGGAAAAAGGAAGAATCTACGAGACGTGTGAAACTTCACCGTGAGCTTGTGAAAAAACAAATTAAGCTTTCCAGTTTATTCTCTAACAAACAAAGGTGTACATCATGGAAAAAATAGGCGTACTCGTCGTTTCGTACGGCGCAAGAGAAACAGCGATGGTTGACGCTTTCGCGAGAAGCCCAAACCATAAAGTTGAACTCTTCCTCGCAGACAAGCAGCGTAACCCTTTCAACATGGAAAAAGCCGCGGAGCACATGGTTATACCCGACTTAAACATCGAAGGAATCTGCAAGTTCGCTGAAAACAACAAGGACAAAATCGACTTCGCCATAGTTGGTCCGGAAAAACCCATAATCGGCGGCGTACGCGACCTCGTCGAAAAGCGCACTGGCATACCAGTCATCTGCCCAAAGCAGGAATACGCCATAGAAGTCAGCAAAGTACAGCAACGCCTATTATTTCAGGAAATAGCGCCGGAGGCAAACCCGCGCTTCAAGATTTTCGACCCCAAAGACTACAGGGGAACAGACGACGTTAAGAGCGCGGTTTACGGTTGGCTTGATGAGCTGGATGACAAAGCCGTGGTTAAGCCTGACAAGCCGACGGCTGGAAAAGGTGTAGGCGTCTGGGGGGACCACTTCATCACGCGGGAAAAGCTCTTTGAGCATTTCATGTCCAACTTTCAGTACGGCACCGTTATAATAGAAGAGAAAATAGACGGGGAAGAATCCAGCTTCCAAGCGTTATGCGACGGCAAACACTTCATTCCCTTGCCCGGAACACGAGACTACAAGCGCGCCTTCGACGGCGACAAAGGACCAAACACAGGCGGAATGGGCTCATACAAAGACGCAGACGACACGCTACCATTTTTAACCGCAGCTGATCGGGAAAAAGAAGTCGCCTTGGCCACAAGAATATTCGAGAAATGGAAGGCGAAAATAGATGACGACACTGCATTAAGAGGTGTCCCCCTGTACTTGGCTTTCATGCATACGGGCGCTGGAATTAAAATCCTTGAAAACAACAGTCGGCCAGGCGACCCAGAAATCATCAACATCCTGCCCATCGTGGAGGACGATTTCGTTGATGTCTGCCTCAAAATTTTGGAAGGCAACTTGTCCCGCGTTGAATTAAAGAAGGCGGCAACTGTGTTAACCTACAAGGTTCCGCCGGGTTACGGAGGCTACTCTGATGTGTTCCCCGGCTTGGTGGATAACGCTGCTGTTGGCACGGCAGTTGACCTGTCTGGGGCGTATATGCTAGCCAGCAAGTACGGTGACAACATTAGAATTTATCCAGGCGCGATGGAGGCCAGGGGCAATCAGGTTTACGCGTTGAAGTCTAGAGCGGTGGGCGTTTTAGGCGTCGGCGAAAACATAGAAGAAGCACGGCAAGTCTCGTTGGAAGGCGCCCGAGCGATTGAAGGCGGTGCCATGTGGAACAGGACGGATATAGCCTCGAAAAAACACATAGCGAAAAGCGTAAGCCACATGGAACAATTGAGGCGTAAGCCTTGAAGCGCGTTTTCATATCCGACTGTGAAGGACCCATAAGCAAAAACGACAACGCCTTTGAAACCACCGCGAGCTTCATTCCAAACGGCGCCAAACTTTTCACCCTCCTAAGCAAATATGACGACGTTCTGGCGGACGCTTTGAAAAAGCCCGGTTACACGGCGGGCAGCACGTTAAAACTGATTTTGCCTTTCCTCAAGGCGTATGACGTTACAGACGCCCAAATGGAAGAATTCTCCGCTCAGAACCTAATCCTAATCGCAAACAGCAAAAACACCCTGCAACACGTGAGGGTAATAGCCAACGCCTTCATAGTCAGCACAAGCTACGAGCATTACATAAAAGCGCTCTGCAAAGCCCTAGACTTTCCCTACGAAAACACTTACTGTACCCAACTAAGCATCGACAAATACGCCGTCACCGAAAAAGAAAAAACGCGTCTGAAAGAAATCACAAAAGAAATCGCACAGATGCCAATAATAACTATTCCTCCAACGGCAAAAACCATAGAAGACTTTTCCAGTGCTGACCAAGGCACTATTGAGCGGCTTGACAAGGTTTTCTGGAGCGAAATCGCAAGCATGAGCGTAGGCAGAATCTTCTCCGAGGTGACTACTGTGGGTGGGAGCCAGAAAGCCGCTTCCATAGAGGACGCCGTGGCTAAGTTGCATGTGGCGTTGGAAGATGTGATGTACGTGGGTGACAGCATAACCGATGTTGAAGCTTTCAAGCTGGTTAGAGAGAACGGCGGATTAACTGTTTCCTTCAACGGTAACAACTACGCGGTGAGCAACACGGAAATCTCGGTTTTGTCTGAAAACAATTTGGTCACAGCGTTAATTGCTGATGTCTTTTGCAAACAAGGAAAACGAGCCGTCCTAGATTTGGTGGAAAACTGGAACCTACAAGCTCTGGAAACCAACAGACTGGTAAATCCTTCGCTTCTCGACCGGTTTTTTACGCTTCACCCTCAAACCTTACCCAAGGTTCAAATAGTAACAGCGGAAAATATGGAAACTGTAACGAAAAAAAGCAGCGAATTCAGAAAAAAAGTCAGAGGAGAAGCCATTGGGAAACTCGGGTGAAATGGTAGCAAAACCAGAAATCGAGGATACCTACGCCGAAGCCTTTGCAGGAGTCTTTTGCCGCGCAATAGTCACAGCTGACGATGAACGCACCCTGCGCCATGCTGCTGAAGACTCAACCGCCACGCCTTCCGTGGTCATCGGCAGGGTGGAAGGCGGCGTCGAGAAATGGCTGAGCGAAAACGAGACGCCAGACAAACGCAAAGGTGCTGTACTGCAGTTCTGGGGAGAATTAAACCCCAAAAAGCCTTTTCCCGAGTCTTTGAAGAAGTTTGAAGCCGAGCTTTCCTACAGGATTCGTCAGGACATACTGGTTAAGCCGTTCACGGCGGTTTTTGACGCTTTGCCCGACGCGGAGGGAAAGCTGGACATGATGGAGCGTGTGGGACACTGCGGCGACGGCTACGAGTGGATTGAAACCCGTTATGACAGAGAGGTTATCGTGGTTCCCCTTATGGTTCCAGACTTCATAATCGAACGGCATCTGGGTTACGCCCGCGGCGTCATGGGCGCGAACTTTTGGGTTATGTGCAAAACAAAAGAAGCCGTAAAAACAGCAGGCGGAAAAGCCTTAGACGCCATACACAACGTAAAGGGCGTGGTCACCCCGTTTGACGTTTGCTCCGCTGGCTCGAAACCTGAAACCCAGTTTCCAGCCATAGGACCCACAACGAACCACCCGTATTGCTCATCGCTTAAACCAAAGTTAGGCAAAGCCTCACTGCTTCCCGAAGATGTGCGTTACGTTCCAGAGATAGTAATCAACGGAGTCTCAATGGACGCTGTGAAGGAAGCCATGAAAGCTGGAATCCAAGCGGTGCTGAACGTTGACGGCGTGGCAGGGGTTTCCGCTGGCAATTACGGCGGCAAACTGGGAGAGTTTAAAATTCACTTGCGGGAGTTGTTTCCATGAGCCGTTTTGACGTTGTAGGGTTCGGCGCGCTTAACGTGGACAAGCTCTTCAAAGTAAACAAGCTCGCAAAGGCAGAAGAAGAAAGTTTCATCAAAGACTACACGGAAACCTGCGGGGGCTCAGCAGCGAACACTGCCGTTGGGCTCGCAAGGCTCGGCTGCAAAGTAGGCTACATCGGCAAAGTGGGCTGCGACAGAGAAGGCGACGTGTTAATCCAAGATTTCTGCAATGAAGGTGTAAACACAGTTGGGGTAGTCCGCGCGGAGAAGGACAAAAGCGGCTCAGTCATGGGTTTCGTGGACAAAAAAGGCGCACGGGCTTTATACGTCAACCCCGGAGTCAACGACACCATAAATATCGACGAAGTGAACGCCAGATACGCTTCGCAAGCGCAGTTTCTGCATTTAACCTCGTTCGTCGGAGAAGGATCGTTCCAAACACAGAAAAAACTCTTAGATGCCATCCCCGACAGCACCAAGGTTAGCTTCGACCCCGGAACGTTGTACGCACGGAAAGGCTACTTGGCTCTGGAGCCTATAATCAGAAAAACGTACGTTTTGATGCCTAACGTCCTCGAACTTACACTCTTAACAGGCGAGATTTCCTATCACAAAGGCGCCGACATAATGATTGACAAAGGCATCAAAATTGTAGCGGTCAAGCTTGGCGGCGACGGATGTTACGTCACGGATGGCTGCGAACAGCACTTGATAGAACCCTTCAAAGTGGACGTTGTGGACACGACTGGAGCCGGGGACGCATTTTGCGCGGGTTTCCTGTACGGCTTAGTTAACAATAAAAGCCTGTTTGAGTGCGGCAGGCTGGGCAACTTTGTGGCTTCACGGTGCGTCATGAAAATGGGAGCTAGAGCGGGGCTTCCAGCAACGGAAGACTTAGAACTTCTTGGTTAAGTGGTCAATGAGGCTTTCAAAGACGAGTTTCCCGTCTCCGTACTGTGCCATCTGCTTTTGCCGTGTCCAGTCCGGTTGCTGCCACCAGTACATTGCTCTTTCAGGGTGAGGCATCAAACCGAAAATTGTGCCTTCCCTGTTGCATATACCCGCGATGTCGTGGAATGAGCCGTTTGGGTTAGTTGGGCACTTGCCGTCTGCCACGTTGCCGTTTTCGTCGCAGTAGCGGAAAACCATCATGTCATTGTCGATTAGTTTTTGGAGCATTTGCTGTTCTTTTTCCACTGGGAACAGGAACCTGCCTTCGCCGTGTGCAATGGGCATTCTCAGAACTTTTCCTGCGGGGATTTTGCTTGTGAAGACGCATTTGCCTTTGTTCTCGTTTTTAAGGTAAATCCACTGGCACTTGAAGCCCTGCGGCACATTCGTTGTTAGCGTGGCTTCAGGATAAGCGCTTACTCCGTCAAAGCCTGGAAGCAAACCGTACTCAACGAGGATTTGGAAGCCGTTACATATACCCAAGATGGGTCTGCCCTCATCCACGAAGGTATCTATTTCTTTCCCCAGCTTGACGCTGAGTGACCTTGCGAATATTACTCCTGAACGCACGTAGTCCCCGAAAGAGAAACCACCTGGAAAAACCAGCACGTTGAAATCAAGTAGGTTGCGTTGTTTGACCAGCTCGTTGACGTGAAGCACTTCAGCTTTTACGCCGAGTTCTTGGAAGGCACGTTGGGTTTCTGCGTCGCAATTGGTGCCGCCGACTCGCATAACGCAGACTTTGATTTCTTCCCGCCTCATTCTCCTTGCGCCTCCATACCAAGAGTTTTCTTCCAGCTACGCCGCAACTCACCAAGACCAGCATCAACCACAACTTTTCCATCCAAACCGCGAATTAACAGTTTCTCGCCTTTGGTTACCTTGCCTATCGGCGCGCAGGCTTTGTTTTTGATTAACTCCTCGAACTCTAAGCGGTCTTGTTCTGCAACTTCTATGAGGAAGCGGCTGTTAGACTCAGAAAACAGTAAAAAGTCGTTCCGCGAGACCGACTTGTTCGGCACCGACCTTAAATCCAACTCTAAGCCGTAGCCGCCAGCAAACGCTATCTCCGCGGCAGCAACCGCTAACCCACCTTCAGAAAGGTCATGGCACGATTTTATGATGCCTTCACCCATGGCTTTCGAGAGGTTGTAGTAGGTTTTCCTTGCTTTTGTTGCGTGCAGTTTCGGCACTGACTTGCCGAGAAAGCCTTTAAGCCTGTAGTATTCAGAGCCACCCAGTTCAGGAAAAGTCTCGCCCAAAACATAGACTAGGTTACCTGGCGCTTTTAGGTCCATTGACACGGTTGAGCGCACGTCAGGTACGATTCCCACTGCCGTTATGAGTAGTGTAGGCGTTACTGGTCCTAACGGTGACTCGTTGTAGAGGCTGTCTTTGCCCGAAATAAACGGGGTTCTAAATGCGGTTGCAACGTCGTAACAGGCTTCGCATGCCCGGACCAGCGAGCCTAGGCGCTCGGGTTTTTCAGGGTTACCCCATGTGAAGTTATCCAGCAAAGCAATTCTTCTTCCACCAACGGCAAGGTTGTTCCGTACAGCCTCATCAATGGCTGAAGCTGCCATCCAGTATGCGTCAATTTTCCCATAATTCGGGTTCATACCACACGAGACGGCTAAGCCTTTCCACGAATTGTCAAGCGGTTTCAGCACAGCGGCGTCATTGGGCCCTGCATACTTGCCCTGTAACGGCTTAAGCGCGGTGTTCCCTTTAACTTCATGGTCATAAGTTCGCACTACACGTTCTTTGCTGGCGATGTTCGGCGCCGAAAGCAACTGCATCAAAGTTTCTGACAGGTTTTCTGGCTCCGCAAACTCTGGTTCCATCAACGTCGGGGCTTCGATAACCGCGGTTTTTGTGCTCTCGCAAGTATCAAACAAGAACACCATATCCAAGTCTGCAACGATTTCACCCCGATACTCCAAGTGCAAACGGCGCTCAGTGGTTAATTTTCCAATGGCTGTGGCTTCAACATCTTCCTGCTCGAAAACCGCCATGACCTTATCCAAATTCTCAGGCGGAACCGTCAGAAGCATCCTTTCCTGTGACTCTGAAATATAAATTTCCCATGGAGCCAACCCCGGATACTTCAAAGGCACCTTATCAAGTGCCACTGTTGCGCCGCAACCGAATTTTTCGGCGGTTTCGCCCACAGCAGATGATAATCCTCCGCCTCCCAGGTCAGTTATAGCTGAGGCGAGTTCTCGGTCTCGAACCTCGATGATGCCGCGTTTCAATTTCTCCTCTGCGATGGGGTCTGCGATTTGCACGGCAGGTCTGGATACTTCTTCTGATTCTTCGGTGAGTTCTGCGGAAGCGAAGGTTACGCCGTGGATGCCGTCGCGGCCTGTTTTTCCGCCCGCCAGAAGGAGCACATCTCCTGCTTTGGCGTTTTTCCTGAACTTCTTCAGCGGCAAAAGCCCAATGCATCCGCAGTAGACGGTGACGTTTCCCGTGTAGCTGTCGTCGAAGTATATGGCGCCGTTCACGGTGGGGATGCCCATGTTGTTTCCGTAGGCGCTTATGCCCGCGGTGACGCCCATGTACACGTATTTCGGGTGTTTCACGCCTGCGGGGAGCTTGTTGTAATCGTAATCTAAGGGTCCGAAGCCCAAAACATCAGTGCACGCGATAGGGTCTGCCCACACGCCAAGTACGTCACGGATTACGCCGCCTACGCCTGTGGCTGCGCCGCCGAACGGCTCCACTGCGGAGGGGTGGTTGTGGGTTTCAACTTTTGCGGCTATGCCGTAGCCCTTGTCGAATTTGACGATGCCAGCGTTGTCCTCGAAGACGCTGAAACACCAAGGCGGGTTAATCTCTCGCGTGGCTTTCGCTATGTACGTTTTTATGAGACTGCTGATTTCCTTGTTGCCTACGCGTATTTTACCTCTGAACGTTTTGTGGCAGCAGTGCTCAGACCATGTTTGGCTTATGGTTTGCAGTTCCACGTCAGTGGCGTTTCTACCTTCAGTCTTGAAATAGGCTTTGACAGCCTGCATCTCTTGCACGCTTAAGCCTAAGGCCAGTTTACGGCTTACCTCTGAAAGCTGCTCCTCTGAAGCGGCAGACAGGGCTATCTCGTACATTTTGAAGGCTGCTTTTCCACGGACGTAGATGTCAGGGTTCATTTTTGCTCCTCAACGGCGATTGTGTAGTTGTCTTTGGTTGGGTTTGCCAGAAGCCGTTTGCACATGTCTTCGGCTTTCGCCTCGGCTTCACTTAGCGTTTGAGCCTCAAGAAGAATCGTGTATACTTTGCTGACGCTCACGGCGTCCACCGCGTACCCAAGCTCTTTCAGTAAACGTGACGTTGTTTCGCCTTCTGGGTCGCTGTGACCTGGTTTAAGGCTGACTTCTATTTTCGCGCGGTATATCATGCGTGTAGATGTTGACTGGAAGAGATTTAAACGCTTTCGTCAGCAACAATGCAAAAAATTGGGACAGCGTTCCTATCGTGCAGGCGCTTCAGCGTCAGCTTAGTTCTTTAAGCAAAGCTTTAGCTTCTGGTGGCAGTTTGGGCTTGTTTTTTCGGCTTACAAGCAAGAACGAGAATCCAATAAAGATTAGGGCTATGCCGAAAAACGCTACACTTTCTTTTGGCAAAATTTCCAGACTGAGCCCAACAGTGAAGAGAATCATTGCAAAACCCATAACAATCATTATTGTGTTGCTCATGGAAGCCGTTGAGTGCAAAGCAAACTCGTTTTTTCCTGTGTCAGTTACAATAAAGTAACCCTGTTTTTCCTCAATCATGCCTGCACTCACGAGGTAGTTCCAGTCGTAGTGGAAATGCCCATCGGACTTGTAGCCTAAAGCAGAACTCATGCTGGATTTCACCCCTGGCTCAGCTTTAATTCTGCTACTTGAGGCAGAGTAAATGAAATAGAGCAGTTTAGTTCTGGGTGACTGAATGTCCGCGCTTATTCCACGTGATTTTACCAACTCACTCCCACTACGCCCTCATTAAACTATGAATATAGAGATAAGTCAAGTTTCTGTTTTCAAGTTTTCGGCACAGAAGAGTCCGTTTGCTTAAGGCTCTAACTGTTAGAGTTGTGACTCTAAACGTTAGGGTCGCGCTGGAGATTTTTATCTAAATGTTAGGGCTATATCCTTCAATTGCCATGTATGTTTTCAGAAAATGGAGGTAAAAAAAGATGAATGTCAACTTTGGATATAGCAGAACTTTGGCTGCTGAAGGCGCAATACTACTCTTGCTGGGCATGGTTCCTTATGTCGGCTGGATACTTGGCATAATTGGTGTAGTCTTATTCCTCAGGGGCATGAAAGAACTCTCAAACTATTACCAAGACGAAAAAATCTACCGAAGCTCATGGACGGGCGTCAAATTCTACATCATCGCTTTGATAGCGGCAGGAGTGGCTGTAACAGCATTGGTAATTGGCGTTGCATCCGCAACAGGCTTCACATTTACAGGCGACTTCTTGTTCACTGCAGGCTTTGGAGTTGGCTTAGCAGCTTTCTTAGGCGGAATTGTCGTAGCTTTCGTATTCTACATCCTCGCCACATATAACTTGAAAAAAACCTTTGATATACTGGCAGAGAAAACAGGCGAAGCATCATTAACCACAGCGGGAACCTTACTCTGGGTAG
>CAZINA010000027.1:0-12870 GCA_964540545.1 uncultured Candidatus Bathyarchaeia archaeon
GTCAACAGGGCTTCTTATGAAACACGATTTAATAAAGCAGGCTCCCTCCGAGGATGAACTGTTAAAATAGGCTTCAACCTGCCGCATTTTCCGCTTAGCTTGCCAAAAAGGAGAAAGTTATTTAAGATGTTCATTAAGAATAAGAAAGCGTGATCAACATGCGTTTAGACTATACCTTATACATATTAGCAGCGATACTCCTAATCATAACAGTAATACCTTTTGTCGTAACGATAGAGAGCGTAGAATCAGACACAAGAAGCCTCTGGGTGATAACAACCGTAGTGCTAAGCCTCTTGTCTATCGGTTTAGGCTACTCTCAAAGACCAAAAACAGAAGCTCAAGCTTGCCAGCCAACAGCAACAGTGGAAGCTCCCAAGGAAGAAAAACCTGCTGCTCCGATGAAAGCAGCCACAGTAGAAAAAGCGGCAACAGTCGCAGCTCCAGCGGCTACAACAATGGCGCTCACGCAGGTGAAAGGCATAGGCGAAAAAAGAGCAACACAACTGAAAGCTTTAGGCATAAACAGCGTCGATGACTTATCCAAGGCATCAGCAAAAACCTTGGCGAAGAAGCTAAAGGTTTCACCGAAAATCGCGGGTAACTGGATTGCTAACGCTAAAGAACTTGTGAAGTAAACACTTGAAAAAATAAGAGTTAAACTGCCTTCAATGGCAGTATTTTCACTATATTTCTTTTTTCCAAACGCTTTATAGCGTCTATACACTCGTCTTTTTTTGTGCCGGTGAAGTTCAGGTTCTGCATGATGTCCCTCATTGAAACGCCTGGTTTACCAAAGTTTCTGTTCCGCTTGTGAAGATGCTCAACAATAGACTTTTCAACTTTCCCGCATCGCCAAGTGGTGTTGCGTAGCAAAACAACGATAGTTTGAACGAGAGTTTGCTCCTTTGCTTTACGCCTTTGTGAATCTCCCATTTCTCCCCCACCAAGATATTCTAGTTACATCAACGTTTTTAAACGTTATTTCTTTGAACATATACGCCATGTTTAAAAATCATGTTTTGACTGCAATTTTGGGTTGAAAAAGCGGTTATTTACAACCCTTTTTTAAGGTATAGGCCGTGGGCGCTACCGTAGTATTTTTCAAGTTTGCCTTTTTCTGTGTATCCGAGTTTTTTGTAAAGGTTTAATGCGGCTACGTTGTTTTCGCGTACTTCTAAGCGGCATTCTTTGATGCCTCTTTCCCTGAGTATGGTTTCAATTTGCTGAAGCATTTTTTTCGCTATTCCTTTGCGTTGGTAAGCAGGCGCTACGTCAACTGTGAGTATGTGGCCGAACGTCATGTTTCTTCTGATGTTTACTCGAGCTATTGCAAAACCAGCTATTTCACCGTTCACTATCGCCGTTAACCCTATGGTGCTGTAATCAGTTATCAGGTATTCCAATTGCTGTTTTGTGAAAGCTTCTTGTTCAAAACACTGTTTTTCTATTTCACACAGTGCATCTAGAATTCTGGTGGTTGCAGTTGCAAGTTTTATGTCCATAAGCCTATCATGAAATAGAGAAGGTTAAAGAATGATTTTAGGTTTTTTCTACGAGTACGTTGTTTGTTGGGGCTAAAACTGTTTTTAACTCAAGCCATTGTTGTGCTATGAAACCTATGGAAAATCGGAGCCAAAGTGTTATGAGGCGGGTCAGAATAGTTGCGGTTGCGCTTATTTCTGCGGGGACACCTAGTGAAGTGTAGAGGGTTGTCATGGTTATTTCGGGAATTCCCACTTCAAAGGGGATACCGAGGGGTATAGATTTGACGGCTAAAACTATGGTTGAAGTGATTAGAATCACACTCCATGAGACAGGAAAATCCAGTGACAGGAAAACCAAGTACGGTATGCTTAAACTGAAAAACCAAGTTACCGCGAGATAGGATAGGGAAAGAACAAGTTCTTTAGGGTTATGCCTGAATTCTTTCATTGAGTCATGAAAGCTTTTTGCTATGTTACAGGCGTCTTCTTTGATTTTGGTTAATTGGCCATGCCATCTTCCGCGACTGAGAAATTTTCCTGCCCGCACCAGCCAATTGATTACTTTCAGGCTCCATTTTTCTTTGAAGGAGAACAGCATTATGAAAAGCAGGGTAATGGTGATGCCGATCGCGAGAAATAGAATTAGGTTGAAAATTAACGGGTTGATTTGTGTTTCAGTGAAAAGCAAGACTACGCCTATGATTAGGACTATAACGTTCATGGCCATGCCTAAAAGTCGATGTGTGACAAGGGAAGCCACTGCTCTTCCGCATGTTTCCTTGCCTTGTTCGCGGGTAATCATGTAAACTCGTATGGCTTCTCCGCTTACGGACTCCGCTGGAACTATAGTGTCAACGAATATGCTGTACCAGACTAGCAGGTAGGATTTCATGACTGATAGTTTAATCATGAGGAACTTTGCTAGGACGCGCCATGACACGGCGAAAAAGAATACCTCGATTAAACTTACTGCTGCAGCAAGAGCGTAGAGAACTGGGTCAGCACGTTGCGCCGTGGTGATTATGGCCATAATGTCAACTTGAAAAAGGTAAACGTACAAGAAGAATGCGACTAAACCTATCAGTGGAAAAATCAAAGTTTTACGTGTTATCTTCGGCTTCGCAGATCCTGTTGAATACACCATTTGACTTCTGCACCCAGCAATTAACCGCAGAAAAATTGCGCCTTCTTCAATTATATGTTTTGTCCATTTCCACCGTACTAAACTACTCGATTAACGTTTGAAAAAAATAGGCCAGTAAGCAAAAGGCGAAATGAAGCGTACCCTTACTAACCACGCTTCGCGTTGAATAGTCACTGTCTGATACTTCGGTTTTTATCGGTTTTTACTTTAATCGGTTCGTTGTTTATAATAGTGGGGCTATTCTGTTCTTGTATTTTATGCCATAATCCGGTGAAGTATCTCGTGGACAGGTTTACGATGCTTGTGTTGTTTGACCAGAAACTGGGAACGGGGCCTTCAGCCATACGCAGATTCACTTCTTCATCGTCAAATATCATCATGCAGATGGGGGCGGGAGAGGGAATATATTTAACCATGAAAAACGGGTTCTTCAAATCGCGTAACAGGTCCTGTGTTGCTTTGGGGTTTTCAGGTTCCTCGGATATAATTCGAAACTTTACGCCTCTTTTAAGCGCACTCTTGATTTCTTGCTTATCGTTAAATAACATCGCATTAAAGCCTTTCACTGTAAGAATGGCGTCCTTGCTTTTTTGAGCGGAATTTATTGACTCGATTACTCTTTTAACAAATAGACTTTTCTCAGAAGTAATTATGAACTCGGATGGGTTTTCCTTAATCGTAATTTCGGTATTGAAATTCTCTTCGAAATCCTCGATTAACCTATGCGTCTTCTCTTGTAGCTCGGCATTTTCTTCTACTTTTTGTTGAAGAAGAGTTAAGAGTCCGTTCTTCAGAGGGATTGCTTTGTACATGGTTGGGTTAGCTATGATTTTCTCTGCTAGACCCCATTTTTGAAGTTTAGGCGTTATTCGGTAGACATCTTGGCGAGCCACGTTTGAAACCTTTGAAATTGTTTTAACGTTTGCTACTCCAAGCTTGGCGAGCCCTAAGTATGTTTTTGCTTGCAAAAGCGTTAGGCCCAATCCCATCAGAGTTTCTACACATTCCTCGTCTTGAAACATACAGTTATCCCACAGGTTTTTTTTGGGCATGTTAATACAGTTATCACTTATGAATGTTTTTCCAAATCTTTACAGAAACTACCATTCAGTCTGAAGAGGCACTGATTAAATATGTTTAAACCACTCAACGATAACAAAGCCGCATAAAGAAAAGGAAGAAATTGGTGATAGGGGCTGAGAGCGCTTTGGACGGAATGACCGGTGATGTCCCAATCATAGATTTCGTTCTCTTTTCTCCTATAAGTTAAAGTTCAAAGCTCCAGCAAACCCTTCTGCATGAGACAATATACCTTTAGACTATGTATCTGCCTGCTTTTTCAAAGTCTTTCACGATTTGTATGACACGCTTAGGGGCATTGACAGTTTGAAGCGGCACGTTCTGCAGTAAAGCCCATGGAGTTTTTCGGGCAACCATGGTTGCCACGTGCTCATCTCCGAAGCACTCTCTTGCAACTTCAACGACTCCGCGTCTAACTTTGGTTTCTGACATTTCACCCATCGCATGCAAATACTCATGCAGCAGAAGATTGTATACTAGAGCGTTCACGACACTTTTTGAGCTCATTGAAGCTTCAACAATTTCTACTAAGGCTCTGTTCAAAACTATATTGTTCGTTCCAACAGGATGGTATGCACCCAGTTGCAGGGGTAGATCATCAAGAAAAAGCATTATGTTGCCTCGCCGTTTACCCAACGAAAACTCCACTGTATCCTTGACTGTCTGCCATACCTCACCGTAGCTACCAGCCGTTTCTAGACTGTTACGGAACTTACCCACAGAAGCTTCGTCTCCACCCACGAGTTTCAACCTCGCATCAAATAATTCTTAACAAGTTCTCTCCTTTAAACGCATAGCATCAAACAGAAAACATTGTCTATAAACCACCAAACGCAGGTTAAAGCATAAGAAGCTTTAGTAACGTTATAGGACTTTGAAACTATATAGTCTATTACTTTTATCGAGGTAAACACTAAGTATTTCCCTGATTGTTGTGTCCTTGAAGCTGATGAGGACAACTGAACCAGCCTGACTCATAATCTCCCTTAGTCTGGTCACACCCATGAACACTATTTCCCTAGTTTTCTCCTCATCAGCTCCACTGAAAATTCACGCGAGGCAATTAGATTTGGAAACTGCGATTTCAAATTGGCTCTCTAAAATATCTCCCGTGATAGATCAGATCTCCCGCTTATACCATAAAATAGATAAATACCTAATACATCTGTCATAGCCGTTAGGAGAGAAATTCAAATGGCAAGTAAAGTCTTGGTAAAAGACCTAATGTCCACGAACGTTAATGTCTTCGAAAATGAATCAACCATGGATAAAGTAGTTCAAGCAATGTCTGACTGCGACGTAGACTACGTAATTGTAGTTCAGAGTAGAAAACCAACCGGAATCATAACCGAACGAGACGTCATAGTGCGCATGCTAACGCAAGGGTTAGACCCCACCGTAGTTATAGCTAGAGCCGTATACACCAACCCGCTTGTGACCATAGAAGAGACCGCCACAGTAGACGAAGCAGCTAAACTGATGAAGGAATGGAAAATCAAACATTTACCAGTAACACGAAACGGCAGAATCGCAGGCATGCTAAACTATCTAGACATAGCATTCAATGTCCCAGAACTGATGCCTGCAATGAAAGAGCTTTATACACCCTCAAAATAGGGCAACTTAATAGCTAAAAAACTGCAGTCTGCACTGTGAAAACCGTCTAAAACTTTCAAGCAAACGGAAAATCAGAAGACGGGCTTTGCTTTGCCCATTTTTTTATTTAAACACGACTTGATGAAACCATAGTATTCAGGTGAAGGTCTGCCGGGGCGACTCTTGAATTCGCCGTGAAACTGCGAAGCGAAGAAAAAGTAATTGTCATGAAACTCCAGCATCTCCATTCGTCTACCATCTTTGCTCTTGCCGGAAAAATGTAGTCCCTTTTCTTGCAGAATATCTAAGTAGTCAAGGTTAACTTCGAATCTGTGGCGATGCCGCTCGTAAGCTTCATCGCGTTTATACAGTTTATGCGCCATAGTCTCGGGTTCAATTATCACCTTGTGCGCCCCCAACCGCATTGTAGCACCCTTGTATTCCACGCCGCGCTGTTCCGGCATAAGGGCAATCACTGGATGAGGCGAATTCGGGTTAATCTCACTGCTGTTCGCGTCTTTCAAGCCGCAGACGTTCCGAGCGAACTCGATAACTGCCATCTGAAAACCGTAACATATACCCAGAAAAGGTATATCTTTCTCTCTAGCAAACTTTATGGCTGCAATTTTGCCCTCGGTGCCTCTGGGACCAAAACCGTATGGAACGAATATCCCGTCAAACGCTTTAAGGTCTTCAATACATTGAGGATTCTTCTCATACTTTTCCGCCTCCAAGTAGGTAATGCACACTCGCGTCTTGCACGCTGCCCCGCCATGATGCAACGCCTCATTCATGCTCACGTAACTGTCTGTCAAACCCGCGTACTTACCTATCAACGCTATATTAACTTCGTTCTCAGGATTTACCACTGCATCTACAAACTTTTGCCACTCGCTGAAATCCGGGGCGCCGCACTTGTAGCCTAATCTTTGGCAGACGAAGTCGCCCATGCCTTGCTTGTCAAGCATAAGGGGTACCTGATACACGGATTCTGCGTTATAAGAACAGAAAACTGCGCTTTCTGGAATCGTTCCGAATAACGCTATTTTCCGCAAGGCTTCAGCGTCAATCATTGTAGGACTTCGGGCAACAATAATGTCAGGTTGAATACCGATTCGACGCAGCTCGTTAACGCTGTGCTGTAACGGTTTAGTTTTCATCTCATTTGTAACGTCCAGAACTGGTACCAAAGCAACGTGAACGTACAAGGTGTTTTCGAAACCTTCCTCCAATCGCATTTGCCGTATAGCTTCCAGGAAGGGCAGTCCTTCTATGTCGCCTACCGTACCGCCTACTTCCGTTAAGATAACATCAGCTTTAGCTGCTTTAGCCCCTTTTTTTATGAATTTTTTAATCTCGTTGGTTATATGCGGCACAATTTGAACGCAGCGCCCAAGAAAGTCGCCTCTCCTCTCCTTTTCAATAACTGATTTATACACGAGCCCTGTAGTCAAGTTGTTTTCCTGCTTTAAACTTAAATCCAAAAAGCGTTCGTACCAGCCCAAGTCCAAGTCTGTTTCGCCGCCGTCGTCAGTCACAAAAACTTCACCGTGCATGTAAGGATTCATTGTTCCCGCGTCAACGTTCACGTACGGGTCTATTTTCATGACTGTAGGCTTCAACCCTCTCGTTTGAAGCATCTTACCTATAGAAGAAGTTAAAATTCCTTTTCCAACGGAACTTAACACGCCGCCTGTTACAAAAACATACTTAACCACGCCGACCCTCCCGTAATAACCTACTCCTTTCCACAGTAGTTAATATAACTTTTTTGTGCGTAAAAATGCTTAAGCCGTAGACCTCACTCATCGCCTGCGGTTTCGCACTTGGAAAAAACGCACTAAAATGAAAACTCCAACGAGAATAAGTATAATTGGTCCCCAAGGTATGTTTACCCCATAAATCTCTGCCACCAACAAACTGAAGCCAGCGAAAAGGATTATCAACCCGATGAATATCCCCATGATGGGTCTGCCTCTTCCTGTGAAACCAGATGCCTCTTCGTACCGCCCATACCTCACGCGACCCTTGTCTTTACCGTTTGCTCCATGAAGAGGTGCGCCGCAACTAACGCAGACCGTGGCACCGTCAACATTGTTTATCCCACACTCGGTGCAGTAAACCATTTTTCGTTTCTCCCCAACAAACTGTCGTAGATTGCCAGTGCACATAAGACTTTTGGTCTATGCTATTTTACGCTCATTATGATTCGCATGTATCTTTGATGTTGCATTCACGTTTTTGCGATTTTTCAGATGTCACACGCATCTTTTTTAACAGGAATAATTCTTATATTGAATCCTTTGAAGTACCTTTTTTATGCCTTCGCATTGGGTAAAATTCACCCTCATATTTATCGTGGCCTCTGGATTGCTTTTTGCAGGTTTTTTCCTAGCATGGTATCCACATGCAGTGATCGAAGACATGGAAGCAAGACTTAATCAAGGAGGCTTAACACAGTCAGAAATCGCCAATTTGCAGGCTGGCCTGCCTTGGTGGCGGGCTCAAGGAATATTATATTATGTATCAGCCTCCAATTTTGTGATAGCAGCAGGAATACTTGTTCTTGTTTACGCGATAGCTTATTCTGTTCTGATTGCTTGGCGTGAATCAATCAGGACTAAGCAAACTAACACAAAACGGCAAGAAGTTAAACGAGTCAAGCTTGAACAAAATGAAACCGAAAATTTTCAATATAAGAGAAAAAGAAAAACGGAGTACATTAGTTTTTCAGCTGCAGGCGGTCTCCTCATGATTATAACTTCTTGTATGGTGATGATGTTTTCCGGAGTTCATGTTTTAAGCTACATCCTCGCCAACAGTTCTCAAGTTCCCACTCAAGGAGTAAATACCTTAGCAGACGGCGTGTTCGGTATCGTGGTTTCTATATTAGCCTTAGCTGGAGGCGTAATGGTTCTGAAAAGAAAGAAACTAGTGTTTTCAATAATTGCTATGTGCTTTATGGTGGTAAAGGGCGCGACATTCATAATTTTAAGTGGCGGTGACTTTTGGGGTCTGTTTATTGGGATGGACATTCTCGCGCTTACAATAATGAGTCTGATTTTCACTTTGGTATCATACAAAGAATTTTCTTAGGTTGTAATGTGGCAATAGCGCACAATGCAGAGCAAACATATTCACCAAGTTGATTTTGATGGGATAAAAACCAATGTTTGATGAGCGCTTGTTGAACCTTGGACTGTAGTTTTAAAGTGTGTGTGAAAAATGCAACTGTTAATTATATTTATCATAATAAATTTTTAATATAAAAATTCTTATACCAAGTCATGGTATTTTCTATAAAGGTGCTCTTGAATGCCTTACAGTTTAAGCAAATTGGCAGGTCTTAGAAACGAAAAAATCGATGAAGTCGTTACACAAACAAAGCCTGGGGTATATGTGTTAGACAAAGACGATAAGTTAGCATTCCAAGTTAATTATGTTGGGAGAGCTGACAAAGACTTGAATGAGCGAATCAAAAAGTGGGTAGAAACAAAATACAGGTACTTCAAGTTTGATTACGCAACTTCGCCCAAAAACGCCTTTGAAAAAGAATGTGAAATCTGGCACGATTTCGGTGGAGCAGAGGGAAAACTAGATAACAAAATACATCCTGGCCGTCCGAATGGAACCAATTGGAAATGCCCTAAGTGCGATAAATTTCAAGTGAAACCTTTTCATCCATTCAAGACCCGAGGCGTTAACGGAAATATCTGAAGAATAACTGTAAAGGTGAGAAGAAAGAGTAAAGTCAAAAAAGCAACTTTCTTCAATTCATCCTAAGCCCAATATATGTGGCAAGAAAATGTAACCTTTTTCCTTTTTTGTTAAGCTCTGATAGAAAAAACCAAATATGAAATGTGCGCTAATCAGATTTCGGAGTGTGTGTTAATCTGTCAAATCGGAGGAGAGTGCCCTTCTGGAGAAGTTGGGGTGGTTTTATGTTGGCTGTTATTTTCTTTTTCTTTCTTCTTTATGGTCTGCGGTGGTTCTTGGAAGGAATTATTCAAGAGAACCTGACGGAGACAGTAATTGGATTTGTGGTTTTAATCATTGTATTGGCGGTTTACGTTAAATTATGGTCAAAGTGGAGAAATTGGAGTAAAGGGTAAGCGCTCTTCATTTTAACTTCACTCAGGGATTTCAAACATGGTTTTCTCAAATGCTTAAAAGACTTACTCCCGACTAACTTGAGGCGCAAGCAGTCTCACTGAGTTTTACGTAAATGTTCCAAAAACAACAAAAATGGTTTTATTTGTTACATAAGAGTCGCAATATTTAATAAACCGCGTCTATAATAACATCTATACAGGTTGGGGAGCACGCTTTAATTGCAATGCATTGAGGCATTGAGTGTGTCGATTAAAACAGCTGAAAATCGATACGCGACTAAGACTTTGCCCTGATGAGCTGGACATGCACTGTTGCATCGAGGCTATGAGCAGCATGGTCAAAACGGTGAAAGACCATAATGCGACCAATACATACCTCAATGGACCGTGAACAACTTTAAGGCTTAGACCCAACCTGCCTTTTTCTTTTTGTCAGTTCATATAAACATGACCGAGGTGAGGTAGCTCATTTCATTCTAGGGGTATTTTCAACATCACTCGTAATCTTTTCCCTTTTTTGTTTCTGGTTTATTTAATTTGGCTGCGTAGATTTTTTATTGAAAAAATATAATATGTAATGGAGAAGAATTTGAAAGAAGAAAAAACTAGGAAATATCCGAGGTATATGTGCCCTATGTGCAGGGATAATCCTTCGCTAATTGTTTATGACTATGCAAAACGCAATCCCGTGTGCGGCAACTGCGGCACTCCTTTTTCAGACTTCATTGAGGATTACAGGTCTATAACTGCAAAAAATCTCTAACGCATCAAACAGCTGGATAGAAATTCAGGTGATTTCTCTCGCACCTTTCCCTTTTTTGTTGCCAAAAAGTGTATATGGTTACAATAAAACAGATATGGTTAAACAGTTAAGTACTCTAAAACAACCGGTTGAAAACTAATGAGCGACAACAAAACTGAACCTGCAAATTCAGAATTTAAAACCACTGGTGTTCTTGCCGAAAAAGGTGTAGAAATCTCCGAGCAAAGCATTATTGACTCGCTTTCTCAAAGAGGCTATGGTATAGCAGAAAACGGTGTGTTAACGCTGACGTTTTACGAGGCTCTTTACCTTTTGGATAAGGAGTTGCTAGAGGTTAAAGACGAAAAGGGGCAGCCAGTTGATTTTCAAGCCCTTCTCAAGTCCTACGAGAAAACGGACGAGAATGCGTGGGTTAACTACTTGGTTTACCGTGATCTCCGCAGTAGAGGCTACGTGGTTAGAGAAGGCTTCGGCGCTGGAACTGACTTCCGCGTGTATGACCGCGGCACTTACGGTGAAGATACGGCTTCTTACCTGGTTCTGGGCACTCAAGAAGGCAAACCCCTACCCGTGGACGACTTAACCAAGGCTTTGCGACACTGCCAGAGCCAAAAGAAAGAGCTTGTTCTAGCGGTTATGAACCGCAGAGGAGAAACAGTTTACTACACAGTTTCGCAATTAACATTCAAATAATTATTTCTGCAGAAGCGACCAGAAATGGGGGAACAACCGAAGCATTACGCGTGGAACGCGGCTGACTACGCTAAGCACTCGTCAAGTCAATATAGATGGGCAAAGGAGCTTATTCCAAAACTTAAACTGTCTGGAACCGAAACATTGCTTGACATTGGTTGCGGCGACGGCAAAATCTCAGCAGTCTTGGCAAAAAGCTTACCAAGCGGATGTGTAGTCGGCGTTGACAGTTCCGAAGACATGATTACTTTAGCGCGCCGAACCTTTCCGTCAGACGCTTATCCCAACCTTTCTTTCCAGAGAATGGACGCGCGGGTGCTGACTTTTCAGGCAAAGTTTGACCGTGTGTTTTCAAACGCGGCATTGCACTGGATTATCGACCAGCAGTCAGTTCTTCGTGGAGTACAGTGTAGCCTGAAAGGCGGCGGCAGACTACTTTTCCAGATGGGCGGAAAAGGCAATGCTCAGGGTATACTTTTAGTCTTAGATGAGATGCTCCGCGGGGAACCTTGGCGAAAATTCTTTGAGGACTTCAGTTTTCCCTACGGTTTTTACACTCCAGAAGAGTACAGGGCATGGCTGCTTGAGGCGAAACTGAAGCCTGAACGCGCGGAACTTCTGCAAAAGGACATGACGCTTCTAGGTAAAGCGGGGTTAGCTGGATGGATAAGAACAACGTGGCTGCCCTATACCGAGAAACTTCCCACCAAACTTAGAGACGCCTTCATAGCAGAAATTGTTGACACCTACCTTGAAAAGCATCCTTTAGATACAGCAGGCACCGCTCACGTCGGCATGGTGCGGCTTGAAGTGGAAGCAAGCAAACCTGCCTCGGCGGGAAGCGAGAATGTTTAAACCTTTTTACTGTCAAATTTCAATAGTAACCTCCAATTAAAAAGGGGAAATAGTGATGCCAAAATTCCAAACTGTCCGCGGAATGCGAGACTTACTATATGAAGAAGCGGAAACGCTGAACTTTATAATATGCAAAACCAGAGAAACCGCGCAGCTTTACGGCTACAAAGAAGTCATAACGCCCGTGGTCGAACCATACGAGCTTTTGAGCGCCAAGTCCGGCGAAGAAATCCGCCAGCGCATGTTCATCTTCAAGGACTTAGGCGACCGTGATGTGGCGTTGCGGCCGGAATTCACTGCTTCAATAGCGCGGCTAGCAACAACCGCCTTGAAAACTGAGCCGAAGCCGCTACGGGTTTTCAGCGTGGGCAGCGTTTACCGGTATGATGAGCCGCAACGCGGACGGTACCGCGAGTTTTGGCAATCAAACTTTGAGTTAATGGGTTCAAGCAGTCCTGAAGCTGATGCAGAAACGATACTTCTCACCAACAGTCTAATGAAAGCCACGGGCTTGCAGGGTTACGCTTTCAAAATAGGTCATATCGGCGTGATACGGGGTGTTCTAAGCCAAGAAAGCGTAGATGACAAAGTTCAAAACGCTGTTTTGCAGCGCATGGACAAGAAGGAGTATGCTGAAGCGTTCAAGCTAATAGACAACGAAAAATGCCGCGCCACACTTCAAGGGCTATTAGAATTGAAAGGTGACACACCGTTCGAAACAGCTGAAAAAATACGAAACTACGTTGCGGGGTACGCTGAGGCTGAAGCGGCAACGGATAACCTTATGAAAATTCTGCGGTTGGTCACTGCAAGCGGTTGTCCAGTCAGAGCTGTGGAGCCTGCGTTCGCGAGGGGGCTTGAATATTACACGGGCATGATTTTTGAGGTAAACGTGCCAGAGTTGGACATAGCCTTAGGCGGCGGCGGACGCTACGATCGGCTCATTGAAGTTTTCGGGGGTGAATCAACCCCAGCCGTGGGTGTTGCACATGGCTTAGATCGTGTGGCTCTTGCGTTGCAAACGCAGAAAACCGTGTTGCCAACGGGGCGAGAGAAAACTGCTGTGGTTATTCCTGTGAAGCAGGAGTTGAAGGCTGAGGCGTTGAAGATTTCGCAGCTGCTTAGGGATGCAGGTGTGTC
>CAZINA010000027.1:12970-14936 GCA_964540545.1 uncultured Candidatus Bathyarchaeia archaeon
GTGTTTTAGAGTCTTCTGATGTACCTGTTGACTTCCCATTCGGTTACTTGTGTTCGGTAGAGGTCCCATTCTTTGCGTTTTTCGTGTAGGAAGTTTTCGAATGTTGTTTCGCCGAGTGTTTCGCGCATTAGTTTGCTGTTTTCCAGTTCGTCTAGTGCTTCTTTCAGTGATTCAGGCAGTGAAATTATGCCTCTTTCTTTGCGTTCTTCGTAGCTCATTTTGTAAACGTTTAGTTCTACTGGTTCGCCTGGGTCTGTCTTGTGTTTGATGCCGTCTAATCCTGCTGCGAGGAGAACTGCGAATTGTAGGTACGGGTTTCCAGATGGGTCAGGACAGCGTATTTCGCATCGGGCTGCAGTTTTTCTTCCTCCGAAGTTGGGTACTCTGATGAGCGGTGACCTGTTTTTGTGTGCCCACGCAAGGTACACTGGGGCTTCAAAGCCTGGTACTAATCGTTTGTAAGAGTTGGGCCAAGAAGCGAGAACCGCGCACATTTCGCGTCCGTGGGCTAGTTGTCCGCCTATGTAGTTCATGGCGGTTGTGGAGAGGTAATCAGATTCTGGGTTGTCAGCGTAGAACATGTTTTGGGTTGTATCCACATTCCATAGGCTTTGGTGTGTGTGCATTCCTGAACCGTTTATGCCTGCGAAGGGTTTCGGCATGTAAGTGGCTACGTAACCGTTTGCCGCAGCGACGATTTTGGTGATCATTCGCATGGTTATGGCTCTGTCAGCAGTGGTGAGTGCTTCATCGTATTTGAAGTCTATTTCGTTTTGTCCTAAGGCTACTTCGTGGTGGGAGATTTCGATTTCTATGCCGAATTGTTCGGCGGTGTCGGCTATTTCTCTCCTGATTCCTTCGGTGAGGTCGCCTGGGTGGAAGTCGAAGTAACCGGCTAAGTCTATTGGTGCTGGTGCCTCTGAATCGTTTTCTTTTACTATGAAAAATTCTTGTTCGGGGGCGCATATGTACGTGAAACCAGCATCTTTGGCTTTTTTCAACGCTCGTTCGAGGATGTATCGGGGGTCGCCTTCGAAGCGTGTGCCTTCTGGAGTGTACACGTCGCAGATGAGCCTGCACGATGATTTTTCTTTTGCTCGCCACGGCAAAATTGCGAATGTTGTTGGGTCTGGGAATAAGACCATGTCTGATTCTTCTATTGGTCTGTAGCCTGTTATTGATGAGCCGTCGAAGGGCTGGCCGTTTTCAAAGATGGCTTCGATGTTCTTGGAGGATACCGCCAAGTTTTTTACGATGCCGTTTATGTCGGTGAACTGGAGTCTTACGAATTTAATCTCGTATTTTTTAATTTTTTTAACTGCTTGTTCTACGTTTTCTTTCCAAATTGTGTCTTTAAAATTTTTCATTTTTTACATGTCCTCACATTAGCTTCGGTCTTTGCTTTCATGTGGTATGAAAACCAGAGTCATCATAAACGTATATAAATTTATCGCTTCATTTTACGGAGAAACGTTCAGAAAATACGCATGTTGCTGAAAGAATGTTTGGTGTCGTTCATGTGCCATTTATATGCTTTACAACAGGAG
The DNA here is from genome assembly GCA_964540545.1 of uncultured Candidatus Bathyarchaeia archaeon. Taxonomy (GTDB): domain Archaea; phylum Thermoproteota; class Bathyarchaeia; order Bathyarchaeales; family Bathycorpusculaceae; genus SG8-32-3. The sequence continues at coordinate 14,518 of CAZINA010000027.1, forward strand.
AAAAGCAGCAAAACCGCTCTGTCTACTTCTCTGCGTAAAAAATCGCCAATCGAAAATGTTCGTAACTGCAATTTTAGGCGCTCACCAAGCTCGTTCAGCAGTAACACCCGGTCACACCTTTCTTGAACCGCGCACCGCCAGTGTTGCTTTGTTAACAAATTAAAACTCGGAAAAAAGTAGGGAGTAAGGAAATTTCTATGTTGGAAGCGTTGCGTGGAAGATTGAAACTAGCGTTTCGGTATGAAGCACGTTGGGTTGTTGCTCGATCATCTCATAGATTATTCTTTTGAGTTCTTCGAGACTTTCAGCTTCGACTACAAGCATGGCGTCAAATCTGCCAAGAACCGAATTAGCCATCTTCACACCCTTTATCCGTCTGGATTTCACTATGTCCTCAGAAGTTCCAGGCTTCACTTTTA
>CAZINA010000028.1:0-3679 GCA_964540545.1 uncultured Candidatus Bathyarchaeia archaeon
AACTGAAAGTAATTTAAAAACTATAATGGAGGTAAGGAGGTAGTCAAAAAGACTTGAAACTCCTGTGTGCGCGTACATGTGTGGTGTGCGTGAGTTTGGGTTTGGGATTAAATTTTAATCCAATAGAACAGTTTTCCACAAAGGCTATGATTATTCAAGACTCTAATCCAGAGAATTTCGAAGCACGCGTACAGAAAAAGGTTACACAAAGTCTATATGGTCGGTATCTGAGATTGAACTAGCGGAGATTGAATATGAAAGCTGAAGATTATAGACCGAAAAGGACAGAAAAGCCCAAACGAAAAGGCAATCTTAGTAAGCGCAAACGTCAAATGCTTGCAAAGTCTAAAGAATGGAAACCCATTGCTTCTCCAGAATTGCGTGAAGCTTACACTTCTAAAACAGAATGGGCAAAGAAGCTAATTCCCAATTTGAAAAAAGAAGAGCTTAGATAGACGCACGCACACGCTTTTAAGCATCCGTTACACTATAAGGAGCGGTTTTTAATGCCAAAAACTGAAGCTACAATAACCATTCAAAACGTTGTAGCTACAGCCAACTTAAACCAGAAAGTTGATTTAAACGCTGTTGTTAAGAGTTATCCAAGCGTAGAATATCGTCCGGAAAAATTTCCGGGAGTAGTGTTGAGGCTTAGGAGACCAAAGACAGCTATTTTGATTTTCAGCACTGGAAAAATGGTTTGTACTGGAGCAAGATCGGGAAAGGAATCTCGCAGAGCAATCATGAAAGTTGTTAGAGAACTGAAAAAAAGCGGAATAATCATCCTCCACAAGCCTGACTTTGAGGTTGTGAACATTGTTGCTTCAGCAAGTCTAGGCGGAAGGGTAGAATTGGAAGAGACAGTTGTTACGCTTAGACAAACGATGTATGAGCCGGAACAGTTTCCAGGCTTGATTTACAGAATGGACGAGCCTAAGGTGGTCATGCTAATATTCGCAAGCGGGAACCTTGTTTGCACTGGAGCTAAGAAAGAACAGGATGTTTATGACGCAGTGCATAAGCTTCACATAAATTTAGAGGAACAAAACCTGATATTCTACGAATAAAAGCTTCATATGTTAATCGCTCTGAGTGCCAAACAGTCTTTTATGATGCCAAACTTCCTTAATGGAAGCATTTTGGTTCTTTGAAAACCTAAGTATGAGGAGAAAGCAGGAAATTGCTGAAAAGGTTCTAGTTTTTCAGGACGTTTGGAGCCCAAAAAAGTGGGTGCCGATTTTTTTGATATTTATTTTACGAAGTTTTACGCTTTTACAAGGGTTATTTCAATAGTTGAGACCCTTCGTGATCTGTTTTCGCCTTCTCTCGCCGGTAGTTCCTCTGTCCCTATCGCGACTTTGTTTATAGTTAGGTCTTTTAGGAAGCGTCTTCTGGTTATTTCAGCTGCGTCTACGGCAGTGGTGATTGCGCGTCCTCTGGCTTTCAAGGTAAGCTCTGTAGCATTGTTCGCAGACAGCCCTGTAATAATAGCTAGAACATATTCCATTGGTGGCTTATGTCCGATGAAAACAATTCCTGATTTTTCTGACATTTTACATCATTCCTTTTGTGGTTGCTGTAACGTGTAACATTGTTGCTTTCTTCGACTCCATCAACATTAAAACGCTACTGTCTATGAGTAGAGCATCCTCCCTTATAAATCACCTAAAAGAAGCCTCTGCAGTTCTTATGTGTAGAAAACCTTTATCTTCAATAAGATGTTTAGTACAAGAGTTTCGGTGCTAGCTAAAGAAGGAATATTTTGTCTCTTAGACAAACAGAACCGAAACCAAGAAAAGTCACCTTCTTTGAGCGTGATCTAAACAATGTCTGAACATAAACCTGAGTGGCCTGAATTTGGCGAACTTGTAATCGCTACGATAGAAAAGGTGATGGAATACGGAGCCTATGCCAAGCTTGACGAATATAACAAACAAGGTTTGCTTCATATCTCCGAAATCTCCAACGCCCGAATAAGAAGAATACGCGACTATGTCCGAGAAAACCAAAAAATGGTTCTCAAAGTTATCCGTGTAGACATCGAAAAAGGACACATTAACTTGTCGTTAAGACGCGTCACAAAACGCGAAAGAATTGAAAAAAACAAACGCTGGAAAAAAGACCGCAAAGGTGAGGCGCTCCTAAACATTGTAGCAGAAAAAGCTGGCTTACCTAAACATGAAGTCTACCAGAAAGCTGGAGCAATTCTCGAAGAAAAATACGGTTTATACGAAGGGCTTGAAGAAGTAGTGAAAGAAGGCGTAGAAGTCCTAGCTGAGCTCGAAATACCTGAAGATCTCGCCAAAGTCATAGCCCAAGTTGCAGAAGAACGCATAAAGATCAAGATGGTAAAAGTCAAGGGCGTCCTGGAAGTTCGCTGCATACAACCCAACGGTGTTAAATGTATCCAAGACGCGTTTTTTGACGCCAAGAAATCATATAAGGCTAAAGACGCCAAAATCGAATTCTACGTAATCGCCGCTCCAAGATACAATGTAGAAGTTTCAGCTGATAATTGGAAACGTGCGGAAGAGCTTTTCGAAAAAGTGTGCGAGAGGGTGGTTGCGAACATTACCGAGGCGGGTGGTCAAGGGTCTTTTGAGAGGAAGAAATAGAAGGGTAGCACGCACTATTGAAAAATCAATCTATACGTGGAAAAATTGAAGGGAAAAGCTAGGTTTTTCCAGTAGAAACTTGTCACCGTTTAAAGCTTGAACCAACTTGAAGCCTCCGAATATAATAATCAAACCCACCCTACAGAACATAGAATATCCAAAAGCAAGCCATCAGGCAAAGAAAACCCCTCGAATGCTTTCTGATATGCAAAAAAGCACGTGATTTCCACGCCTGAGCGCCGTCACTCAAGCCTTCAAGAATCAACGGCGCAACGCAAGGTGATTTTTTTCCTTTTTTTGCATTAAAATTTAATGCTGCTGCTTGCTGGAGTAGCAGCGCTTCTTGACCCAAACATATTACAGCAATTGTTGGCGACAGGAGAGTTTGAAGGCTTTGTAATAAGTCCTGAAATGTTATTAGTACTTGCAATCTTGCTGTGGGTTCCATTCGTGATGGCTTTCTTGTCCGTGACTCTAAAGAATCCGATAAACCGCTGGGCAAATATTATTGTAGGTATAGTCTGGCTTGCTCTTGGTTTCAGTAACTTGCCTAATTTAGTGGCAAATCCTACTGCACAAGCAATACTGTTATGGCTTACAGAAGACGTGGCTAAAGTGCTGATTGTCTGGTACGCATGGAAGTCAAAACAGAAAACTTGATAGTTAGATTATAGCCCCTTTTCAGGAAGCTCGCGCTACTTAAACATCGAAATTTACTTTAGCCAGAAATAATAAAGTGACTAGTATGACGATTTTGGAAATTGGATGTTGCGGCGCCTACTGTAAAACTTGCATTCAGCATCAGAGAGAAAAATACCCAAATGAGAAAAGTTGTCGTGGATGTAAAATAGGATATGAAACTGGAACTCGCAATATTGATAGGGCTAAATGCAAAATAAAGGTCTGCTGTTTCAAAGAAAAACGATTACAAACATGTGCCGATTGTTCAAATTACCCATGCGAAACATTGGAGGTGTTTTTCAGCAAAGGACGTGCCAAATATCGAAAACAACTAGATTTCATCAGAGATCATGGATATCAGAAGTTCTTGAAGAATGCAGATC
>CAZINA010000028.1:3779-14495 GCA_964540545.1 uncultured Candidatus Bathyarchaeia archaeon
ATTAAATTTTAATGCTAAATTTTAATCTTTCTCTCTCTTCCCTTAGTTGGGTAAGTAATACATGGTTAGTATGACATATCCGATGAATATGGGTAAGAAACTAAAAATATTTCAATATCATCAATGTAGTGGTGTCCATTATCAGGAGATGTTCAGAATCAAAATTGGAGTATTAACAAACGAACCGGAACCTGTTGAAGGTTTTGATTTTACTTCATATTATGTCAAGTCTTGTACTGGTAAAATTAACAAACCTGCAAAGAACATTCATAATATTATTATCTGTTTTGGGGATAATAGGACAGCAAGAAAAAAACCTGAATGGGTAGCCACCTCAAAAACAGGCAAAGCCACCAGAACCAATAAAACTCAAGGTTTTCTTTGGGATCACATCTGCCCAAATGTAGAAGAATACAAAACAACCCTCCTAAATCTAATAAGCAACACCTCAAAGGCTCAAATAACCGGAATCCATCTAGATTGCATAGGATTCCCAGGACCAAACTACTGCCAATGTCAACGATGCACAACTCTTTATAAAAAAACCCAAATGGACTGGATTGAATGGAAATCAAAGATAGTAACAGATTTTGTATCTAAAGCATCAAAGATTGTCAAAGAAAACAAAACAACCTTCTCAGTAACCCTACTACCAGACCCATACTTTGGCAAAGAACGATACGGAGAAGACCTACATTCATTAGAAAAACATGTAGACTTCTTTATTGTTCCAATTTATGATATGGCTTACTCAACAACCTATTGGCTACAAACCCTAGTCTACGCCTTTCGAAAACAAACAAAAAAACCCCTCTACGTCGAATTATATGCAGCCAATCCCGGACCAAAACAAAAAAACCTACAAGCCGCAATAGTAAAAATAACAAAATACGTAGACGGAATAATATTAGCCACCCACGATAGCGAGATAGCAAAACAAATAAGAAAAAACCTTTTTACCTTTTGAAATTCCTTTTCAGGGTGCTAATTTATACTAAAATCTTTTCTGCACACCCTTTTTTCGTCTATTTTTATCGACTTTCCTCGTACAGGCTCCAAAAAAAGAGGTAATTAGTTAGCTACCCTATTAATACTAATATTATTACTATTCATACCCAAACCCATTTCAGACCCCTCGCGTGCCTTCAGTTTTTCCAAAATCACATGCTTTTCAGTTCCTGATAGCCTGCTCCAAGCCTTCAGGCAAGATTCGATCTTTTTCATCTCTTGTGCCCCAAACACACACAAGATTAAAATTTAATCCCGTCAAATGAGTAGTCATGCAGTACCATTTTCCAGTGAGTTTATTTTCTAAACGCCATTCTTAAATATTGTTTACAAAATAGAGGTTGACTAATATATTATAAAAAATAGAGGGTGTGAAGTGAAGCAAGTTGATATTGTGGTAGTAGGTGGCAGTGCAGCTGGACTTCCAGCGGCAATTACTGCGAGAAGGCATTATCCAGAAAAAAGTATATTGTTGATACGGAAAGAGAAACAAGTTTTGATACCTTGCGGTATTCCATACATATTTGGAACGGTCGGGTCACCAGAACGCAACTTGATACCTGACGGGGTGTTTCAAGCTAACAATATTGAACTCCTCATAGACGCGGCGAAGGAGCTAAAACCGAAAGAAAAAAAGGTGACTTTGGCAAGCGGCGAGACAGTAATGTACGAAAAGTTGGTGTTGGCAACTGGTTCACAATCTTTAGTTCCGCCTATTCCCGGAATCGATAAGAAGAATGTTTTTCCAATAAAGAAGGATGTCCAATATATGGAAAACCTGTTGAACGCGGTGAATGGTGCAAAAGATTTAGTAATCTTAGGCTGCGGGTTTATCGGAGTTGAATTCGCTGACGAGTGCAAGAAAAACCGAGATGTCAACGTAACAGTCGTGGAGATGCTTAACCAGTGTTTACAGATTGCCTTCGGCGAAGAGGCATGCAAATGCTGCCAAGAAGTCGAAGACTACCTCGCAGAAAAGGGCATAAACGTCATTACAGGAGCACGGTTAGACGAGGTCTTGGGCGACGACAAAGTTACAGGTGTCAAATTATCTAACGGCCAAGAAATCAAAGCTGACCTACTAATTGTTGGGATCGGTGTGAGACCCAACGTTGACCTCGCTGAAAAAGCAGGTTTAGCAGTTGGCAAAGGTGGAATAATCGTCGACACCACCATGAGAACATCAGACCCCAACATATTTGCATGCGGCGACTGCACCAGCAAATTTTCGTTTTTCACTGGCCAACCTTCAGGCTTGAGGCTTGCTTCAATAGCTTCAACTGAAGCCCGTGTTGCAGGCGCAAATCTCTACGAAATCAGCAGGAAAAACCCAGGAGTTGTAGGCGTTTTCTCCACGGCGCTTGGAAAGCTAACGGTAGCAATGGCGGGGATGAGCGCAAAAGGCGCAAAAGAATGTGGATTCGACGTGGTAACCGGCGACGCTGAAGCTGCTGACAGGCACCCTGGAGGCATGCCGGGCATGTCCAAAATGTGGGTCAGGCTTGTATTTAACAAGGTAAACGGTGAATTGGTTGGCGGCTGCGTAAGAGGTGGTCCAAGTGCTGGAGAACTTATCAACACAGTCAGCGCCTGCATCCAGAATAGGATGAGCGCCACTGACATTGCCACATTCCAGATAGGCACGCATCCCGCAGTTACAGCGTCACCTATTGCATACCAATTAGTGAACGCTGCAGAAATGGCCTTGAAAAGTATGAAGAGCTGAAATCAAAAGTTTCAGCTTTTTTTAATGCCGAATTGTCTCGGCATCTTCAAGGTCGCATGAAAAAACTAGCGTTGGAACGCAAGTCTTCTATTTCCGGTAATTTTTTATCGGTGCCAGTGGTATGGTGAAGGTTTCAGTGACGCCTTCTATTAAGCGGAGTTTATCGGAGACAAATTGTAAAGCGGTAGCGTTCGTGTCTGCTTGAAACAGAACCGCGAAATCCCACTGTCCAAAGACTTGGTACGCCTCCTCAAGTTTCACGCCCTGCATAGGTTCTTTGCTGAATTCCATGAGGGGCTCGTAAAGTTTCGCCGCCATGTTGGGGCTCAGTTTAATCATAACCAGATATTTCTGAACAACTTTTTCCATAACAAACACCTGAGAACAGGTTAAGGTGCTTTCTCCTAAAAAATGTGACGCTTACTTGGTTATACCTATTTGTTAGAGCTATTTGAAACTGGTTTATGCTCAGGAATTAATTGAAACGGTTCAAGAGTAAAAAGTGGAAAAAGAATGGTTGTTGCTTCACGTTTCTACGCTGGTTTTTTCCTGCGTTGATGCGGCAGTGGATATTTCTGGAAGCTGCGCTTTCAGTTTGCTTTCGGCGGCTGTTTCTGCTTCTTGCAGTATCTTTTCTGCTTCTAAGCTTGCGGTTCCAATGTTTACTGGCACTCCCGTGTCGTTGTGGGTTGTGGAAACGATGTCGGTCAGTAGTGTGCCAATGTTTTCCAGTTCGTGACCTGCTTCTGGAAAGATGCCTGACATGCCAGTCTGGATGTTGTTGAGTACACCTGCGGCGGGAGCTAGGACTGTGACTACGTCGCCTAATTCTGAAACCGTGTTTAGACGTAAGGACACGCTTTCTAAAGCTAAAGACGCGTGCATCAGCATTTTTTCAACTTTGCGTATTTCCGCCAGCTCACTGGCTAGAACGTTCGCGCGCATCGTGTCCTTTTCTGCAAGCGCTTTCACAGTGCGTTTAAATAGGGCTTCGTCGCGCTTTTCAAAACGACCTAGAGCGTTATTCAATTTTTGCTTTTGAACTTCTATCCGCTGGAGAACTGTGCTAATTTGCTTTTTTAGCCCTACAGAAGGCTTGCCTGCATCTTTTATCTTTGATAAAAATGAAGGTTGCTGCTTTTTCTTCGTCCATTTATCAACAAAACCGTCAACCAAAACCGTTTTATCTCCTACGCTTTCACCTTGCCCCTTTTAGGTAGTGATCACATAAAAAATTGTTTGAACTAGCAAGCTAAAATCTGACGAGTTGCAAAACCCATTTTAAACTGTTCATTTTAAAATCTCAAAGCTGTTGGTCCTTCATTTAATGCTGTTTATTAATAGGCGTGAAGATACTGGTTTAAAACTGTATTTAAGCTGGAGAGCCAGCTATGTTTTCTTTTACTTTAAAAATGTGAAAACGCAACGTCCATTTTGTCCAAGTTAACATGTTTTTTTAGTGGGTTTCGTGTCTGTTTTCAAAACTCCAAACGCCGGGTACAGTTTAATTCCTGATTAGCTCAGTTTCTCTGCTTCAAGACTGATGATTTTATGGCAGTTGATGCATCTTGTCAAAACTATCTTAAACCCGTTCAGTATGTCGAAGCGTGTTTGAGTGTATTGCCTTTGCTTTGCGTGGTTACACGTAACTTTACTGACAGAGATCAGGCTGTCCTTCTCCATTCTCCCTTCCCACAATTCATTCTTTGCCTTGAGTAGATAAATAACTCTTGTGAAAGAATGTTCTATTTGGGAACGTCTAACTTTTCTTGTCAGGAAAAGCCGTTGTGCCCGTTATAGGAAACAGCACGCGTCCAACATTATGATATATGATTAGAATAGGAGGCTGTTACCCATCCTGAAGCCTTCGTTTTTTATGTCCACGCTTCTCTTTGGGCGCCGTTAGCTTCTGTGAGTTCTTGCTTGTTATGAAAACGGATCCGCCGCGCTTCAGATGTCTTTGTACTCTCAGGAAATCAACGCGTTCCGCTTCTTCAACTTCAACTTGGCTGCCGTCATTATCCAGTAACAAAACTTGAAACAACCGTGCTTTTTCCTTTTTGGCTTCAGCTAGATTCTTTAGCATTCTGTTTTCATCTTCGATTGTTTTCTAGAACAATAATGATTGTGCAGCGGAGAAGTTTTAAAATTATGTGACTGTCACGTCACAACAACACTGAAGGCTGTCAGCAACGGGTTCCGTCCCAGTCGGATATAATCGCTTCGAACATTTCAGAATACAGTCAGCGGTTACTCTGAGTTTACACCTAGTTCTTCTCGTATTCGCTTGCTTTTCTTGGATGCTTCCTCAACCGCGCGCATTAGCGCCTGCCTTACTGAGCTGCCTTCAAGTTCGTATATGGCTTCGATTGTTGTGCCGCCTGGCGTTGTTACCATGTCCTTTACTTTTGATGGGTGCTCTTGTAAGTCGAGCACGAGCTTTCCTGTGCCTAGTACGGTTTGTGCTGCGCCGTACAGTGCTATTTTTCTGGGTAAGCCAACTTTTAATCCAGCGTACATTAAAGCTTCAATTATTACTGCGATATATCCGGGTCCGCTGCCTGTTAGTGCGGTTATGGCGTCCATGTATTTCTCGTCAACTTCTTCGCATACGCCCATACGGCTTAGAAGGGATTTGACTTTCTCTTTGTCCTGTTTGGTTACGTTTTCTCCGCAGCAGTAAGCCGTGTAAGACGCTTGCACCAAAGCGGCGACGTTTGGCATAATTCTAACTACTTTAGCGTGGGGAATGAATTTATTCAGGTATTTTAGGGGAACAGTGGCGGCTATGGAGATTACTAGTTTGCCTTTTACGGTGCTGTTGATTTGTGTTAAAACGGTTTTCACGGCGGTTGGTTTGACGCATATGAAGACGACGTCAGCTTCTGTAGCTGCTTTTCGGCTGTCCGTGCTCACAGCCACGCCTAGGTTTTTCAGTTCCTGGAGTTTTTCAGGTTTAATGTCAACGGCGGTGATTTTTCCTGCGTACCCGCTTTTCAGTAGGCTTGTTACTATGGCTCCGCCCATCATTCCTGCGCCTATCACGGCGATTTTATCATTCATGAGACAGTCACTCTTTGCTTTAACTACATTATATCTGCTCTTAACTTTTATTGTCTAACAGTTATTTTTCTACCCAAAAATCAGTTAAATAAGACTCACCTTTCTTTAGTTTAGGGCTGAGGGCGGTAGGTAGGAACTTGAAAAAGTGGTTAGCTGTTTTACTGGTCGTCTTGTTGGCGGCGTCCACAACTACCGTTATCGCCACATATTATTTGGGTGCAAAAAGTGAAGCTGATTGCTATGTGGGTGTTAGTTTCTGCGGGGATACTGTTGCTGAGGCGAAGTTGCTTATTGACAGGGTTAAGAGTTACACGAACCTGTTTGTTTTACAGTCAGGTCCAGTAAGCGAGAACGAGACTGCTACAAACGAAATTTGCGATTACGCGGTTGACGCTGGACTGAGCATAATTGTATACTTTGGTGACCTTACTCCACGGTTCCTAGAAGAAGACTTGTTTTGGCGTTTGTCTTGGCTCAATACCACCCAGCAGCGGTGGGGAGACCAGTTTCTCGGCGTCTACTATTACGATGAGCCCGGCGGAATTCAGGTTGATTGCGACTGGGCAGAATTTAACGCACGGCATTGGAACGTCACTTATGATGAACCCGATTATGATGCTATAGCAAACTTGTACTCTCGGGGGTTCGAAGTGGATGAAGGCTTTCAAGTGGCTAAAGAGGGTTCTCCTAACCTTTTTGTTTCTGATTACGCGCTCTATTGGTGGGATTACATAATCGGTTATGACGTGGTGTTTGCCCAAGTAGGCTGGAACCACAGTCTAGCTCAAGACATCGCGTTAGTGAGAGGCGCGGCACGGCTGCAAGACAAAAGTTGGGGTGCGATAATCACTTGGAAGTATAATGACTGGCCTTATTTGGACAGTGGAGAAGAAATTTACGAGCAGATGCGCACCGCCTACGAAGCTGGAGCTGAATACGTCGTGATCTTTAACTATCCACCTATAGAAGGCGAAGATTACGGTGTCATGCAGGACCCGCATTTTGAAGCGTTGGAGCGCTTCTGGAATGATGTGGTGCGAAATCCATGGGTAGTTCGTGGCGGCGTAGACGCGGAAGCAGCTTTGATTTTGCCTAGGAACTACGGGTGGGGTATGCGGCATCCAGAAGACAAAATATGGGGTTGGTGGGGGCCCGACGAGAACTCACCTCAAATTTGGAATATTTCCAGCCAGCTTCTCGAGCAGTACGGCACAAGCCTAGACATAGTCTACGAGGACTCGGCTTTTCCAGCGGAAGGCGTCTACAAGAAGGTTTACTATTGGAACCAAACCATCGATTCCGAGTAAGGCTTACTGGTTAGGCTTGCTAGTTAGGTTTTTGCTGTGGCTTTTTTCAGTAATTCCTGTATGGTTAGGGCTGGTGCGTCGGTTCTGATGCCTCGAGTGTTGAAGTGTGTTGGGACGGCTTGGAATTCTTTGTCGCGGAGGCTCTGGATCATGGTGGAGACGGATGGCACGGGCAGGGATAGTTTGTCGCTGATTTGGTCAATTACGTAGTATGTTGTTGGTGCTTCTGCCTCGTCTTTTGTGAGAGCGAGGAGCTTGGTGATTTTTCTGCTGTTTCGGAGCGGTGTGCGCTTGTTTTCCTCGGTTATGGCGTCGCAGAATTGGGGGTCGAAGATTTTTTCCAGCCATAGGGGTCCAGCCCAGCTGAGTTTGCTGCCGCATTCGGGGCATTTTTCGAAAAACCGCGGGGAAACCGTTTTTGCTGTTTCTCTGTGGAAACAGTTGAAGCAGTGCAGCACGTAGCCGAGGTTTTTGATGCTGGCGTCTGCTTTTTTTGCCCCGTAGCGTATTTGCGCGTAAACTCTGATGTAATGGTCTGAGGCGTGGCTGAAAACTACGCGGACGCCGATGTCTTGTTTCGCGGCGACGGTGGCTGTGTATCCTGCTAGGAGTCTGACTGCAAGCTCTTGACAGTATTCGGTTCGCAGGGGTTTGCCGCCGTACTTTCGAATGCAGGCTTTCGCGTGAACGCCGCATAAAGGTGCAAGGTCGGTTGCAGTCGAGGCTAACAAACCCTTGTTACGGAGTGCGCGGACTGCTGAGTCCAGGTATGGCACGGGTGAGCCGAACGGGTCAACATCTACAATATCGAATCTTCTGTGGGGTGCGCCGTGGCAGCTTAAAAGGCAGTTTGCATCCTTATGCTCAACCGATACGCGGTCTTGTAGCCCGTTCAAGTGTATGTTGTGCTGTGCAAGTTTAAAGGAGCGCTCGTTAATGTCACAGGCCACAACCTTGTTGACGCCGCGGATTTCAGCTGCGAAGCGGGCTCCTCTGATTCCCGAGCCTGTCAAAGCGTCGCAAATGCTGATTTCTTTGTCGACTAGTCGCTGGTAAGCTTGGAAAGCCAAGACGGATACGTCGCGGTTAAACTCCATGACTGGATTATAGAACACTGGAGCCTTAGACGGCGCGTAATCACAAGGCTGCTTTTTGAAAGCTTCAAGCTTCGGAACCAACACCTTCACTTTGCCTTCGCTAACTATTTCGCTTGGAAAATCCGCTTTAAACTCTGTTTCTGCCATGGTTTCCTGCCTTTCTTACACGTGGGTTATGAGAAGAAATTTATCTGCATATTAGACTTCTGGTCTACAGGAAGTGACGCAATGCAGAAGCGCGTACTGCTTTTAACGGGCACCCCCGGGGTCGGAAAAACCACAGTGCTTACTAAAACAGTTAACGCGCTAAAAGAGAAAGGCTACTGTGTAGGTGGCATGATAAGCCGCGAAGTACGAGAAAACGGTGTGCGGGTTGGCTTTGAAATTTTGGACCTGAACAGTGGCAAAAGCGGTTGGCTTGCGTATGTAAACCAGAAAAGCGGTCCACACGTCGGGAAATACCGTGTTAACATGGAAGACCTCAATTTTATTGGTGCTAAAGCTATTGAAGACGCCGTTGAAAAATGTGCCATTATCGCCATAGACGAAATTGGACCCATGGAGCTATTTTCAGAAAAGTTCAAAGAAGCCACGCGGAAAGCACTGGAAGGCAACAAGCCCGTTGTAGCGGTTGTACACTGGAAGACACACGACAAGCTAACAAACGAAGCAAAAAGCCGCGAAGACTCAGAAATCTTCACAGTCACACAAGAAAACAGGGACAGACTACCCGAAATAATAACTCAAAAAACACTTCAGGTCCTCAAGGAAAGTGTCTATTGAGACACCAATTAGTGAACTCCTCTTTTAGCCATTTATCTGAGAAACAAAAAGAAGCAAGGGTTTCCACGGGTAGCAAGTTGTTGAAAAGCATAATTGTTACTCTTTAACTCATACTCTGCAGGCATAGGTAAACATAAAACAGGCGCTTGTCAAGAATTCTTGACTAGCTTTTGGCGGTTTGGTCAAGAAACCTTGATAAAAACTCTTTTACCGCGGAGACAAGCCAATTATTACTGGGAATAGATATTGGCTAGACATGTTGCTCTTCTGCTTGTTCTCCTCTTCACAACGTCATTCGTTCTCAAAGTAAATCCTGCTTCCACGGCTTCTGCAGTCGAGAACACTTGGACAACCAAAGCGCCACTTCCTCAAGAGATGGGTAGTGCTAAAGCCACTGTTGTGAACGGAAAGATATACTTGATGGGAAGCTTTTACAAAAATTATTCATATATTGATGTTTTTTATGAGTACGATCCCGAAACGAATAATTGGGTTGCAAAAACCCTCAAGCCAACACCCGAAGCAATTTCAGTAGTGGTTTCTTTTCAAAACAAAATATACACAATGGGCGAAATTATGGGATATACCAAAGAAAACGGGACAATATATGGATGCACAAACGAAGTTTATGACCCTGCAACTGACACTTGGGAAGCCAAAGCGCCGATTCCGGTAAACCAAAGCAGATACCTGCTAGCGCGTGTTGTTTACGGTCAAATCCATGTGATGGTCGCTAATGGTCATTATGTCTATGACGTTGCCACTGATTCATGGACAAGTAAAGCGCCCCAGACATTTCAATATCCATGCGTGGCAGTCGTTTTTGACAGCAAAATTTACTTTTTTGATAGAAATCTAACTCGGATATATGACCCTAAGAGTGACACCTGGAGTCTTGGTGCTCCATCTCCAACCTATACATCATTGCCGGGTGTTTGTGCAACAACTGGCGTAATGGCGCAAAAAAGAATCTACTTTTTCGGTGGAATCATAAGTATTTTCGAGAGCAATGATGCTACTCGAGTTTATGACCCTGCAACTGACACTTGGACACTTGGAGAGCCAATGCCGACAAGCCGCGGTGCATCGGCTGTTGCAGTTGTAAACGATCAAATCTATGTAATAGGCGGAACTCGAAATATGCATTATAGTTCAAATGCGAATGAACTGTACACGCCGTTTGGGTATGGTACCCCTGACTCTTCGTATGTTCCTCCGGATAATACAGTGCCAGAGGTCTCTGTTGTGTCGCCAGAGAACAGGACATATTACACGACCGATATCCAATTAAATCTCAAAGTAAACGAGCCAGACTTGTGGATACGTTATAACCTTGATAATGTGAACATCACAGAAATCTCAGCCAACACAACAATCACTGGATTATCCTCAGGGCTGCATAACGTAACGGTTTACGTAACAGACGCTGCAGGGAACACGGCGTTAAGCCAAACAATCCACTTTGAGGTTCAAGAACCTTTCCCAACAGCCTTAGTCTTAGCTTCCGTAGCAACTGCTATTATTGTCGGCTTAGGTCTATTGGTATACTTCAAGAGACGAAAACACTAAGCTTTTGTGATAGTCGTGTGTGTTTTTAGAGAGAGGGTTAGTAGGAGAGAGTAGGAGAGAGTGAGAATAAGAAGGGTTTGGGGGATAGTTCCTTTATATAAGGGGGGTATAGACTTTTCCGAGCGCATCAGTGCTATGGAATACTGTTGTTGTCAAAAGTTTT
>CAZINA010000029.1:0-11214 GCA_964540545.1 uncultured Candidatus Bathyarchaeia archaeon
GATTGTGAACCTGACTTATTTGTTGTAGTTCTCACGGCTTAGAACTCAGTTATCTAATTCGATATCATGAATATTAAAAAATATATAAAACCATCTAGAGTTTTGAAGTTTTTTGTTTTAAATGTTTGGGGGGTGAAGCGGCATGGCCGTGTTTTTTCGGGTGGAGTTTGGTTGTATGGGTTCGTTTGGTGGGGTGTTTCATTTTTTGGAACGCTTGTCCCGCAGTGTCCCTTAAGTTAAGCTTTAGTGTATAGTAAGTCTGGCGATTCAGTATGATGGGCAACAACTGGAAACATAACCGCGAAATAACCATTGTGTTCGCCTTGGCATTGCTGCTATTAACATACCTTACCCCCATAGCAATAGTTCAGGCTGGTACTGAAACACCCTCCGAAACTGGGAAAGCGCCGTATTATCCCGGTCTCCCTGAAAACGTTGTGCAGTATACCAAGACTGATGTGACGCCTGTGGCTGAGATGGAGCAGGTTAAGGCGGGAGAACCGGCGCTTTTCTGTTACAGAAACATGACTATGTTGATGAACTGCACCAGAAACTGCGACCTAGTCTTCACAGCAGACCCTGAAGTAACGCCGAAAATCTTCGGGTTATCGATAGATACAAACCAGACCATGAAGCTAACCATGAACCTTAGCGGCTCACCACTCGACGGGGCACAAGCCATGGAACGAACGCTCAACTGCTACTTCGGCATAGAACCCAACGCCACCATACAGCTCCAAGCCCAGCTACGCTTGCACATTAACCAGACCGAGCTCAGTCAGCAGCTGAACAGGGAAGTCAACGCGTCACGGCTTACGTGGATGTTCTGGAACGGAACTCGAGGCGAATGGGAAGCAGTGGAAAGCTACATCGACGAAGACGGCTATTTAGTCTGCGATACTAACCACTTCTCAACATGGGCAGTCGCTGAAATAGAGCCAGAAGAAGCACTACAATTCGGCTTGAACATGGCATACGTCTACGCTATAATAAGTATCGTTGTCGCAATGGTTCTCGCAATAGGTATAGTTGCATTTAAGAAACGCAGTTAGCCTTCAAAAACACCTTCTTTTTTATTCAAATGCCAAGTAGTTGAAGAAGCAACATGTGTTAAGCGTAAGGCTGATGTTTTGAACGCACTATATCTGTGGGTCATGTTTCTTTTTTTGTGGGTTTCAGCTTTGGGTGGTTGGTGATTGGACTGCGAAAAACTGTTTCGTTTTTGGTAATATTGTGTTTTCCAGAAGTACGTTATTATTTGTTCTATCGTTAGAATGGGGGTGGTGAAGGCACTTGTTAGAAAGTGGCAACAATAAGGAGAATGAAGAACGGAAAAGCTACGGTTTGACCCTTTTAGCGGCTTATGAGCAGGCTCAACAAGAAACAGAGTCGCTTAAAGAAGAACGAGAAAGTCTGCTGGGTATGGAAGAAGGTTTGTGGGATAAGATAAAACAGGAAATTGAAGACAAGAAACAAAAGAATCACCAGTTAAAGTTGGTAATTGAACAGCAAAAGACCAACTGTATGAACCTAGCAAAGGCTCTGAACGCCTCTATCCTATTAGATTGCTCCATGAATGATAGCTAACAACGTACATTCCAAGTTAAGGGCAAGCGAACCGTAAGGCGAGCGCAACCAAACGGCGGATACGCACTGGCATTAATGTAATAATAGAGGCGAAGTGTATGCACCGAAGCGTGGTACTTGGCGTAATTCTGTTCTTTGTGGCTGTCGTTTTGTTAGAGGGCAACGGCTACATCATCCACCGCGGCCTCTACGAACACGGCCTCACATATAGCGAAAGCTGGGCTGAAAAAGACAACCTCCTTAAAATATGCCTCTACCAATTCGTAATTTTCACCCTTCTCTTCATCCATAAAAGCTGGAGAGTCTGGGTTTTAACTGAAGTTTTCTGGTTCACCTGCAGTCAAGACCTGTTTTTCTACTTGATTTGGAACCACGGCGTTTTTCCAGCTGGAGACTGGAGCTGGCTACCCTTCTACAACATTCTCGGACACTGGACCACACTCGACCAGACCATTTTAAGCATCGCAAGCATCGCTTTCACAGGGTTCCTGCTGTGGCTCACAAAAGAATGGAAGCAAACACGCCTACTTCAAATTTCAACCAAACACTGAACCAACATTCTGTTCCGAGGCTGAGCCTGAGTCTTTTTAGGGACGGCTGCGACCTGAAAAATCTATGCGCTGGAGTTTTGAAGACGATTGGCTAATTCTGGAGGCATTTTGAGAAGAATTAAGCGAGTGGGTTGCAGGATTAAATTTTTTATTTAAGCTTCTGTTTGGGTTGTTTCCCTTTACAGTTGGCTAAATGGGAAAACCATCTTCCATCTAGCGGAAGGTTGCTGAAGTCAGAACCGCATATCGGGCACTTTATTGTTTCTTGAAATTGCTCTATTTCTTTCTCTGTATATCCAATATTGCTTAATTCTTCTACGAAAAATTCTTGGTGTACTAATTTAATTCGTTTTGACGCCATCGTGTCCCACTTCTTGCTTCAACGCTAATGCTATTACCCTTTCTATACTTAGTTTTTATGAAATCAGATTTCTGATTCTAAATCAGAATAGATTAAAATGTTCTAAAATCTAGGCGCTGGAGTTTCGAGGATGGCTGGTTGATTCTTGAGGCGTTTTGATGGTTGGCTGCGAACGAGCAGAGCGACGCCGAGTTACTACCTGATTCTAAATATGAACCGTTCTCAAGGAGCGCGTATTGAAAGTGTTCCTTTGAAGCGTTTGATTGAGTTGTCTAAGCTCTCTTTTCATAGTTGGAGTTTAGAAAAGGTTGGAGATTGCTGGTGGCTTATTATTGTGGGCATTTGATTCTTGCACATTTCTTTACTTTGTTAATTTCTTAAATACTCGAATAACTAACACTGCTAAAACCACTCCGACTATAATCATTATTAGAGGTTCAATTGAAGGCTTTTTCGCAAACATTAGTACTCCTGCAACAATAACAAAAATTATAAGAATTAATGAAACAGTCGTGTAATGTTTCGTTTTCTCTGGTTCCGGATACGGATAGTCTGGTTTTGTTAAAGTAATAGCTGAGTTTGTCGTTTTATCCAATGGTTTGGGTCGTTTATTAGAATAAAGTTTCCCGAACATTATCTGAAACGAAAGCATCTGTCTGCAAGCTCCTGTCAAGCTATTTAGAGACTTCGTTAAATAAGATTTTCATGAAGTAAGGGTTTGTGCGTGCTCACTTATCACAAAAAGGTTTTGCGGAACGTTTGGCTTTTGCGCGGAACGTGCGGCGTGGAGCGAGGCAGAGTGCAAGTTTTATTTGCTGTCTCTTTTGAAGAATCGGATAATCGGGTCTAAACAAAGTCTAACAAATGCTTTCATGTTTTCGCTTAGAGCGATGATTCTTGCTATTGGCGGGCTTATTTTGTAGTATAAGATGACTACATGTTTTAGGATTAAGTTTGGTTCCATTTTTGAATCTCTGAATCGTCTCAAGATTTGGATTTCTTGAGCCATCGGTGTACCATAGGCAGCTGTAGCTATGAAACATGCACTTTTGGTTTGAAGTGTTGTTGCAGTGGTTGGTGTTTGAGCAGTAGTGGGTCTTTGGGTAGCTGGCGTGTTTTCAAGTATTGTGCTTGCGCTGTAGCCTCTGTGTCGTGACCGAACTTCGATTATCTTACATAGGTCTGAAGCGACTGCTTGTGTATGGTATAAAACGTTATCATTGCTAAATCGGAATACATTTATCCCGTGGTTTGCAAGTTGGTTATCTCGGCGAATGTCATAGTTTTTTTGGTCATCATGTACATGTCCGTCTACCTCTATGCCCATTCGCAACGTGGGACAGTAGAAATCCATGATGTAGCCATATTGAACATATTGGCGACGAAAAATATGGTCTGGAAATTTCTGCCTTATTTCTCCCCTTAGTATGTCCCACATGGCTGCTTCTGCCCGCGTTGGATTGTGCCGCATCTCATATGCTTTGTCAAATTTAGCGGGGTCGCTTCGCCTGTAGTAGCGCCGTCTTCTGTAGTAAGGCATATCGTTTTACTCTAGCGCCCACGCTTTACTAATAAGACTTGTTAAGTGAGGCTCCATGAACAACTGTGTCGTGATGGCTTTGCGTATCGTCTGGAACGTGCGAGGCGTCGCGAAAGCGACGCGTAATGAACCTAAACCGCATTGACTAATGCTCGTTGAATTGCTAAAATGCAAGTTTTCATAAACGATTTTCCTATGTTTTCTTCAGGTAACCCTCTCTATGCTCATAGATTGTGCCTTCCCGTAACAGTTGCCAGACCAGACGTTCAGTTTCATCTCTTGGAATTTTATGTTTCAACTCTATCTTGCTCACGAGCGCTTTCTTTTCAACCATTCCCATTTCTCTTTCCATTTCAATTAGCACTGACAGAGTTAGCTGCATCTTTTCTCTGACGTTCTTGGGTTTTCTTTCATCATTCATGAGTATGGATAGAACATTTTTTTGCTCATATAGATCGGTTTCGCCCATGATTTCCTTACGCTGTTTCATAATTTCCCTTAGTCTTTTTTCTTTCTCTTCAAACAAAATTGTGTTCTTGTATCTTTTTGCCAACTGCCTTTGCTTAGAACTGATTTCGTCCAAACGTTTCTGCACAGTTCTACCAATCTCCGAAGGAATCCAAATCCGCGGTTTCCATCGACTCTGCTTGATGTTATCGTTCAATTCAAGTTCTCCGAATGGAGCCATCTTGGGTAATTTTAATTTCTTACGAGTAACTTTTGAGTAACGGCTTTCTTGAGACCTTATGGTGTCAATCGCATCTATTTTTAAGGCGTCCATCTGAACATATTTGCTAAGCTCATATTCAACCTTTTCAAAGAAATCCGCTCGCCTTTGAAAATATTCATCCCTCCATTCCTTATCCCAAATAATTAATCCTATGAGCCATGAGTTAAAATCCGAAGCTGAACCTATGTGAAAGATGTCACCTCTTCCATCAATGAATTGAAGATATTTTCTGTTCTTGACTGTTTTAATATCAAGTCGCGTTAGTATCACTCACCAAACTTAGTTATTTTGTTTACTAACCATTACTATTACCATTTAAAATGTTTAACCATTAGATTATTTTAACCTATTTAATGGTGCAAAATGTAGAATTTTTTGTTATTTAGCGTGCTGGCGCCATTAATACGCGCGCTTATAGTAAAAGGTTAAGCTAAACAAATACATACTATTAGAGTAGCTCAGGTTAGAAGAGCTCACTTGTAGCCTCTGTCTCTAGGGCTGCCAACATGGAGTTGGGGCAAATGCGCGCTGATATGCTACGAGCTAACCTGAGCATGTTTCTTTAGGCTAGTTTCGGGTTCAATGTTGAATGCAAACGAACGAAGTTAGAGATGCGATCAATATGGCATTGAATTATGGCTTAATGGCAATGAAGAAAAAAGAAGGGTTGTTATTTGCGTTTTCGGAACATCATTATGTTTTGTGGTGTTGTAAGAATGTATGTCCAACCGTTGTCTATTAGTTCGCCTGCTTCTTTTTCATCTTGGAGTTAATTTTGATAAATCATAATAAGGAAAGGAACTTACATTTAGCTACGGTCAGCTGCGTTGAAAAGGAAGCACGTTTTGTTAATAGCGTTGCTCGCAGTCGTTTTAATAGCTATTGTGCTATACTTGGCTGTTAACAGACCCAATATGTTGTTTCCATATGAAAAGTCAAAGTCAATCATTCGCATTACTGACACCTCAGCGGAAGAAAACGCGCTTCAGGTTGCAGAAAATCTTAACTGTACTGACATTTTCAAGACTCCGCGGGGACTCCCTTCTGACCTAAGTGATTATTCGCATCAAACTGTGGCACGTTACATAGACGCAGAGGTTGTAGAATACTTTGAAGGAAAGTTTGAAAGCCTGAGATTAACACCATATGGTGTGAAGTTAAATTATATTGCGAATGTCTCTATCTGGGATGGAATCCAAATTATCTATATTCCTCCTCCAGAGAACGAAAGCATATACTCAGCTAAAATCCGCATCTTGAACTCGAACAGCGAAGTTCTGAGAGAAATCAAAGGAGGAAATGCGAAATACGCTTGGAGTAATGCTTCAGGAATTTATGAAGGACAAGAAAGCGAGCTGGACTTCGAGTTTCTCAACTGTTACTTCGTGGAAATGGAACTTGCATATGGTGAAACATATTCCAATTTAGGTGCCTATTTCTTTAACATTATCCAAACCGTTGTTATGGATAAGAACTTCACTCCTCTACTCATAAGTCTTCAATTATATGGAGGAGTCGCTTAGAAACTTAGATGAGAAAAAGAAGGGGTTTATTTGCGTTTTTTGAAGAGTGTTACCGATGCTAAGTTGGCTTTCTCAGAACCTTTTGTTTTATGTGGGCTGGTGTGTTGGAAGTAACCCGCCTTTTGTTTTTTGTGGCATTCGGCTAATCGGGCTACCCGCGCTCTCAGGTAGATTCTTCATCAGCGTCTGTTTGCCCTTTCCACTTGCAGGACGGCCGTTTCACCGTTCCACCATGGCACACTCGACATTACGTATGTCTCATCGCCAAGTCCAAGGTGGACGTGTCGTTTCTGCTCCGTAGCCAAGGCTCTCGCCTTACCCCCGAAGGGACTGCAATTCTACACGTGGGCGGAGTTTCCTCAGACCCGTAAACGGGCCCGAAAGCCACACACCAACTCGCCAGCCCACAATAAAAAACGCAAAAGCAACCCATAAACCTATCCACACATCAGCAGTAATCCATCCTCAGGTTCTACGGTGAAGTTGAACCTATATATAGAGGGGGTATAGACAAAAAATCACGCGTTAGCAGCAAAGAAACCAGCGCAAGCAATAACTACCTCCTTTCCTCATTAGGAAATCATGAGCAAACGCGTCATCCTCATAACAGGCACACCATGCGTAGGAAAAACCACAGTCTCCCAGCAACTCACCACAAAAACAAACGCTCTATACATTAACCTCACAGACTTCGCCAACAAACACAACCTAACACTAGGCAAGGACAAACAAAGAAAAACCACCATAATAAACGAAGAAAAAATGCACGCTAAAATCACCGAAACCATAGAAAAAACCGAAAAAGACACAATCATCATTGATGGTCACTACGCCGCAGCAATCGTCCCAAAACGCTATGTCACACGCATTTTTGTTCTCCGCCGCAACCCCAAAGAACTACGCAAACTCATGGAGAAAACCGGTTTTCAAGACGCCAAACTACGAGAAAACCTAGCAGCCGAAATCCTAGATGTCTGCCTAGTCGAAGCACTTCAGGAACACACGAAAGAAAAAGTATGCGAACTAGACATCACAGGAAAAACCGTGGAAACTGTCGTAAACGAAATCCTCACGGTTCTAAACGAAAACAAGAAATGTTCAGTGGGAAACGTTGACTGGTTGAGCCTGCTGGAAAAAGAAGGCTTAATCGACGAATACCTGAAAGTTTAAATTTTCACCTTAGACTCATGGCAATTTTATGCCGTGTCAAAAGCGTGACTTTACGCCTGTTCGAATAGGATTTAGCGTGATCACTAAATTTTTCACCAATCATTATAGGGCTTGACAAACCCACATCATCAGAAGCCGTATCCAACCCAATGATAATGTTAACGCCAATTGTTCTGTTCCAGTCACGTATCCAAACACCCTGCTCCACACGACCCTTCTGCACAATAAGATCAAACTTACGGGAAATCCCACTGTAACCCTCAAGAACACTACTCTCCTGATTAATCTTGTAACCCTCCTTCTTGAAATACTTCAACGCCAAATCCAACAAACCCAACTTCCCTCTTCGCGCCCCACTCATCAACAGTCACTCTTCCCTAAACGTTATCTAACTGTACGTGGAAAAGTCTTTCGGAGACACACACATGAGACAAACCCTAATCATCACATGCACCCAATGCGGCAACCTATTCCTAGCCACAGAAGGCCAAAAAACACGAACCTGCCCATACTGCGGCAAACGCATAACCGTCAGAAAAGCCAAACACGTCGCCACAGCCAAAAACGCCTTCGAAGCCTCCGAACTACTACGGAAACTAAAACACAAAAACGCCTTCAACCACACATAACATCAACAAAAACCCCGCAACATCTCACAAACCCTACATAAACTCCCAGAAGCAGGTTCCCCACACTCAACACACTCCCGAAACTCATCACTCTCAACCAACCCGCTCAACACAGGTCTAATGCGCTCCATAGACTTAAAAACAGTAAATTTCGTACCAGCCCGCTTCTGCTCCATCCTATTAAGCATAACACGAACATCATTCCGCAAAGCTTCTGACGCGTAAGGACAAGGCGTATCCTGAAACCTGATCTGCTTAACAAAAGCATACAAGGTGCTTTCCCTCTCTGGAACTTCACAGAAAGGCTTAACCTTCCGCACCAAACGCGGATGCACCACATCAGTCACAGGCTTCTCCTTAGCCAAACGCGCAATATCACCACGGAAAATATTCATCAAACTCGTTTGAACCTCATCATCCAAAGTATGCGCCGTCGCAACCTTATCCGCACAAACCTCACGTGCAGCCACATTAAGCGCCCTCCGCCGCAAAACCCCACAGTAAGCACACGCCGTCAACTCCCTCTCAGCCTTCGGTCCCACGCGGTTAATTATTTCGTCAAGCGTGAAACCGAAAAGACCCTTAAATGAAACCACATGATGCTCCACCCCCACCGCCTTGCAGTTTGCCGCTGCAATCTCCAACGCTTCATCACGGTAACCCTTAATTCCCTCGTCCACCGTCACCGCCACAAGCGAAGACTTAGGATGAGCACGCTCCGTCCTCTCCAGTATATGCAGCAAGCTTATGCTGTCTTTACCGCCTGAAACCGCCACCGCTATCCTATCGTCAAAACTAAACATATTATATTTCCCGATCGTGCCTCTAACCTTCCCCTCGATAGACTCAACAAAGCATTTCCTGCAAAGCCTTTCCCCAGAGTAAGGCCTAAAAAAGAAGGCATCTCTGCGCTTACACACAACACATACAGCAGCAGTGGAATTTGCACTCATTAGGCTTTCACACAGTTAATGTTCTCATTGACAAATTACTAAATAAACCATACACTATAACCTCCTAGAAAGGGATGAAGCAGGTGGCTGCGAAACCGAAGAAACACGCAGAATACAAAGAAGTAGTCTACAACAGTGCACACTGGGCATTGCTTGGGGAACTCAGAGAAAAAGCTACGCGGATAATGACCGCTTTAGAAAGCTTCCGCTTGCAAGCGCTAGCGCACGGCAGCATAGCCAGAGGCGACGTGAACACGAACAGCGACGTCGACGTGTTCGTAACTGAACCGCCATCATCCTTCCTTGTGGAAACCGCTTTGGAAAGAGCAGGCATACCAGTTAACACACGGTTGCTGATTCAAGCCACACCCAACTATGCTATGAAAGCATACATCGAAGTTGACGCTGGGGCAAGCATTTCCTTTCCCTTAATGCGGATGCGCAGGGTAGAACGTGAATTCTACAAGTTCGGAGGCGAAGTAAACCTCAACCAGCTTAACGCAGGCGTTCGCGTGGTAGGTGTAGACAAACGGTTGATGCTGATTGAACCCACAACGGACGGACACACCGAAAGCAGCATTGTCGACCGTGAAGATGCCGCGGCAAAGAGTCTCGGAGTATCAGCGGAAACGGTTCTAGACCGTGTTCACGCGCTCATAAAGCGAGATGAAGTTGGCAGAACAGGGGTTTTCATAAAACGGGAATTAGCTCCTGACGAGACTTTTGAGCTGGCGCTTAAGAAGCTTGCCGACGAGAACCCGGCTGTCCGCAGAAGAATGCGGTGACGCTATTCTGGGTAATAGATTAGTTCTTTTTCTTCCAGCAGTTGCTTGATTCTGTAAACTGCCTTGAAAACTTGCTCTTCTTTCTTGGCGCCTACGCATACGAGCTTTCCAGCTGAAAAGATGAGAAAAACCACTTGCATCTCGTCCATTCTGTAGACGGCTCCTGGAAACTGCTCTGGCTCATACATTATCCTGTTGAGCTTGTACACAAGGCTTTCAAGGTCTATTTCTCCGCCTAACGCTGCGGAAGCCACAATGTTTTGGATGGTGACCACGGGTTTCTCCATTATTTTGATTCCTTGGCGTCTAAGTTCTTTGACCACTTTTGCTACTGCGCTTCTGGACTCCTTCTCTGACTTCGCGCCAGTGCAAACCATCTTACCCGTACCGAAAATCAAAGTAGCAGTTTTAGGTTTTTTAAGACGAAAAACAAGCCCTGGAAACACGCTTGGGTTGTACTCGGTTTGAGGGAATTTTTCCACAATTTCCTGTAGGTCTATCTTTTGGTTTAGAGATACTGAAGCTACTATGTTCTGAATTTTAATTTCAGGTTTTTTTTTGCTCATTTAAATTCCCGTGTCTTATAAATGTAAAGAAGTATGGAGTATATAACATCATCTTTTTAAACAAACATTTTGTTAGCTTTCTAATGTTGAAATGTTGCGTCGAACAGGGTGTTCTAACACTTTTTCCGAATAAAATCTGACATTTGCGGTTATTACCCCATTATCTATGGAGGTCTATTGAGAAAGCTGAAAACTAGTAGAAGCACAGGCTCAAATTTTCAGCGCCGAATAGTGTGCTATATCGAATTTGAGTGTGCCCTCTTGAGACAGGATTTAGTGGTTACTCCCCTAATTTATGCGTTTTTTCCCATTCTATTCTGGTTTGCTTGATTATTGCATCTATACTGTCCTTCTCAGAGACATCGTGGATTGCGTTCTCGACTTCATATTTCACTAAACGGGCAATCTCGTTAGCTCTTAACGGGTAATTCCTCGCAGCTTGATATTGTTTCAATGCGCGCATACCAAACTTCATGAGCAAGTTTTGTAGTTCCATTCTTAAACTTGATAACTCCTTGAGGCTGTCTTTCATTTTTTGATCAAAGCTTTCTTGATCCCACGGCTTTTTCTCTTCTGCCATTCCCAAACATTCCTTTCAAAGTTTAACAATATCAGATTCAAAGTCTCAATTATAGCCTTTTCCATATCAAAGGGTAAATGCTACATCGGAGGTTTAGCGATTTTTTTCTCCTTCAAGCCTTCCCGCATCCACCTTTCAAACTCTTTCGACGGCGGATTTTCAACGTACAGCGTTTTCCGTTTTGACTCCAGAAAACTGTTTTCGTATCCAACAAACTCAGCAGCGGTCATCACCTTGTG